>DIME01000108.1:0-1132 GCA_002425405.1 Candidatus Accumulibacter vicinus
TCGTCATTGAGGCCGAGATTCAGGATGGTGTCCATCATGCCCGGCATCGAAGCGCGCGAACCCGAGCGCACCGACAGCAGTAGCGGATCAGACGCGTCGCCGAATTTCTTGCCCATCTCTTTTTCGACGAAAGCCACGCCCTCGCGGACGTTCGCCTCGATCAGCTTGACCACGGCATCCTGGCCCTGTTCGCTATAGACGGTGCACACCTCGGTGCTGATCGTGAAACCGGGGGGTACGAGAATCCCCAGGCGGCACATTTCGGCCAGGTTGGCGCCCTTGCCTCCGAGCAGATTCTTCATCGTGGCGTCGCCGTCAGTTCGAGCAGCACCAAATACGTAGACGTTCTTTGTTTCAGTGGACATACATACCTCGCGGTTTAGGGAACAAGGAAGGGACACTTCAAACGCCAGGTTCGAAGTGTCCCCGGATTGGGCGATCCGGATCACGATGCCGGATCACGTGGTTTGCGCTTCGGTTGCGGCAAGCGGCCAGGAGCGTCAATGCCAGTATTGCTCAGCGCTCAGATTTCTTCTGCCTCCATCTTGATCGCGCCGCAGGGACATTCGGCGACACACATGCCGCAGCCCTTGCAATAGTCGTAGTTGAACTCGAAGCGCTTGCCGGCACCGAGTTTGATGACCGCATTGTCCGGACAGACGCCGTAGCAGTTGTCGCATTCGAAGCAGTTGCCGCAGGAAAGACAGCGCCGCGCCTCGAACAGCGCGGTGCTTTCATCCAGTCCGCCCTGGACTTCATCGAAGGTCGATTGACGACGAATGATGTCCAGCATCGGGCGAACGGTTTTCGGTGCATCGGTGTAATACCAGGTGTTGAGGTTCTCGAAAACTGCAACCTCGTGTTTGGGTGGTGCGACATACTGCTCGTTGCGCAGCCAGGCGTCGATATGTTTTGCCGCCGCCTTGCCGTGACCGATGCCGACCGTGACGTTGCGTTCGGCCGGGACCATGTCGCCACCCGCGAAAATGCCCGGATGGCCGGTCATCATGTTGGCGCCGACCTGCACCACGCCATCGCTGACCTGCAATCCGGGAACGCCTTCGAGCAAACCGAGATCGACGTCCTGCCCGAGCGCGAGCACCAGCGAGTCGGCCTCGATGGTTTCAATCTC
>DIME01000108.1:1469-9855 GCA_002425405.1 Candidatus Accumulibacter vicinus
TTGACCATGATGCCTTCCTGGAGCGCCTCCTCGACCTCGAAATCATGTGCCGGCATTTTCTCGCGCGTACGGCGATAGACGATCAGCGGCTCGGCACCCATGCGCTTGGCGGTGCGCGCCACGTCGATGGCCGTGTTGCCGCCACCGTAAACGACGACCCGCCGGCCCAGCATGGGCTTGTCTTCACCTTCCATGCTGCGCAGCAGCGAAATGGCGTCGATGATTCTTGCGGCGTCACCGGCCGGAATCCTCGCCCTTTTGCCGATGTGTGCACCGACCGCCAGGAAAGCGGCGTCAAACTTGCCGGCCTGCATGGTGTCGAGGATATTGTCGACCTTGCTGTTCAGTCTCACCGTGACCCCAAGTTCCACGACACGCTGCATCTCGGCCTCGAGTACATCGCGCGGCAAGCGGTACTTGGGAATGCCGAAGCGCATCATGCCGCCCAGCAGCGGGCCCGCCTCATGGACCGTGACGCGGTGACCGAGCCGGCGCAGGTGGTAGGCCGCCGACATGCCCGAGGGGCCGGCGCCGACGATCAGGATATGCTTGCCGGATTCGGTGGTCGGTGCCGTCAGCTTCCAGCCGCGCTTGAGCGCTTCATCACCGAGAAAGCGTTCGACCGAATTGATGCCGACGGCTGCATCGATCTTGCTGCGGTTGCAGACGTTCTCGCAACTGTGGTAGCAGACGCGTCCCATGATTGCCGGGAAGGGGTTATCCTTGGTCAGGTGGCGCCAGGCGCTTTCATAATCGCCGGATTCGGCATGGAACAGCCAGCCCTGGATGTCCTCACCGGCCGGGCATTGATTGTTGCAGGGCGGCAGGCGGTCAACATACACCGGTCTAGACGTGCGCCACGAGCCGGTCCGGTTGGCCAGCGAAGAGCCGGGGTCTAGGGTTATGGCAAAGGGTTTTTCCATCAGTTCGCCTCCTGGTCAAGCAGTCCGTACTTGCGAATGTTCTTGTCTGCCGCCGCTTGCAGGCGGGCGATCGTTGCCACTGCCGGCGCCTTGCCGAACAGGTGGGCATAGCGTTTCTGCAGTCGCAGGTATTCCTCGACTGGCTGTTGCCGGCGGATTTTCAGGACGCCGGTGACTTCGCCGTGTTCCGCTTCGAAAACCGGAAAGATACCGGTTTCCTTGGCCAGGCGTGCCAGTTTGATGGTGTCCTGCGACGCTGCGCCCCAGCCAAGAGGGCAGGGCACCAGGATATGGATGTAGCGTGCGCCGCGCATGCCCATGGCTTTGGTGACCTTGTATTCGAGGTCGTGCAGGCCGGCAACGGTCGCCGTTGCGACGTAAGGAATCTCATGCGCCATGGCGATCGCCGGAACGAATTTGCCCTGGCCGAAGACGTTGCCGGGCTCCGGGCCGACCGGCATGGTGGTCGCCGTGCGGGCGGCCGGCGGCGTGGCCGAACTGCGCTGCACGCCGGTGTTCATGTAGCCGCCGTTGTCGTAGCAGATATACAGAACGTCATCATTGCGCTCGAACATCCCCGACAGGCAGCCGAAACCGATGTCGGTGGTGCCACCGTCGCCGCCCTGGGCAACGACGCGGACATCAGCCATCTCGCCCTTCTGTCTTTTCACCTTGATCGCCGCAGCGATGCCGGTGGCGACCGCGGCAGTGTTGCCGAAGAGCGAGTGAATCCATGGGATCTGCCACGAGGTCTCGGGGTAGGGGGTCGAGAAGACTTCGAGGCAACCGGTGGCATTGGCCGCAATCAGTCGGCCACGCGCGGCATTCATCGCCGCATCGATGGCGAACCGCGCGCCGAGTGCTTCACCACAGCCCTGGCAGGCGCGATGCCCCGAATTGAGTGAATTGGTGCGGCGGATGTCGGACTGCACCGTCCGGTCTTCTTCGCCGAGCAGGCGGTTGCCGATGGTGAAGGTGCCGGTCTGGTAGAAATGCAGGGGTTGGAAGCTCATCGTAGATGTCCTCAGCCAATACGGGCGGCAATGACGCCCACGTCGCGCAGCATGCTTTCGGCTGCCGGACCCGAACGGCGAGTCGTGCGCTCGCGTTCGAGCTGCTTGTTGACCACGTTCCAGTCGAGATCGAGGAAGGTCAGATGTTCGAGTTCGCCGCGAGCGGCCTTGGCGAACAGCGCGCGCAGGGATTTGCGGGTGATCGCCCGCCCGCCGAGTCCGGCGACGACGGTGTGGCCGTGCAATTGCAGGCCCGACATCGCCATGCGGACGTCGGTAGACAGAATGCCGCCGATGCCGACGGCCAGGCTCTTCTCGAGCACCACCACGCGCTGCGCATTCTGCAGCGCAGCCCGGACGCTGTCGATCGGGAAAGGCCGGTAGGAAGTGATTCCCAGCACGCCGATCTTCTCGCCGGCAGCACGCATTTCGTCGACGGTGTCCTTGATCGTTCCCAACACCGAACCCATCGCCACGACGATGGTTTCAGCATCCTCGGTCAGATACGAACGCGTCAGGCCGCCCGACTCACGACCGAATGCCGTTCTGAACTGTTCGGCCATTTTCGGGATCAGGCCAAGAGCCTGCATCTGCTTGGCGTGCGCGAGGTAGCGGACCTCCGCGAAAGCCTCGGGGCCGACCATCGCGCCAATGGACACCGGCTCCCTGGGGTCAAGCGCCTGGCGGGGTTCGTAAGGCGGCAGGAAGGCGTCGACCTGCTCCTGGGTGGGAACGTCAACCCGCTCGTAAGCGTGCGTCAGAATGAAGCCATCCATGCAGACCATTACCGGCAGGCTGACTTCCTCAGCCAGCTTGAAGGCCTGGATGTGCAGATCGAGCGCTTCCTGGTTGGTCTCGGCGAACAACTGGATCCAGCCGCAGTCGCGTTGCGAGAGCGAATCCGAGTGATCGTTCCAGATATTGATCGGTGCGCCGATGGCGCGGTTGGCAACGGTCATCACGATCGGCAGGCCAAGGCCGGAAGCGTTGAATACGGCTTCGACCATGAACAGCAGGCCCTGCGAAGCGGTCGCAGTGTAGGTGCGGGCGCCGGTGGCCGATGAGCCGATGGCGACGCTCATCGCGGCGAACTCGGATTCGACGTTGATGAACTCGCAGTTCTCGACCTCGCCGGCCTTGACCATCTCGCCAAGGCCTTCGACGATGTGCGTCTGCGGTGAAATGGGGTAGGCACAGATCACCTCGGGCCGGCACAGGGCGACTGCCTCGGCAACGGCGTGTGAACCTTCGGTCTGTTTAAGCATGTGCAGCCTCCTCTTGACGTACGCTTTCGATTTCGTCGAGGACGAACTGATAAGCCTCGGTGGCGGCAGTGATATTGTTGCTGGCCACCTTTTCGGAGAATTTGTCGTTGATCGCCATGATCACCGACTCCAGCCGGATGATGCCTGATGCAGCCGCAAAACCGGCGAGCAAGGGGACATTGGGCATCGGACGACCGACATGCTTGCGACTGAGATCGGTGGCCGGGACCGTGCACAATCTCTCCTTCGGCCAGTCGCGGAGGAAATCGCCAAGACCCAGTTCATCGAAACTGCGGGTGGTGTTGATCAGGATGTAACCGCCTTTTTTCAGGCCGGAGAAGACATCGACCTGGAACAGCAGCGTCGGATCCTGAATGATCAGGGCATCGGGTTCCATGATCGGTTCGCGTAGCCGGATCTCCTGGTCGGCGATGCGGCAGAAGGCGACGACCGGGGCCCCGGTACGTTCGGAACCAAAGCTCGGGAAGGCCTGAGCATAGCGGCCTTCCTCAAACGCAGCAATAGACAACATCTCGGCAGCCGTCACCACACCCTGGCCGCCGCGACCGTGTATTCGGACTTGGAACATAATTCCTCCATTAGTTTACATCGTTCTTTCGACGTTCGCGAAGCATAGCGGAGTTCAAGTCTGATGAAAACAACGATACTTCGGCGTATGGCCGAACTTTTTGCAAGGAGGAAAGGAGAAGAAAAGAACCAGAGGGAAGAACCAGGCGAAGGAAGCAACGCGACAACCCTCGCGGCTACTCTCTTCTCGGGATCAGCACCGTATAGTCGAAGTCAAGCAGCACGCTCGGATCGTAACGGCCGTCGGCAGTCTTGTAGGGAAAATCCGCGCAGGGCTGGTCCTTGGTCGCTACGGTACGCAGCCGCAGCGCGCCGATATCGTTGCGTCCCGGCACGATCAGTTGTTCGAGCACTTCCGACCAGGCGTAGATCGTGTCATTGGCAAAGGCTGGCGCGACATGCCAGCCACCGTTGATCGCCGCGATGCTGAAGGCGTTGGCCAGCCCGTTGAAGGACAGCGAGCGAGCCAGGCTGATGATGTGGCCACCGTAGATCAGACGGCGGCCGAAACGCCCGGTTTTTTCGGCCTGCTGGTTGAAGTGCACGCGTGCGTTGTTCTGGTACAGACGGGTAGCCATCATGTGTTCGCTTTCTTCGATGGTCATGCCGTCCACATGATCCATCCGTTCGCCGACCTGGTAGTCATTCCAGAGGTCGGTGCTACCGGACAAGGCGGTGTCGTACTCGCCAATCCTGATCCCGGTCGGAACCAGCAGATCGCCAGCCGCGACGGCAGCAGGCAGTTCCGGCACGACGGTTTCCGGAGGCGGCGAAGCCGGGTCGCGCTTGCGGACCATGACCCAACGGCAGTAGTCGAGGGCGATCTGCCCGCGCTGATTGACCCCGCACGAACGCACATAAACGATACCGGTCTTGCCGTCGCTGTTCTCTTTCAGCCCGATCACGGTGGAATCGGCGCTGAGCGTGTCGCCCGGATAGACCGGATGGCCGAAGCGGCCAGTCGCGTAACCGAGGGTGGCGACGGCATTGAGCGAAATGTCCGGCACGGTCCGGCCAAAGACCATGTTAAAGGCCAGCAGATCGTCTACCGGTGCCCGCGGGAAGCCGAGGCGGTGCGCGAAGGTGTCGGCTGAAGTGGCAAAGCGCGACCCGGTCAAGGCGGTGTACAGTGCCACGTCGCCCTCGGTGATGGTTCGCGGTGTGGCGTGCACAATTTTCTGCCCGACGCAGAAATCTTCGAAAAAGTTGCCCAGTCTGGTTTTTTCGCTCACTGAACGCTCTCCCCAAGGTGTTGAAAGAATGTCCTACAGTCCATATGCGGCGGCCAGTTCCGGGTCGCGCCTGGCCACCAGGCGCGCCAGATCGACAATCACCCTGGCCTGTTTCCAGGTCGCATCGTCCTGCATTTTACCGTCGATCGTCGCTACACCACTGCCATCGGGCATCGCTTCGAGAATGCGTTTGGCGAACAGCACTTCCTTCACGTCGGGGCTGAAGACGCGCTTGGCGATGGCGATCTGGTTCGGTGCCAGCGACCAGGCGCCGGAGCAACCCATCAGGAAGGCATTGCGGAACTGCGCTTCGCAGGCCGCTTCGTCCTTGAGGTCGCCGAAGGGACCATAGAACGAGCGCAGGCCATGTGCCACCGCGGCATCGACCATGCGCGCGACGGTGTAATGCCAGAGGTCCTGCTGGAAAAAGGCACGCTGGTTCTGACCGGGTTCGGGGTCGGCAAGGACGCCGTAGCCAGGATGGCCGCCTCCGACGCGGGTGGTCTTCATGCCGCGCGAGGCGGCCAGGTCAGCCGGGCCGAGACTCAGTCCATGCATGCGCGGACTGGCACCACAAATGGATTCGACGTTGGTCACGCCCTGCGCGGTTTCGAGCAGGGCGTGCAGCAGAATCGGTTTCCTGATCGCGTACTTGGCTTCGAGCAGCGCAACGTACTGGTCGACGAAATGAATGTCCCACGCGCCTTCGACCTTGGGAATCATGATCACATCGAGTTTGTTCCCGACATGTCTGATGATTTGTTCGAGGTCGTCGAGTATCCACGGGCTGTTCAAGGCATTGACGCGCACCCACATCGCGGTATCCCCGAAATCATGGTTGCTGAGCAGTTCGATGAAACCGGCGCGCGCTGCGTTCTTGGCGTCGATTGGAATGGCATCCTCGAGGTTGCCGCACATGACGTCACAAGACCTCGCGGTTTCGGGCGCCTTGGCACGAATCTTGTCGATGTGCGGCGGAAAGAAATGGATCATTCGTTCCGGCCGCACCGGCAGTTCACGCAGGGGCTGAGGCGCACCGATGGCGAGTGGCTTGTAGAAATGAATGGGTAGCTTCATGGCGGTTGTCCCTGACGAAAGAAAGGCGGGTGGAGTCGACGGCGTTGACAGCGGTTTTCAATCCGGACCGGCAACGACGCGCGCGTCGTGCAGGCGGCCGACCTCGGCCTCGCTCAAACCGAGAATGTCGAGCAGGATCTGGTCGGTGTGTTCGCCAAGGCGTGGCGCCGGCGTTGCCGGCAGGCGTGGCACGCGGCTGAACTGGAGCGGTGTTGCGGGCATCAGGTAGGTGCCGATCCCGGGTTGTTCGGTCATGGTGAACAGCGGATTGTCGGTCGAGCAATCGGGGTCGCAGGCAATGGTTTCACGCACACTGCGATAGGGGCCCCAGCTGACACGGTGGGCATCGAGGATGGTAGCGGCTTCGGCGAGCGTGCGCGCATGGAACCACGGTTCGAGCAGTGCAGCAATCTGTTGTCGGGCGCGGAAGCGATGACCCTCGTCTTCGAGGTCGAGACCCAGTCGGGCGCCGAGTGCCGCGATGGCCTCCTGCAGGCCGGTGGCCTTGATCAGGCAACGCCACTGCATGCTGGTGAGACCGACGACCATCAGGCGCTTGCCGTCGAGCGTGGTGAAATCGCGGCCGAAAGCGCCGTAGAGATAGTTGCCCTGTCTGGGCCGGTCGGTGTCATTGATCATCACCTCGGCAAGCATGCCGAAATTGCCGAGCATGGCCAGTGCCACGTCCTTCAGTGCGAGACGAATCAGTTGTCCTTCGCCGGTCAGCCGCCGGTGTCTTTCGGCGGCGAGCAGGCCGAGGGCGATCATCTGGCCACTGATGAAGTCCCAGGCCGGAAAGACGTGGTTCACCACCTCCGGCGACGAGTTGGGCCCGGTCATCAAGGGCAGGCCGAGCTGCGGATTGAGCGTGTAATCGACTTCCGAACTGCCGTCACGGCGTCCGGTCAGATTGACCATGATCAAATCCTGACGCCGTGCCTGCAGTGTCTCGTAAGCGAGCCAGCCTTTGGCCGGAAAGTTGGTGCTGAACAGACCCGCATTTTCGCCCGGCGCACAGATCAGCTGCGTCAACAACTCCTGACCACGCGGCTTGCGAAAGTCTACGGCAATCGAGCGCTTGCCCTTGTTCAGGCCCGCCCAGAACAGGCTGTGTTGGCCGTCGAGGGTGAGCGGCCAGCGGCGATGGTCGAGGCCGCCGCCGAGCGGGTCGAAACGGATGACATCCGCTCCGAGCTGGGCCAGCGTCATGCCGCCCAGCGGAGCGGCGACAAAAGCGGAGCCTTCGATAATGCGCAAGCCCTTCAGGATCCCATCCATTCTATTCACCCATTCCTTCGCTGTTCAGATCACACGTTTCTTGCGCAGTTCATTGATCTCGTCTGTGGTCAGGCCGAGCAGATCCACGAGCACTTCGTCGGTGTGTTGCCCGAGCCGTGGACCCAGGTGCTTGATCCGGCCCGGCGTAACCGATAGACGTGGCAGCACTGACGGGACAATCACCGTCTCGCCGATGTCCTGCTCGTCGATAGCCACCAGGTTGCGGCGGGCATGGAACTGCCGGTCGCCAAAAATATCGGCAATGCTGTTCAATGGTCCGGCGGGCGCACCGGCAGCGAAGCAGCGGTTGAGCAGGTCGTCGCGATGCAGCGAACCGCACCAGTCGCGGACGATTTCGTTGACATCATGACGGTTTTCAAGGCGTGTCTTCTGGTTTCCGTAGACATGTGGCGCGGCCAGTTCGGGGCGTCCCATGGCGATCGCCAGGCGCTCGAAAAGCTTGTCGGTGACACACGAAATGGCCACCCATTTGCCGTCGTCCTTGGTCGGAAAATGACCGTGTGGGCAAGCGAAGTCGTTATGCGTCGGTCCGTGCCGCTCGCGAATCCGACCGAACATGCCGTAGGCCGGCGCCAGCTCGTCGGTGCAGCGAAACACCGATTCGTACAGGGCGGCATCGATATATTGCCCTTGGCCAGTGCGCTCGCGGTGGCGCAAGGCCATCAGAATGCCGATGCAACCGTAGAGGCCGGTCAGGTAGTCGCCGAGGGTGGTCGACCCCGGTGTCACCGGGGTTCCCCTCGGCATGCCGGCGAGAAAGGCGATGCCGCCGACCGCGTGCGCGACCCGCGCAAAACCGGGACGGTCGCGGTAGGGGCCGGTCTGGCCGTAACCGGTGACGCGCAGCATGATCAGGCCAGGATTGACCGCGCGCAGAACCTCCCAGCCGAGACCCCATTTTTCGAGGGTGCCGGGCCGGAAGTTTTCGCATAGCACGTCGGACTTGGCAATCAGTTGCTTGAATAGCTCGACGCCTTCGGGCAGGTGCA
>DIME01000034.1 GCA_002425405.1 Candidatus Accumulibacter vicinus
TATGGGATGTTAAAGATGGGCTGGGTTCGGGATGGCTCAACTGGTAGCGTCGCGGGATGAAAACAAAGGCTACGCGCCAGATAGTTGCGCGGGCATTGTTCACCCGCCCGCCCGCCACGGCCGGCGACGAAGTTCAGCGGCCGGCACAAGGCGAAGTTCGTCAGCGGCCGATGAAGGGATTGAGCAGTTTGACGCCAGAACGCTCGACATCGCGCGTGTTGCGAGTCACCAACACAAGATCATGAACCAGCGCGGTGGCGGCGAGCAAACCATCGGCCATGGGCAAGCGATCAGGAATCCCCATACGACCCCAGGAATCGGCGACTTCCGGGGAAATGGGCAGGAGACGATTGCCCACCGAGGTGCGCAGCGTCGCCAGCCAAACGTCCAGCCTTGCCGCCGCGATCGGGTCACGGCGACGCAGCAGCTCGGCGCCCCGACGTATCTCGCCCAGGACGATCACCGAAACGTACAGATCGGAGGAGGAAACTCCCGCGTACCAGGCCTGCACGCCGCGGTCGCCGCGATCGCCCTTGCGCAGTTCGGCCAGGACGTTGGTGTCGATCAGGAATCCCACGCCGTATCTCTGCGCCCATAGTCCGGCGACCTGTTGAAGTCCGCGTCGTCACCGACGTCCGGCATGGCGGCGAGCAAAGACTTCAAGTCGGCAGGCGGTTCGCTTGCCGGTGGCTCCTGGACCAGAAGAATGACTTCGAGGCGCTTGTGCCGCAGCGATTCGGGAACAGCGATCGAGGTCGGTGCATCTTCATAGAACTGTCGAAAGGCTTCCATCGCTTCTTGATCCTTCGCAGGTAGAGGCAAGCAGGGGCGCTGTCGCAGCGTAAAACCCGAACCGCTTGCCGAATCGGCGCTAGGCTGCCTGAGGCCCGTTTGGGCACTTGATGACCGACAAGAACCTTGGACGAGGCCAAACCGAAGTGTCCCCCATGTCGAGCCAGCTTGCTGCCCGGCTGACCGTCGAACAGTGTACTCGCAAATCCTGGGCGATCGCCTGGACGGTGTGCGCTCCGATCAGAAAAGCAAGCGCCATGGCCTCGCGGCGTCGCGGGATGAGAACGAAGGATGCGCGCCAGACATTTGCGCGGGGATTCTTCGCCCGCCCGCCACGGTCGGGGAAGAAGGTCAGTGGCCTGCACTACGCCGGACGAAGACGCCGAACGGGCATGCGCTTGCGCCCATCACAACCCGCCGCAAGCCGGGCCGCACTGGGGCGGCAGGCGGAACTCCTCGCTGATCCGTACCGATTGGGCAAGGAGAACCCCGATTTCGATCGCAGGAGTACTCGTCCCGGCAAAGGAGTACCATGTGCGCACGGTATATACAGGAGCGACGAATGCGGACACGGGTGTTCAGAAGCGGGAATTCGCAAGCGGTGCGCATTCCGGTGGAACTGCAATTGCCACCGGGAGTAAAGGAAGTCGAGATCGAAGCGACGCCCGGAGGGGACTTGCTGATCCGGCCGGCGTTGCGCCGGCTTACCGGCCTGGCTGACAGCTTTTCGGCGATGGGCGCATTGGGATGGTTTCCGGATGGCCAACGTCCCGATGCGGGCGAGGAGCTTGAGCGCGATTGGGGAACATGGGGCGCCGCCAAAGCCGGAAATGGCGAGCCGGGATGAAAGCGCTGCGTTACCTGCTCGACACGAGCATCTGCATCCATGCCATGCAGGGGAATCCGGCGCTTGCCAGGCATTTGAGCGAGTGCTACTTCGGCGACTTGCTGCTTTCGGCGATCAGCCTGGCGGAACTCGAATTCGGCGTCATCGCGGCCGGCGGCGACGGCGCAGCGCGTCGTGCGGCCCTCGACGCGGTGCTCGACGATCTCGTGGTGCTGCCCTTCGATGCCGACGCCGCGCGCGCCTACGCCGCCGTTCGCCTGGCCGACCCGCAACGCACGCGCAATGCGCTGGACAAGCTCATCGGCGCACACGCACTGGCCGTGCAGGCGACGCTGGTTACGGCCAACCCGGCGGATTTTTCGCGCATCCCGGGGTTGCAGGTCGAGAACTGGGCAAGCTGAGCAGCGGGCAAGCCCGATGGGTGGGTCAAAGGAGCGTTGGCGGTCGCCATCACTGGCCGCCACTGCTTCGGCCAGGACTGGATACGTCGCTGACGATCGACTCGCGTGCGCTCCGCGGCGGCGACCCGCTGGAATCGACGATCCCCACGGTGATCGAAAGCCCGACATTCCAGAGACAGGCGGCGAAGCTGTGGTCGGAAGACGAGCGACTGGACTTCATCGACTGGACCGGCCACGAACGTCAAGGGCTTGCGACGACGCCGCTCCGGTGGCGCTGACTGCCGCTCGCGGAACCACGCCACGAACGACTGCGCCGCGCGGCAATCCGGCGTACACTTCTCCGCTCGCAGAACAGGAGCCAACGCCGCGCTGGGAGAGCCACGATGGCAAAGAACGATTCCGCAAGCGAAGCCTCAACCCTTCCTCCGACCTACTTTGTCTCGCACAGCAGCGGCGACGACGCCATCGTCCGCCAGTTGCGCATCGCGCTCGCCGAGCTGGAGACGCCTCTCACCATCGACTCGCGCGCCTTCCACGGCGGCGATCCGCTCGAATCGACGATCCGCGATGCGATAACCCGCTCGTCCGGCGTCCTCGTCCTCATCTCGCCGCGCGCCCATCAATCAACCTGGGTCGGCAAGGAGCTGAAGCACGCGCTCGCCGTGCAGCGGCAGCGCGGCGGCGTCGAACACTTCCCGGTCGTCCCGCTGCTCCTCGACGGCACGCCGCTCGGCGCCTTCGAAGTCCTGTTCGACGAAGCGCCGATCCACGTCGCCCTCGCCAGCGCCGCGCTCGACGCCGCGCCGCACCACATCCTCGTCGCCTTGCGCCGGCGGCTGCCGACCGACGCCGAGCCGCCGCCGCCAGCGCCGGCCGAAGCGGTCGAAGAACTGCTGCTCGAACTGACCGACCCGCGCCTCGTCACCCATGCCGACGGGCGGCGGCGTGCCGGCGCGCGCGCCCGGCTCGTTCATGTCCCAGCGACACCGGGGCAGCGCGAAGTGCACAGCGCGCGCTTCGCGCTGGAAGCGCCACTCGGCGTCATCGAAGGCGACGACCTGCGCTGGCACCTCGAAGACTACGCCGTCTGGCCGAGCCCACTGCTCGCCGAACGCGCGCAGCGCATCGAAGAACAACTCGTCGCCTGGGGCCGGTTGCTGCATGACGCCGCGCTGCCCGCGCCAGCGGTCGCCGAAGTCCTCAAATCGTGGGCGGCGACCGGCGGCGCGCGCGTCGTCCGCCGCTTCTCGGTCGAAGTCGACAGCGCTAGCGACGCCGGCACACCCGAAGAGCAAGTGCTGTTGGCCCGCGAAGCCGCCACGCTCCTGCTCGGCCTGCCATGGGAACTCCTGCACGACGGCCGCGGCTACCTCTTCCAGGGCGGAGAACCGGTGCGCGTGCGCCGCCGGCTGCCGAGCGAACAGCCGGTGCCGGTCGCCGTCCTCGCCACGCCGATCCGCGTTCTGCTCGCCAGCCCGCGGCCGGAAGACGACGCGTGTTCGTACATCGACCACCGCGCCAGCGCCGGGCCGCTGGTCGAGGCCATCGAAGCGCTCGCTGGCCAGGTCGAACTGCATCTCCTCACCCCGCCGACCGGCCGTACCACGTCCTGCACTTCGACGGCCACGGCGTCTACGACCGCCACGCCGGCCTCGGCGCGCTGTGCTTCGAAGACCCCGAAGACGCCCGGCGCGCGCGTGGCAAACGCCGGCACCACAAGGTCCCCTCGCCCGAACTCGGCGCCCTGCTGCGCGACCACGGCATCCCGCTCGTCTTCCTCGAAGCGTGCCAGACCGCGCAGGCCGAGAGCGCCAACGAATCGGTCGCCAGCGCACTGCTCAGGACCGGCGTCGGCTCGGTCGTCGCGATGAGCCACAGCGTCCTCGTCGAAACGTCGCGGCGCTTCGTCGAAGCCTTCTACCGCGCCTTTAGCCAGGGCCGACGCGTCGCATCCGCGATGATCGCCGGCCAGCGCGCACTGCAGGCCAACCCGCCG
>DIME01000153.1 GCA_002425405.1 Candidatus Accumulibacter vicinus
ATTGCGTGCAAGTTGTGCGAGGCGGTTTGTCCGGCGCTGGCCATTACCATCGAGTCGGATCAGCGTGAGGATGGTTCGCGGCGGACCACCCGTTACGACATTGATCTGACGAAGTGCATTTTTTGTGGCTTCTGCGAGGAGGCCTGCCCGGTCGATGCCATCGTCGAGACACGGATTTTCGAGTACCACGGGGAGACACGGGGCGACCTCTACTACACCAAGCCGATGTTGCTGGCCAATGGTGACCGCTACGAAGCGCAGATCGCTGAAGACCGCGAACTCGACTCGAAATACCGCTGACAGGCCGACACGATGGAATTCAAGACCTTCGTTTTTTATTTTCTCTCGGCGATTCTGGTATTTGCCGGGTTGCGAGTGATTACCGCACGCAACCCGGTGCACGCCGCGCTCTATCTGGTGCTCGCGTTCTTTTCCGCGAGTGGGGTGTGGATGCTTTTGCAGGCCGAGTTTCTGGCGATCGCCCTGGTGCTGGTCTATGTCGGCGCAGTGATGGTGCTCTTTCTGTTTGTGGTCATGATGCTCGACATCAACCTTGATCGCCTGCGTGAAGGATTCTGGAGTTACCTGCCGCTGGGGGCGATCATTGCCTTGCTGATGGTCACTGAAATGGCGCTGGTTCTGGGGGGGAATTACCTGGGGCTATTCGAGAGCAGCGTGCCACAAGCGGCCTCTGACGCCAGCAACGTCCAGGCCGTTGGACGGCTGATGTTCACCGAATATGTGTATCCCTTCGAACTGGCATCGGTCATTCTGCTCGTCGGGATTATTGCCGCGGTGGCACTGACGCAGCGTGAGAAGCGCAAGAACAAGTCGGTCGATGCGTCGCAGCAGGTTTTCGTGAAAGCCAGGGATCGTGTGCGTGTGCTGCAGATGCCCGCGGAGAAGCGCGACTGAGCAGGCGGTTGGATCAGCAGTACCAAGACTGAAAAAGAGGGGTGGCAAAATGTCCCGCCCCATGCAGAAGGAATCAGGGAGGCACCTTGCTTACACTGTCCCATTTTTTGATCCTGGGCGCGATTCTGTTCGCGATCAGCGTCGTCGGCATCTTCCTCAACCGCAAGAATCTGATCATCATATTGATGTCGATCGAGCTGATGCTGCTGGCAGTGAACATGAATTTCATCGCCTTTTCCCACTATTTGCAGGATCTCGCCGGACAGGTCTTCGTGTTCTTCATCCTGACCGTCGCTGCAGCCGAGTCGGCCATCGGACTGGCGATTCTCGTGGTGCTGTTCCGCAATCTCAAGACCATCCACGTGGATGATCTGGGCAGCCTGAAGGGTTGACATGGAAATGCAAAAGCTCTACCTGCTGGTTCCACTGGCCCCGCTGGTGGGGGCCATCATTGCTGGCCTGTTTTGCCGTGTGATTCCGCGCTGGGTGGCGCACACCGTGACTACTGGCGGGGTGGCGATCGCCTGCCTCGTGTCGTACGTGATCTTCAAGGACGTGATGGCCGGCAATACCTACAACGGCCCGGTGTACCAGTGGCTGTCGTCAGGCGACTATCATTTTGAAGTGGGTTTCCTGATCGATCAACTGACGGTCACCATGATGCTGGTGGTCACCTCCGTTTCACTGATGGTGCATATCTACACCATCGGCTACATGCAGGATGATCCTGGATACAACCGTTTCTTCAGCTACATTGCTCTGTTCACGTTCTCGATGCTGATGCTCGTGATGAGCAACAACTTCATGCAGCTCTTTTTCGGCTGGGAGGCCGTTGGCTTGGTTTCCTATTTGCTGATCGGATTCTGGTATACCCGGCCGACGGCGATTTTCGCCAATCTGAAGGCATTCCTGGTTAACCGTGTCGGGGACTTCGGTTTCATCCTGGGCATAGGTCTGGTGCTTGCCCACTTCGGCACACTCGATTACGCCGCCGTTTTCGCCAAGGCACCGGAGTTGGCCGCGCATACCAGCCTCGAACTGTTTGGCGAAGGTCGGGGGGTGGCGTTGATGACGGCGATCTGCATCCTGTTGTTCATCGGCGCGATGGGCAAGTCGGCGCAGGTTCCCCTGCATGTCTGGCTACCCGATTCAATGGAAGGTCCAACACCGATCTCTGCTCTGATCCATGCAGCCACCATGGTGACTGCGGGCATCTTCATGGTTGCGCGCATGTCACCGCTGTTCGAGCTTTCCGATACGGCGCTGTCCTTTGTCGTCGTTATCGGTTCGATCACGGCGCTGTTCATGGGTTTCCTAGGTATCGTTCAGAATGACATCAAGCGCGTCGTGGCCTATTCGACGCTCTCCCAGCTTGGCTACATGACCGTCGCGCTTGGCGTCTCGGCTTATTCTGTGGCGATCTTCCATCTGATGACGCATGCGTTCTTCAAGGCGCTGTTATTCCTCGCCGCCGGTTCGGTGATCATCGGCATGCACCACGATCAGGACATTCGCAACATGGGGGGGCTGCGCAAGTATATGCCGATCACCTGGATGACCTCTCTGGTCGGTTCTCTGGCACTGATCGGCACACCTTTCTTTGCCGGTTTCTACTCCAAGGATTCGATCATTGAAGCGGTCGCCCTGTCGCACATCCCGGGCGCCGGTTTTGCCTATGTTGCCGTGATGGCCGGCGTGTTCGTGACCGCTTTTTACTCGTTCCGCATGTATTTCCTGGTGTTTCATGGCCAGGAGCGCTTCGGCAAGGCGGCTCCCCATGACCATCATGCGACGAATGACGAGCACGCGCATCCCGCAGGTGACGCGCATGCCGAGCACCATGGCCTGGCGCCAGGTCAGAAGCCACACGAGACGCAGTGGGTGGTGACCTTACCCCTGATCATGCTGGCGATCCCCTCGGTGATCATCGGTTATATTGCGATCGAGCCGATGCTGTTCGGCGACTACTTCAAGGGCGCCATCTTCGTTGATGCCAAGGCGCATCCGGTCATCGAGGAACTGGCGCATCACTTCCATGGCGCTTTTGCCATGGCAACACATGCAGTCACCACCGCGGTTTTCTGGCTGGCATTTCTCGGTGTGGCGCTGGCCTGGTTCCTCTATTTGAAGCGCCCGGACATTCCGCAGACCATCCAGGCACGCTGCGGATTTCTATACACCCTGCTTGACAACAAGTACTACTTTGACAAGTTCAACGACGTGTTCTTTGCCGGTGGCGCACGCCTGCTCGGCCGAGGCCTCTGGAAGGGTGGCGACGCTGGCCTGATCGACGGCATCATCGTCAATGGTTCTGTACACCTCGTGGGTTGGTTTGCGACCCTGGTTCGTCTGTTCCAGACGGGTCACATTTACCACTACGCTTTTACGATGATTATCGGCGTGTTCGTCTTGATGACCCTGTGGGTCACGCGCGCCTGAGCTAGAGAAAGACTGGGAACGATATGTCAGGCACGCCGCTTCTCTCTCTTGCCATCTGGGTTCCGATTCTCGCCGGTTTGGTTGTCCTGGCGACGGGTTCCGATCGCAATGCACCGCTGGCACGGACGCTCTCGCTAATCGGGGCGCTGGCAGGCTTGTTGGTGACGATTCCGCTGTATACCGGTTTCGATATGCACACCCCGGCGATGCAGTTTGTCGAGCTTAAGACCTGGATTCCCCGTTTCAACGTGAACTACCATTTGGGTGTTGACGGCATCTCGATGCTTTTTGTCATCCTCAATAGCTTCATCACGGTGACTGTCGTCCTGGCCGGCTGGCAGGTCATCGACAGCAAGGTGGCGCAGTACAATGCGGGTTTCCTGATCATGTCGGGTTTGCTGAACGGCATTTTTTCGGCACTCGATGGCCTGCTGTTCTATGTCTTCTTCGAAGCGTCACTGATTCCGCTGTACCTGATCATCGGCATCTGGGGTGGTCCGAAGCGGGTGTACGCGGCATTCAAGTTCTTCCTCTTTACCCTTTTCGGTTCATTGCTCTTCCTGATCGCACTGCTGTACCTGTTCATCACCTCCGGAGGCAGCTTCTCGATTCTCGACTGGCACCAGTTGCCGATCGGCATGACTGAGCAGACTTGGCTATTCCTGGCCTTCCTGGTAGCGTTTGCGGTCAAAGTGCCGATGTGGCCGGTACATACCTGGTTGCCCGACGCGCACGTTGAGGCGCCGACAGGAGGATCGATTGTGCTGGCGGCGATCGCCCTGAAACTTGGTGCGTATGGCTTTCTACGCTTTTCGTTGCCGATTACCCCGGACGCTTCGCATACCCTCGCTGGCTTGGTGATTGCGCTATCGCTGATCGCCATCATCTATATCGGTTTCGTTGCGCTCGCACAGGAGGACATGAAGAAGCTCGTTGCGTATTCCTCGATTGCTCACATGGGTTTTGTGACCCTTGGGTTCTTCATCTTCAGCCCCCTGGGTGTCGAAGGTGCGCTGGTGCAGATGATCTCGCACGGTTTCGTGTCGGGCGCGATGTTCTTCTCGATCGGCGTCATGTACGATCGGGCGCATTCGCGGCAGATCGCGGATTATGGTGGTGTGGTCAACACGATGCCCAAATTTGCCGCATTCTTCATGCTTTTTGCGATGGCCAATGCCGGTCTGCCGGCCACCTCGGGCTTTGTCGGCGAGTTCATGGTCATTCTTGCTGCCGTCGATCACCATTTCTGGGTGGCTTTCGCCGCCGCTTCGACCATGATTGTCGGTGCTGCCTATACGCTGTGGATGTACAAGCGAGTGGTGTTTGGGGCCGTGGCCAATCACCATGTGGCTGAACTTGCCGACATCAATGCACGAGAATTTCTGATCTTCGTCCTCTTCGCCATTGGCGCATTGGGCATGGGTCTCTATCCGCAACCCTTTACTGAAGTCATGCACAGCTCGGTCAACGAGCTGCTGCGTCACGTCGCCCTCAGCAAGATCCAATAACTGGTAGCCGCTATGACTCTTGCCGAAATGCAGTTCCTGACGCCGGACCTTCGCATCGCAGCTGCGGAGATCTTCATTTTGCTGATGGCTTGCCTGATCCTCATGTTTGATCTCTTGGCCAAGGACAGGAAGCGCACAGCAACTTTTGTCTCCACCCAGTTGACCCTGGTCGGCGCGGCAGTGATCACCTTTTCGATGAGTTCGGGTGAGATCAGCTACACCTTCAGCAATATGTACGTTGCCGACCTGATGGCTGACCTGTTGAAGCTGCTTCTTTACCTGACGGTGATGGTGGTTCTGTTCTATTCCCGAGGCTATATCCTCGAGCGCGAGCAGATGGCCAAGGGCGAGTATTATGCTCTGGCCCTTTTTGCCACCCTGGGCATGATGGTGATGATTTCAGCGAACCATTTTGTCACTGTCTATATCGGTCTGGAATTGCTGTCGCTCTCCCTTTACGCAATGGTGGCGATGAATCGTGATTCGGTTCCGGCGACCGAGGCGGCGATGAAGTATTTTGTCTTGGGGGCACTGGCTTCCGGTCTTCTCCTGTATGGCATGTCGATGATTTATGGCGCGACGGGTACCCTGGAAATCACTGCCGTTGCCGAGCGCCTGTTCATGGGACAGGCCGATCAGACGATCCTTGTTTTCGGCATGGTCTTTCTGGTCTCGGGGGTCGCTTTCAAGCTGGGTGTGGTGCCGTTCCACATGTGGATTCCGGACGTCTACCATGGCGCACCGACGGCAGTGACCCTGTTCATTGCCACCGCACCAAAACTGGCGGCATTTGCAATGGTCATCCGCCTGCTGGTCAATGGGTTGATCGTCCTTTCCGCAGATTGGCAGTCGATGTTGATCCTGCTTTCGGTGATGTCGATGGCCATCGGCAACATTGCCGCCATCGCCCAGACCAACCTGAAGCGGATGCTGGCCTATTCGGCAATCTCGCACATGGGGTTCATGCTGCTTGGGATGGTCACCGGGGTGGTCGGTGGTGATGCGCGTTTCGCGCTCAATGCCTACAGTTCGTCGATGTTTTATGTCATTACCTATGTGCTGACCAGTGCCGGAACTTTCGGCATGATCCTGTTGTTGGCGCGGGCCGGTTTCGAATCGGATGAAATTGACGACTTCAAGGGACTCAACAAGCGTAGCCCGTGGTTTGCCGCGATGATGATGATGATGATGTTCTCGATGGCGGGCGTACCGTTCTTCGTCGGTTTCTTTGCCAAGTTCTCGGTACTGCAGGCGGTGGTTGCCGCAGGTTACCTGTGGCTGGCTATCGTTGCGATCATCTTTTCGCTGATCGGTTGCTTTTACTACCTACGCATCGTCAAGATCATGTACTTTGATCAGCCGACCAACTCCCTGCCGATCGCAGCACCACTCGATGTCAAGGTGCTGATGTCGGCCAATGGCCTGGCGGTTGCTCTGCTCGGGATCTTTCCGCAGGCGCTGATGTCGCTCTGTGCTTTCGCACTGTTGCGCTCGCTCTGACAGTATTCTTCATTGACCGGAACGCGCCCCGCCAGTCGGGGCGTTTTCATTGCCAGCGAAGTTGCGTTCGCAATGCCCTGATCTTCCTTGGTCTGGTTGCGGAAGGAGGAAGCTAAAGTGAGGAGAACGGTCATGATTGTCAATAAAGTAAGCGCTGCGATTTATCATGAGCATTGGCAATTGCGGAATCAAAGGAATTGAAGACATGGAAGAGGAATATCCACATCTCCACGAAGAGACTCTCGAGAGCACGCAGATCTTCAGCGGCAGGTTGCTGGATCTGCGTCGTGACCGGGTTTTATTGCCAGACGGTAGGGAGTGCTTGCGGGAATACGTGCGACACCAGGGTGCGGTGGCAATCATCGCCGAGCTTGACGATGGTCAACTCCTCTTCGTACGCCAGTATCGCTATCCGCTCAGACGTTCTTTCCTCGAGTTGCCGGCTGGCAAGATTGATCCTGGCGAAGACATCCTTGCCACCGCCAGTCGTGAGTTGCTCGAAGAGACCGGCTTCCGCGCGGCAGAATGGCGTTACCTCGGAGTGATGCACCCCTGCGTCGGCTATTCGGATGAGCGGATCGAGATTTTTCTGGCTCGCGGTCTACGGCGCGAAGCGGATCAGAACCTCGACAGCGGTGAGTTCATGGATCTCCTCAGCCTGCCGCTGGATGAGGCGCTGGCAGCGGTACGCAGCGGCGCCATTACGGATGCCAAGACCATCAGCGGGCTGTTTTGGGCTGAAAAGGTGCTGCTTGGCGACTGGTGATCTGACCATTAGAGGAGATCCTTGAGGGTAGCCTGTAGTTCGGCGACCTGTACCTCAAGGCGTGTCACTCGTTCTTCAAGTTCCCTGCGCTCGGCACCGCTCTCACGAAGAAGTTCGTCGGACGGTGGATGGGCTGCGCCGCAAAGCAAGTGCGCCCAGCGATGTTCGCGGGAACCCGCTTGCTTGGGCAGCCGGATGACCAGAGCGCCGCTGCTGCGCTCAGCCAGTTCCTGCAGGTAAGCTTCCACCGATGAGCTGTCATCAAAGCGGTACAGTCGCTCGCAGTTGGCGCGCAACTCGCTGACCGTCTGAGCGCCGCGCAACACCAGCATCGCGAGCAGCGCCACGCTTGCCGGCGGCACGCCGTACACCTTGCCGAAATTCTGTGCATAACGCAGGACACGACCCGATGCGCCATAGGTTTCGAGCACCAGAACGCGGCCGCGCAGCTCTTCGAGTGCCATCTGCACCTCGCTATCCGGGACGCTGATCACCGGTTCACGAGCGGTTTTCTGGTTGCAGCCCAGGGTCAGGCTGTTGAGCGTCAGCGGATAGCTGTCAGGTGTCGTCTTTTCCTTTTCGATCAGCACGCCGAGGATGCGCGCCTCGAGAAAGCTCAGGAGTTTCTGGGTATCGGACAATGGGCCGCCTCGTTTCTTTAATCTGGAAGTTGCTGGAGTGAATTGCGTAGGGTTCTGATGCTCTTGCGTACCTGGAAAGGGCCTGCCGTTTTGAGGAATGGGGGAGCAGGAGTCAGACGAACAACTGCCCGTGCTCGCGCGTATCGTGGAAGCCGACCCGTGCCCATTTCTCACTCGTCACCTCGAGGTTGTAGCGCGTACTTGCGAGGTAGACCGGATTGCCGTCGACATCCTTGGCCATGCGGTGGAGCTGTTCGCGCTCGAAATTGCGTCTTGTTGCATCGTCGGGAAAAGTCAGCCAGCGCGCCGTGTAAATATCGGCCGATTCGAAAATGGCATCGACCTTGTACTCGGTTTTTAAGCGGTGTGCGACGACCTCGAATTGCAGATTGCCGACGGCGCCGAGCAAGAGTGCGCCACTGGCGAGGTTTTCGAAGACCTGGATCGCCCCTTCTTCGCCAAGTTCCTGCAGGCCTTTCAGCAACTGCTTGCTTTTCAGTGGGTCGCGCAGCCGCGCGGCGCGGAAAAGCTCCGGGGAGAAATAGGGGATGCCCTTGAAGCCCAAGGTTTCCCCTTCGCTCAGGCAATCGCCGATATGCAGGTTCCCGTGGTTGTGGATGCCGATGATGTCGCCGGCAACGGCGTCTTCCATCAGCAGCCGCTCGTTGGCCATGAAGGTCAGCACATTGGCCAGTTTCATTTCGCGATCGAGGCGAAGGTGTTTGACCTTCATTCCCGGCGAGTAGCGGCCGGAGCAGACGCGGAAGAAGGCGATCCGGTCGCGGTGCTTGGGGTCCATATTGGCCTGAATCTTGAAAACGAAGCCGCTGAAAGTCGCCTCTCCGGGTTGTACCAGACGTTTGCCACCGTCACGCTCCTGCGGCGGCGGTGCCCAGTCGAGCAGCGCCTGCAGGATCTCCTGCACACCGAAGTTGTTGATTGCCGACCCGAAGAATACCGGTGACTGTCGCCCTGCGAGAAAACCGACCAGATCGAAAGGGCTGCTGGCGCTCTGAATCAGATCAACGTCCTCGCGCAGTTTGCTCACCTCGGCCGGGAACTGGGCGTCGAGGAGTGGGTTATCAAGACCGTCGAGGATCGCCGATTCACTGCGCCGCTCTTCACCCGCGGAAAAATGCAGCAGACAGTCGTTCAACAGGTGATAGACGCCGCGAAAGGTCTTGCCCATGCCGATCGGCCAAGTGATCGGCGCGCATTCGATGCCAAGCACCGCTTCGATCTCTCCAAGCAGATCGAATGGCTCGCGCACCTCGCGGTCGAACTTGTTGACAAAAGTGATGATCGGCGTGTTGCGCATGCGGCACACGTTGAGCAGCTTGATGGTCTGCGCTTCGACACCCTTGGCGGCGTCGATGACCATCACCGCAGCATCGACGGCGGTCAGGACGCGGTAGGTGTCTTCGGAGAAATCCTCGTGGCCTGGCGTGTCGAGCAGATTGATGGTGTGCTGCTGGTATTCGAACTGCATTACCGAACTGGTTACCGAAATGCCGCGCTGTTTCTCGACCTCCATCCAGTCCGAGGTGGCGTGGCGAGCGCTCTTGCGTCCCTTGACGGTGCCGGCAAGCTGAATGGCGCCGCCGAACAGGAGCAGCTTTTCGGTCAGTGTTGTCTTGCCCGCGTCGGGGTGAGAGATGATGGCAAAGGTGCGGCGTCTGGCGACTTCGCGCAGGATTTCGGGAGGGAACTGACTTTCATTCCGGGATTCGCTCAAGAGGGTACTCATCAGGAAGCTTTCGACGGCCAAAAACCGCCCGTGTGGAAGGACAAGCATTGACACCGTTGGGGTACGCAGGGGTGTGAACTATAGCAAGACTGGCGACCTGTCGGGTCCGGTTTGATAGACAACGGGCCTGACCTCGGTCAGAGTAAGCCGGCAACGCGCGTGACGGCAAACTGGAGTATGTGGACGTCTTGAAGCGTGGTTTGCCAGTTGTCGAATGCGGCACGGATCGCTGCGTGACCATGCCAAAGAGTTCCGGTCAGGAAGGCGCGGCCATCGATCTGGATTGCGCGAACTGCCGCGCGATTGAGATCGTCGGTCGCCGCCCTGTCCAGTCCCTCGCGAATAATGCGAAAGCAGACGATGTTGAGCGGCGCGGAATTCATCAACTCCAGGCCCGGTGTTGCCTCGACCCAGTTTGCAAAGGCGGCAGCATTGTCGACGCAGCGCTCAACGAGCGCGCGATATCCTTCCCTGCCGAAGGCCTTGAGCGCACACCAGGCGGCGAGCGCGCGGAAGCGGCGAGACATTTCGGGGACATGCGTGAAGGGATCCCAGCCGGCGCTGCCGAGGACATATTCGCCGCTCGTCAGAAATGCCTCGCGGAGGATTGCGGCATCGCGCACGAAGGCAAAGCCGCTGTCGTAGGGAACGTTCAGCCACTTGTGTGCATCCGAGGCTACCGAGTCCGCGCGCTCGATGCCGAGGCTCAGGTGTGCGAAGCGGGGCGATGTGCCGGCGAACAGCCCGAAGGCGCCGTCCACATGCAGCCAGGCGCCGCCTGGGTGGGCATCGCGCAGATCGGCGAGCGCAGCGAGGTCGTCGAAGTGGCCGGTATTTACCTCGCCGGCGTTGCCGACGATGATCACCGGCCCACTGATCTCACCGAGCAGCTCTGCCAGCGCCGCAATGTCCACCGAGCCGCCCGGTGCGGCCGCCTTGCGCACCTGATTGCGACCAAAACCGAGTGTGCCCAGGCATTTGCGGGCGCTGAGGTGGATCTCGGTGCTCGAGACGACATGAATGGGCGGATGACCTGCCAGACCATCGCCCGACGCATCGAAGCCAAGGCATTGACCGGCCCATTGCCGCGCAGCGATCAGACCGACGAGGTTGGCCATTGTCGCGCCGCTGGTCATTGCGCCGGACCATTCTGCGGGCAGTCCGAAGAGATCCTTGAGCCAGCGCAGGACGACGAGCTCGGTCTGTGCCGCCGCGGGGCTGCTGGCCCATAGTCCAGCGTTCTGGTCAATGGCCGAGGCCAGCCAGTCCCCGGCCAGCGCGGCGGGCGTGACGCCACCATTCACGAAACCGAAAAAGCGAGGGCCTGGCGACGCGGTGATGCCGCGCTCGGCACGCGTAAACCACTCATCAAGCACAGCGGCAGGATCGCTTCCGGTTTCGGGAAGCGGCTCATCCAGTGCAGTCGCCATCTCCTCCGGTGAAGGAACATGACTGACCAAGCGCTCCGGTAGCGATGCCAGGAAGGAACTCGCCAGCGCGTGTGCTCGACCAATAGCGCGTTCGGTCACGGCAGCGGCCGTCGATTCAATTCCTTTGTGCATATGTCAGGTAATGGGCGGGCGGGCAAGCATGGTACCACGGCGGCAAGACGCCAGCTTCAGCGCGACTCCTTGATCATCCGGCCGAAGCTCGGCTGCACTGGCCGGGCATTGTGCCGGTACAGTCGAGTGAAAATCAAGAATTGCTCAGGCGAGATCTGTTGCGGTTGCTTGAGCACCAACCAGAGCACCCCTTCGGAACATGGAGGCGTCGTCAGCGAGCCCATATAGGTATAGTAGCTACGGTCCTGGGGCAGTAACTGCGCGACGTCGATGTCCGGCCCCGTTGAACTGACGTATTCGTTCTTCTCCAGCGGTAGATTGTTCCATACTGTCTGGATCAGCGGATTTTCCATGCCCTTCTCGAGCAGCACAGCGAGGACAGCAAGCTTGCCTTCCTCCGACTTGTGCACCAGATGCGCGACCATGTCGAAGGATTTGCCGTTGATACGCTCCTCGGCGGGACGGTGAAAGTGAAACTGGATCAGATCGTAGGTTTTGCCATGCAGGCGGATGCTGTTACCGTTCACCTCGACCTGGATGGTGTGGCCATTGTCGACGACGCGGAACGGTGACTGTCGATAGTTGAATTCAATTGCTTCGAGGTCGACGCGGAAACCCTCGCGAATATCGATGGGAGATTGCCGCTTGCCGGTGTCGCAGGTGGCAAATTCCGGTCTCAGCTTGCCCCAGTTCTCGGGTCCGCCCTCACCCTCGTAAGCCCAGTGAACATGTGCATGTGCGTAGGGGGCGACGGGGGATTGATCGCTGGCCGCTGGCCGTGATCTCGCTGCGCGGTGGGGCTCTGGCGCAGCAACAGCAAGCATCGCCGGGGCAGCAACCGCGACGCGCGCAAGCGGTTTAGCTCCCGTTGCCGGTTTCACCTCGGGTACCATCCTTTCGGTCGCCAGGGTTTGCAGGTTGGCGCGTCTGACTTCCTTCTGAACCAGCGCCTCGTTCGCTTTGCGCAGTTCGCCGCTTGCTTCATTGACCTTGTCGGCGGTTCGGCTGGCGGCCAGGGCGGTTTCGGGCCCCGGTTTCGGTCGGCAGACTTCTCGCAGCAGCTTGTCGTCAAGCATGCCCGAACGGACCGGCATCTCGAGTTGTCCCTTGACGTCTTCTTCCCGGAGCAGTTCGCCTTCCTCCTTGAAATAGCTGCGTTTCAGCGTGCTGTAGCTGCGCGAGGTACAGTCGTAGCGGCTGAAGGCCTGCACAATCCGGTACGACGAAGAGGTTTTTGGATCGATGATCGGTTTTTCGAGAACGATACGCCCTAGGGCTACGGTCTTCCCGCTCTCATCCTTTCGGATACTGCTGCGGTCGATCTCGACGCGTTTTCCTGGTTCGGCGGAAATCACCTGCCAGGCTGCCGACGAAATTGCCGGCATGAAGAGGGCGAGACCGGTGGCAAGAAACCTGATGCCTGGATGCATGAAGGGACCCCTCGTCATTCGTTCTGATCATTCTCTGGTTCACGGAAAATCATCGTGGAACTTGAGGTGGGATATGGTCTGTGCGATAGCACATGCTGCGTAGCCATAAAAAAACCCTGGCGGGCTTCTGCGCCGCCAGGGTTATGTGAAAAAACCAAGAACTGCTTAGTGGCTGGCGCCGGAAGCGCCGAAACCCGTCTGCGCGCGCACGTACTGGTCTTCGAAGGCCTCTTGCTCCAGCTTGGAGCGGGGCCCCGTGTCGCTCTTGGAGAAGATGTAGGCAAAGATGAAGGCGATCGGCATCGCGAATAGCGCTGGCTGCGTGTAGGGGAACAAGGCGGCCTTGTTGCCCAGTACGTCAACCCATACCGACTTCGAGAAGAGGACAAAGAGGACTGCAGAGGTGACACCACCGTAGCCGCCCCACAGGGCACCGCGCGTCGTCAGCCCCTTCCAGTACATCGACAGAATCAGCACCGGGAAGTTGGCTGCGGCAGCCACACCGAAGGCCAGACCGACCATGAAGGCGATGTTCATTTTCTCGAACAGGATGCCGAGCACGATGGCCAGCATGCCGAGGCCGATCGTTGCGTAGCGGGAAACACGGATCTCCTCTTTCTCGGTAGCTTGCCCCTTGCGGATCACGCGCGCATAGATGTCATGCGAGATTGCCGAGGCCCCCGCGAGTGCCAGACCCGAGACGACCGCCAGGATGGTCGCGAAAGCCACCGCCGCCAGGAAGCCGAGCAGCATGTTGCCGCCAACCGCCTTGGCGAGGTGCATGGCGACCATGTTGCCGCCGCCGATCAGTTTGCCGCCGACGGTTCCACCCTCGAAGAACTCCGGATTCTGTCCGACGATGATGATCGCACACAGGCCCATCAGGAAGATGACATTGAAGAAGAAGCCGACGAAGCCGGAAGCATAGAGTACCGATTTCCGGGCTTCCTTGGCGTTCCCGACGGTGAAGAAGCGCATCAGGATGTGCGGCAGACCGGCGGTGCCGAACATCAGGCCGAGGCCGAGCGAAATGGCGGTGATCGGATCGGCGAGCAGGCTGCCCGGTGCCATCAGCTTGGGTCCGAGCTTGTGGACCGCTTCGGCCTTCTGCAGCAGGTCGGTCAGCGAGAAGCCGAACTGGACGTACGCCAGCAGCAGCGTCAGCGTACCACCAAAGAGCAGCATGCAGGCTTTGATGATCTGCACCCAGGTCGTCGCCACCATGCCGCCGAGGGTGACGTAGACCATCATCAGGATGCCGACGACGAAGATCGCGATGTTGTAGTCGAGGCCGAACAACAGTCGGATCAGCTGACCGGCACCGACCATCTGGGCGATCAGGTAGAAAACGACGACAACCAGCGACGAGAGCGCCGCCATGGTGCGCACCTTGCCTTGGTCGAGGCGGTACGAGGTGATGTCGGCGAAGGTGAAACGTCCCAGGTTGCGCAGCCGCTCGGCCATCAGGAAGAGGATGATCGGCCAGCCGGCGAAAAACGCCAGCATGTAGATGTAGGCGTCGTAGCCCTGGGTGTAGGCCATCGCCGTCAGACCGAGCAGCGTTGCTGCCGACATGTAGTCGCCGGCAATTGCCAGACCGTTCTGGAAGCCAGTGATGCCCCCACCGGCGGTATAGAAGTCGGCAGTGGTCTTGGTACGGCTGGCCGCCCAGTAGGTGATCCCCATGGTCAGTGCGACAAAGATCAGGAACATGATGATCGCGTGCCAGTTGGTCGCCTGTTTGGCCCCGCCTGCGTCTACGGCCGGGCCGGCAATAGCCAGGCCGGAGAGGACGAGCAGGAAAAGTGCCGAGGTCAGTCGCTGCATCATAGCTTCTCCTTCTGGGCTTCCTTGATCATTTCGGAAGTCAGATCATCAAACTCGCCGTTGGCGCGGCGAACATA
>DIME01000198.1 GCA_002425405.1 Candidatus Accumulibacter vicinus
GAGCGCCGATCGACGGCCTCGCCGAGCCGCCGGCGGAGCGCGGCTGAATGATTAATGTGAAAGTCGCGTCAGCGACTCACGAATCTCCCCTCCCCACTTGTGGGGGAGGGGTCGGGGGAGAGGGAAACGGTCATGATTTTCATGATCAGGGGTGTCTTGCAAAGTCATGACCGTTAGCGTCCTCCGGCAAAGGGTACCGGCAAGAGCCGACCAGCGCTGGCCGATACCGGTACGTTCAAGAATGATGGTCGGCGCGAACGGCACGCCTGTCTGCTTTCATGATGATTCATACGGTTATCCGCACAGAGCGGACACAGTCAATGGTAGTGGATGTGGCCGGGATCATGCCTGCATTCTACCGAAGGTGATAGGGTAGCACTCGGGTCAGGGTGCGAATTGATGATCGCCGGGAGCATTTCCCTTCCCTGCAGGGCAATGCCAGCGGGCGCGCCGGATCGTTCTTGCGCCAGGGCTGCTTGCATTGCCGGTTTTCGTTCGTATAATCCCTGACTCTACTAGGTCATACGACATGGCAAGCATTCAGGGGTTGGCATGAAGGGTTTCTTGAATCTGCTGGCGAAAGCAAAGCTGATCGAGCTGTCGGAAGATGAGCGTCTGGCGGCGTCAGCGGAGCCACCGCAGGAGGCTCCGGTGGCCAGACCTGAGGCGTGTGCCGAAGGGCCTGCATCACCCCGGCTGCGCGAGCAAGCGTCCGACGAACCGGCAGCAGTGCCAGCCGCAAGCGCGCTGCCCTCGCTCGCGGAGGCCTGCCCGGACCTGGAAGGCCATGCCTTCGAAGACATTTTCGCGGCGGCCCAGGTGCCTGTCTCGCCGTATCCGGCCGAAAAGCTGCTGCGCCTTCTCGACGGCCTGCGCGCCATGGATGCGGGAACCCGCAAGATGGCGGTGCTGGCGATGGATGCGGCCGACGACAACTGGCAGATCAGCGATTGCCTGAGCGACGCCGATCTCAAGATCGCCGCGCTGGAAGAGCACAAGCGGCAATTGGCCGCGCAGTTGCAGGACCGCGAGCGGCAGTCCACCGAACTCGTCGATCAGATCAGGCAGGTCCTCGACGAGGGAACGGCAGCGATCCGCAAACAGATTGCCGAACTCGAACAGTTGCTGGAACGTGAAGTGACCCGTGCGGCGCAGGAAACGACCAGCGTCGAAGCGGGCCTGCGCGCAGCGCGGGAGTCCGCTGCGCGCGAAACGCGCCGCGTGGATGCCGAAATCGATCGCCTGCGTGAAATACCGACCACTTTCAAGGCGCCCGGCGCCGCTCACTGACATTCCCAGCAAGGAGAACAAACACATGGCTCAACTGACGCCGCTGGCCAAGGGACTGATCACCGTCGTCGTTCTTGGCGTTGCCGGTTCGCTGGCCTGGAACTTCGGGCTCAAGGAGCGTTTTGCCGGCGGCGAGGTGGCGCCAACGAAACCGACGGCGGCAGCGCCCGCGCCAACGCCCGCAGCGACCACCAGCAAGTCGACGCCGCCACCGGCCAGGGTAACGACAGCCGAAGACCGGAACGCGCCACTCGGCAGCGCCGCCAACCCGCTCAAGGTCAGCCTGGTCAGTTTTCATGGCTATGCCCCGGCACTGGTCGCCAATGGCAACGACCTGAATACCCAGCCGGGTTCGCTTTACAGTAAGGAGGGAATCCATGTCCGCTTCGTGATCCAGGACGACATTCCGACGCTGGCCACCATCTTTGAATCCGGCGCCGCGCAGTGCGCCTGGCGGACCTCGGATTTCTGGGCACAGGAACAACCCAACCTGCGCAACGCCGGCCTCGATGGCAGGGCGGTGATGATCGTTGACAACACTCAGGGGGGCGATGCGGTCATCGCCCGAGATGCGGCGGTCAAGGCGGTCGAAGACCTGGCCGGTCGATCGGTCGCGCTGCTGCAGTTCACGCCCTCGCACGGCATGCTGATCGACGCCATCGACAATTCATCGCTGACCGCGCGCAAGAAGGAAAGCATCAAGATGGTGTTCATCAACGCCGAGGAAGGCACTGCCGGCGTGCGCGCGGCGCTCGAATCCGGCGCTGTCGACTCGGCCGTGCTGTGGGACCCGGATCTGGCACTCGCCCTGCGCAACGTCAAGGGAGCGCATGTCGTCTATTCGACCCGAACGGCGACCAACCTGATCTTTGACGTGATGGTCTGCGACGCGCGTCTGCTGGCCAGGCCGGAAGGACAGGCGGTAGTGCAGAAATTCGTTGCCGGCTGGATGGCGGGCGTGCAGGCGGCACGGGCCAACCCTGACAACGCCGTCGAAGCACTGGTCAGGACGCAGGAGTTCTTCAAGCTGCTGGCCGACAAGGAAGGCCGACCGTTCGTCAAGGCCCTGTTTTCCAACCTGGTCTGGACCGACGTCGAGGATAACGCGCGCATTCTCGGGCTGGCCGGCGGCACCAATCATTACGAGCGGGTCTACAAGCGCTTCGACGAGATCTATCGAAAGGCGGGCGCGCTGGCCAATCCCAAATCACCGGTGATCGCGCCGCAGGACAGCTTCGACTATCGCTACATGAAGGCCCTGCTCGGGCAGAACAAGGCGGCGGCAGAGGCCGCTGCCAGGCCGCAGACGACGTTCACCCAGGCGGCACAGAAGGAAGCGACACAGCAGGAGGCGATGGTGACCAAGCCGGTGACCGTTGGTTTCGCCTCGGGGAGCGCCGAATTGACCAAGCGCGCGCAAAAGACGGTCGACACCGAGATGGTGCCGTTCATCGAGAACAACGGCAAGGCCTACTTCGAGGTCAGCGGCAATTCGGATGCGACCGGTGCCCGCGAGGTCAATCTTCGTTTGTCGGCAGCGCGCGCACGCGCGGTCGTAGACTATCTGGCGACGCAATGGGAGTTCCCGCGCGAGCGTTTCAAGATCGTCGGCAACGGCCCCGACCGGCCGCTGTGCGTCGAAGCCAACGCCGCCAATGAAGGGCTCTCGATCGAGGAATGCCGGGCGCTGAACCGGACGACGCGGGTCGCCGTGTTCGGCGGCCGCTGACCCGCATGGCCAGGCTCGGCGCATGAGCGAATTCTGGAACCCCTACGCGCCGCTCGATGGCCGACAGCGGCAATGGCTCGGCGTCGGCTCGGTGCTGGCGCTGTTGCTGGTGTGGAGCCTGCTGGCGGTCTCTGGACTGGTCAGCTCGACCAAACTGCCGGCGCCCTGGGAGGTGGTCACGGCGCTGTCGTATCTGAGCTGGCACGAGGGCGACAGCCTGTTGTTCACCGCCACGCTGTGGTCGGCCGGCCGCTTGCTCGTCGCGGGTGTGCTGGTGATCGCCATCGGCATTCCGATCGGCATCTGCATGGGCGCCGCACCGCGCGTGAACGCCGCCCTGTCACCGCTGGTCGATCCCTTCCGTTCGGCGCCGGTGGTCGCGCTGCTGCCGATCCTGGTGATGTGGCTGGGCATCGGCGAGACGATGAAGATTGCCTTCCTGTTCATCGGCGCCGTGGTCTATCTGATTCCGATGGTCCGTGACGCGATCCAGGCGGTGCCGCAGAGCTACTGGATCGGCGCCCGCGACCTCGGCGCGACGCCCTGGGAATGCATCCACCGGGCGGTGATTCCGATGGCCATGCCGCGCATCGCCGATGCCGTGATCGTCGCCTTCTCGGTGATGTGGACCTACATCACCGTCGCCGAATACGTCAATGCACGCCAGGGCCTCGGGCAGCTGATCCAGAATGCCCGGCGCTTCAGCGCCTGGGATCAGGTCTTTGCCGGCATCATCGTGATCATCGCGCTGGCGCTGGCAACCTATCAGTTCATGGTCTGGCTGAAGCGCCGCCTGTATCCCTGGGAGACGCAGCAGTGACCGTGGCCAGGCCAGCGGCAGCCACGCCGCCGTCGGTGGTCGTCAGGGACCTCGTGCAGGAATATCCGGCGCCCGGCGGTGGCGTGACGCGGGTCATCGACCAGGTCTCGCTGAGCTTCGATCAACCGGGCATCAGTATGCTGCTCGGACCTTCGGGCTGCGGCAAGAGCACCCTTCTGCACATGCTCGGCGGGGTACGGCCGATGGGCATCGAGACGCCGACGGCGGGCCAGGTCCTGATCGACGGGGTCGAGTGCAACGGCCCGCACGACGATGCGGTGATGGTCTTTCAGCGCTACGCCAATCGGCCGGATCTGACGGTGTTCGACAACGTCGCCTTCCCGTTCCGGCTCAATCTCTGGAAAGCACGGGTACCGGAAGCCGAGTGGCGGCAGCGCGTGGCCGACATCCTCAAGGCGGTCGGACTCGCAGACAAGCTCAAGCTGCGGCCGGCGCAGCTCTCCGGCGGCCAGAACCAGCGCGTTGCGCTGGCGCGCGCGCTCGTCCTGCGGCCGCGCATCCTGCTGATGGACGAACCCTTCGGGGCGCTCGACGCGCAGACGCGCGAGGAAATGCAGCAATTGTTGATCGAGTTGTATCAGTCCTGGCCGTGCCTGGTAGTCTTCGTGACGCACGATGTCACCGAAGCGCTGGTACTCGGCGACCGCGTCATCGTCCTGTCCGCACAGCCGGCGCGCGTTGCCGATGATTTCGTGATCAGCGAAGCACGGCCGCGCTCGGCCACCTGGCAGCGCTCGCGCGAGGCGCAGGCGCTCGAAGAGCGCATTCTCAGGCAACTGCACCAGGCCAGTCCCGGCCGGGGCCAGGTGCGGGTGACGGTGTAGCCGTGGCCGAGGCGAAACCCTCCTACGTCCGGGAGGTTCTGACCAGTCAGACCAATCTCTACGCCTTTCTCGGTTCGCTGGCAGTCGGAGCATTGCTCTCGATCCCCTTCGGTTTCGCGGTCGGTGCGGTGCCGCTGATCGCTTTTGCCGCCGGCGACATCCTCGCCGCGCTGCACATCCCGTCCTTGCCGACCTTTCGGGAAAAGGTCGATCGGCGCTGGCGGGCGAACGTCCGTCAGACCTCGCGCGAGCAGTTGATGACCGAAATTCAGAAGCGCTCGGGCAAGCGTCCGCTTCCCGAACCCACCTTGCGTACCTATCAGCGCATGTATGAACGCGTACAGTCGCTCTATCAGCGAGCCGACAGCGGTCATGGCCGGCTCGCCTGGCGTGATGTCGAACAGCTCGACGAGGTGACGCTCGAATACCTGGCGATGTGGCTGGCGCTCCTGGTCATGAACGACCGCGCCGAGTCGGTCAATCTGCGCGAGGTCGAACAGCAGGTGGCGGCGCTGGACAGGGAACTCGCCACCCCCCGTCCCGGCACCGACCTGCGGCAGTTGCAGAAGGCACGCACCGATTACCTGGCGATCATCGAGCGGCACCACCGCATGCTCAGTCGCCGGCGGGCGATCGAGGCGGCGATGCTGTCGATGCCTGACCAGCTCGACGAGATTTATCAGACGATCATGACGCTGCCGGTCAGCGAAGACGTCGGCACGCGGCTCGAAGAGGCGATCGGCAAGCTGCGCCTGCAGGAAGACATCGAGGCAGATCTCGCGAACGATCTCGCCGAAGCCTTGCCGGGCGTGGCGATGCCGACCTCGACTGCGGCGGCGGCACGGCAGCGGCACCTGGTCGCGGTCGGCGGTCGCAGGCGCGTCGGTTAATGTAAAAGTCGCGTCAGCGACTCACGAAAGGAAGAAAGCGATGGCTGACATCAATTTTGTCGGACGCCTGTCCAACCTCTGGTCGGGCTTTGTTTCGCTGTGGATCACCGATGTGGAAAAGCGTCATCCCGAGATCGCTTACCAGAATGCCATCGACTCGATGATCGAGAAATACGGCAGGCTGAAGAGCGCCACCGCTGCGATCATGCGTCGGCGAGAGGAGATCTCGGCACGACTGGAGAAAGAGCGCAGCGAACTCGCGGCGATCTCGGCCGACCTCAACGCCGCGCTCGCCACTGGCCAGGACGAACTCGGCATCGTGCTGATCCAGAAAAAGAACGCCCTCGAGGCCAGCACCAAGGTGCTCGACCAGGAAATGGAACAGGCCAGCACTGACGCACAAGAGGCAAAGGATTCGCTGATCCAGGTCAAGGCCGAAATTCAGAAGCTCAAGGATGAGAAGGATCGCATGCTGGCGCAGATGCACAGCGCGCAGGCGCGGCTGAAGATTCAGAACCAGCTCGACGGCCTGTCGGTCGATGCCGAAGTGCGGGCGCTCGACAACGTCCGCGAACACATCAGGAATACCGTTGCCGAAGCCAAGATGGGCAGCGAGCTGCGCGATTCCGATCTCGACGTCAAGCTCGCGCGGCTGCGGCAGAGCAGCGGTGCAATCACCGCCCGCCAGCAGCTCGAGGAAATGAAACGCGCGCGCAGCGTTCAGACCGATACCACCGGCAAGTCGATGTGATGCGCGATGTGATGCGCAAGGTGATACACACGGCCATGCGCGACCGCAGGCGCTGCCCTGCCCGCGTCCCGGCATGAGCCCCGGCAGCGACGGCCGGCCAGCCCTGCCCGCCTGGGCCGAGACGCTACGCCAGAAATACCTGGCCGGCGAAGCCTCGGTATTCGTTCTCTACCGCAACGTTTTCGACCGTTATCGGGTCGGCGAACGCTATTACACGCTGTTGCCCTTCCTCAGCGAAGTGCTGCTCAAGGACAACAAGCAGCACATCTACGAACTCAGCGTCGACCTTGGCGTACGCGTCATTCAGGGCGGCAGCGCCGAAGAGAAGGCAGAACTCTACCGCCATCTTGAAGGCAAGGGACTCAACGGCATCTTCGAGTCGCTCGAACGGCAGATGCGCGGGCAAGGCTCCAGCGCGCTCCTGATTCCCTACGCTGGAACCCTTTTCCCTGCCGCCGAACTGCACCAGCTCTCGCTCGAGGAGCGCGGTGCGTTCACGGCCCTGCATCGCTGGTCGCTGGATGAACAGTTTGCCAATCGCGACAACGTCGTCATCCTGGTCAGCGAATCGCTGGCCGACCTGAGCCCGGCGCTGCTGACGCATCCACGCGTGTTGGCGATCGCGCTGCCGATGCCCGATCGGGCCGATCGGCATGCGGCGATCCGGCACTACTCACCAGGCATGCCGGCAGCCGAGGCCGAGCCACTCGCCGACCACACCGCCGGCCTGCGCCTGATTCAACTGGCCAGCATCGTCGCCAGCGAAGCGCCGCAAGGGATGAGCCAGACGCAGCGGCGGACGCTGATTGCCAGCCTGCTGCAGGGTAGCCCGCAAGCCGCCGAGCGTGCCGAAAAACTGGCCGCGATCACCGCCGGCATGACGCCCGCCGAAATCCGCCAGATCGTCGACCCAACGCGCGCGCTGCCCGAAAGCGGCGATCCTGCGGGCGAAATGATGGCCTTGGTACGCCAGCGCAAACGCGAATTGATCGAAAAGGAATGCGCCGGCCTGATCGAATTCATCGATCCACGGCATGGCCTGGAAAGCGTCGGCGGCAATGAACCGATCAAGAGCGAATTGCTTGACATCGCGCGCCTGATCCAGGGCGGCGAGCGCGCACGCGCACCGATGGGCCTGCTCGCAGTGGGGCCGATGGGCTCCGGCAAAACCTTCGTGATCAAGGCCTTTCTCAAGGAGGCGGGACTTTCCGGAATCGCCCTGAAAAACTTCCGATCGAAATGGGTCGGATCGACGGAGGCCAACCTCGACCGCGTTTTGGCAACCGTCAAGGCGATGGGACCGATCGCGCTGCTCATCGACGAAGGCGACCGCAGCTTCGGCCGGCAAGGTGACGATGCCGACGGCGGCACCAGTTCGCGGGTCATTGCCCGACTCAAGGAATTCATGTCCGATCCCGAGAATCGCGGCCAGGTCCTGTTCATCCTGCTGACCAACCGCCCCGACAAGCTGGATACCGACATCAAGCGCCCCGGCCGCCTCGACCGTAAAATCCCCTTTTTCTACGCCGAGACCGCGGCCGAACGTGCCGCCGTCATGGGCGCCGTTTTCGAGCGCTACCGGGTGCCCGTCGATTTCCCGGAAGCGCACCTGCTGGCCGCCTGCGAGGGGCTCGAAGGCTATTCCAATGCCGACCTGGAAGCCCTTGCCCTGCTCGCCGCCGAGTTCGCCGAGCGAGCGCAGCGGATCGATTCGCCCCTTCCTTCGCCCCCCGATGCGCGCGTACGAACCGGCGCCGCGGCTACCCCGGCCGTCAGCCGGGAGGTCCTCGCGCGCGCCATCGAGGACTTCATGCCACCGCAGGAAACGGCCATGGTGGGCTACATGGAAATGCTCGCGGTGGCCGAAACCTCGCGGCGCTCGCTGTTGCCGCAACGCTTCCGGTCGCTGTCCGCGCGCGAGGTGCAGGAACGACTCGCCGAACTGCGGCGTCAGATCCAACCTTGAAGGAGTTCGTATGTTCCCCCTGCTCGAAAACGTATCCCTCGATGCCGGCCAGAGCATCGCCGCGACCCGCCTGCTGTTGCGCATCGCGCATGTCGATGGCGTCAGGACCGCCGAGGAAGTGGCCCTGATTCGCTGGTTCCATGACAGCGGTTGCGACGACCGCGTCGACTGGCCGGCATTCGACAGCCTGCAAGCGACCGGACAGACGGGTGAATTCGCCGGCATCTTCAGCGAGGCGGCGGAGCGCGACCTGGTGATTGCCACCTGTCTGATGGTCGCCTATGCCGACGGCGCGCTGACTACCGATGAACTGGCAGCAGTGCGCGGCGTGGCCGAGGAAATCGGCATGCCGCCAGCGCGCGTGGATGAACTGCTGGCGCTGGTCAAGGACTACATCCTCTCGCAACTGGCCAGCCTGCCCGACGCTGGCTCGGTGGCGGTCGTGGCGCGCGAACTCGGCTGAAGTTTGGCGGAGAGCTTGCGCCTTGCGCCAGTTCACGGGGGAACGCAGGGAACATTCCGAATCGGGTTCCGTCATGCGGTGTTTCCGCAAAAGGCAGTGATATTCATGCTGTGACTTGCCTGCAGCGGCGTTATGGCGTCTAATCGACCTGTATCCCGGCACGGCTGATCGGTGGTTGCAGGTACTGCGGCGATGTGCCGCCGCCATCCGGAGCGTACGGACAGAAGGAGAAATGCGCGATGTTTTCGCCCGAATGGTGGCACTGGATGGTCCTCGGACTGAGCCTGACGATGGCCGAAATGGCCATCCCAGCATTTTTTCTGGTCTGGTTCGGCATCGCGGCAGCAGCCGTCGGCGTCATCCTGCTGGCCGTGCCTGAGCTCTCCTTGGCCAGCCAGTTCCTGCTCTGGGCGGCGCTCTCGGCAATGCTGGTCGGTCTCTGGTTTCGCTATCTCAAGCCGCGCACAAGGACCGCTGTCGGCACCTCGGCTGCCAACGTGGGCGGTGAAGTCGGCATCCTGGTCTCTGGAGTCACCCCGGAAACCCGCGCTCAGGTGCGTTTTCAGAAACCGATTCTCGGCGCCGACGTGTGGGAGTGTTACGCCGATACGGCGATCGGGGCGGGTGAGCGGGTTCGCATCGTCGCGGTTGAAGGCAGTTACATCAAAGTGGAGCAAGCAAGATGACCGGCATGACCATATTTTCGATCGTTTTCCTCATTTTTGTCGCGGTTACCGTCGCCAATGGCGTTCGTATCGTTCCGCAAGGCGAGGAGTGGATCGTGCAGCGCCTCGGCAAGTACCACAGCACGCTGCTGCCAGGACTGCGCTTCATCATTCCCTACATCGATATCGTCTCCTACAAGGTCACCACCAAGGACATCATTCTCGATGTCCAGGAGCAGGAGGTGATCACGCGCGACAATGCGGTGATTGTGGTCAACGCCATCGCCTTCATCAAGGTCACCGACCCGGTGAAAGCCGTCTATGGCGTTCAGGATTACTCTGAAGCGATCCGCAACATGATCATGACCACCCTACGCTCGATCGTCGGGGAAATGGAACTCGACCAGGCACTGTCGTCGCGGGATACCATCAAGGCGCGTCTCAAAGCCGGCGTTGCCGACGAAGCGCTGGACTGGGGACTGACCGTCAAATCGGTCGAAATCCAGGACATCAAACCCTCGCAGTCGATGCAGCGCGCGATGGAAATGCAGGCCTCGGCCGAGCGGGAACGCAAGGCGATGGTCACCCGTGCCGAAGGCGAGAAGCAGTCGATGATCCTCACCGCCGAAGCACGCCTGGAATCCGCCAAACGCGATGCCGCAGCGCAGGTGACCCTTGCCGAAGCATCCTCGCAGGCGATCACGAAGGTGAATCGTGCTTTTGGCGACAACGAACTGCCGATGCTCTACCTGCTCGGCGAGAAATACATCACCAGTCTCAGCAAGATCGCTGAATCCGACAACGCCAAGGTCGTCCTCCTGCCTGCCGACATTCAGAGCACTTTGCGCGGACTTTTTCAGCGAGTAACCAAGAACGGTCAGTGACTTCTGGCCAGTCATCTATCTCTGTTTCCTTCACCGAAAATGGAGGACCATGAACGCAGGCTGGATCATTTTTGGCCTCTGCATCGTTTTCGTTCTCGGTGCCGCGCTGCCGCTCATCCACGATCGTCGTGCCAACAAGGATGCCCCCCTGCCGCGCAAGGAAACGCTGCGCGACTGGCGTAACGAAAAGTAGTGCCACCGTCGGCCAGACCAGATTTAAGAAGCTGTCCATGAACCAAGCCGGCCAGCCACCGGAGCATCCGGTGAGCAGCAGCGGCGGACCCTGGTTTCGGCAGTACCCAGGCGCCACTCGTCATCCTTGGAAAGGTGACGTGACCACCCGAGCCGGGCAAAGGTCCGTTCAATGATCCAGCGCTTGAGCAAGGCCACAAAATGATGCGCCTCGGTACAGCAGAGTCTGGAGTTTCTGGACAGCTTCTTTGAGGGAAGCCGATCAGTGTGCCTTGAACACCTCGTCGAGTCCGGCGGCATCCAGCAGGTCGAGGCCCCCGGTCTCCAGTTGCTCGGAGGTTGCCTGCCCAAGGCGCTCGTTCACCCAGTTGGGCAAGGGGCCAAAACGACGTTCGAGCAGCTTCAGCAACAAGGCGCTTTCACCTTCCTTTCGGTCTTCCTTTCGGCCTTGCTGCAAACCTTCCTGCAAACCCTCCTCTTTCCACTGTTGGGTCCATCCTGCAACGGTTTCGGCAAGCATGGTGTCGATCTCCTGTAGTTCGTTCACTTCGGGTACCTCCTGTCCGGGCATCAGCCGTCGGAGGACGATGCGGTTGATCCAGACCACGAAGGCACGTCTGAGGCTGGCAGAGGCCGGTCCTGGTAGGGACTTCAGCGATTGCGATACGGCGCGCCGGACATCCGCCGGGACGGCGCTCCGTTCGAGGCGAATGATGTTGACGACCGGGTTTTGCGGGTCGCTCAGATCCGCTTCACTCACCGCGGCTTCTTCCAGCAGGAAGTAGCGCTGGGCCGGATGATAGCGCTTGAGGCTGCCGGGCAGCCACTCGATGAGTTCGCTGACGTCACGCGCGGCCGTCCAGCGACTGCGCCCATGGTAGAGGAGCAGGGGAAAGACGGCCGGGAGTTTCTGGCCGGGCCGAACTTCGCCGCTCTTGATCCGGTCCGGAAAGAGCAAGCCCGTGTAGACCAGGATCCGCAGGGCCATCCAGGGGTCTACGGTGCTCTGGAATTCGAGCAGCAGGTACACGTAGAGCCACTCGCCCCGCCGGCGGACACGCCAGATCAGGTCGTCCACGCGGTCTCGCAGATCGTCGGTGACATAGCTGCCGCCCACTTTTTCCAGCGCGCTGAAGTCCAGAGGTCTTCGACCCAGTCTTCGCCGACAAAACCCCGCAGCAGATCCTCCACGACCTGGGCGCGCGAGAACAGGAGCTTGCAAGCCGAGTCGTGTGCCGAGGGGGGTCGAATTGGTGGGCATGGTCAAATCTGATCAGCGGTAAGACGAGGACCAGTTCGTTCGTGGCAAGTGTCGGGATATTTTACACACACGCTTCCCACTGATCTGAAAAATTCTCTCAACTATTTGAAAAAAAATGATTAATATTTTCTGGCACGGTTTCTGCTTATTGATTGGCAGCGAAACCTCGCTATTGATTGAACCTGGGGGTTACGCGCACTAATCTCAATCTGCATTGTTGAAAGGAACACACCATGAGTCAAGTCACCAAAAGCACCCAGGGGAGCCGTCTGCCATCCCAGGTGCGCAAGATCGGAGCAGCCATTGCGTTGAGCTTCGGTCTGGCCGCGTCGGCTGGAGCGGCAACGATCAACGGCGGCCTTACCAACGGCTTGCTGAACACGCTGGAGGATCAGGACCGTGAAGCCTATATTGATGCAAATCTCGACGGTCTGATCAGTATCGGCGACGTGTTCATCGGCGTCGTCCGTATCGACAATTTCCTGCCCTCGGGAGCGCCCTCGAACAACCAAGTCTATGGGATCATCTCCAACCAGATTACCAGTTTTACCCCGAACGGCGGGCGCCAGTATGTGCACCTGGGAGAAACCACGGTAGCTGGCTACACGATGGCCGACCTCACGGGGAACGCCAACTGCGTCGGCGCGCTGGTCTGCGTCTATGACCGTGCAGTACCCTTCTCCCAGAATCTCATCAACGCCCCCACGGGACCGGGAATGCTGGATATGATCAGCATGGTGACGTCCGAGGGAACGCTTCGTGTAGCGACCGGCCTTGGGACTGCCGGAGATACGTATCTGACCGCAGACGTGGTTGCTGCTTTTGGGGTGGGCTCCTCGAACGCCGCCTTTACCTTGGCTCCCACTTCGGTGCAATTCGGTAATTTCGGCGGCGGCCTGGATGTTCTGTATAACAACACCAACTTCGTTTACACAGACAGTGTGCTGACCCTGGACACGTTGACCGGGTTCCACACTACCCAGGTCGGCATTTCCAACGGCGCCTTCCGCGGGATGGTCGGAGATGGGAATGAAGGTAAATTCGGGAATGTGGCTGGCGCACCCCAGTGCACCAATCTTTCTGGTGCCCACGTGACCTGCGGCTTTGTGACCGATGCCGACTTCTTCGTCCGTCCTCAACGGGTACCGGAACCGGGTTCGCTCGCGCTGCTCGGCGCGGGCCTGGTCGGCCTGGTCGGTCTGCGCCGCCGCTCGACGAAGGCGTGAGGGTAAACCCCTTCGACTGCCCTGCCCGGTAGCAATCAAAACGGCCTCCTTCGGGAGGCCGTTTTTTCTTCCTGCGGTCACCCGCAGAGGTTCCTTTCCCGATCTAGCCGACCGCTCGCTCAGGCAGCGCGGCCAGGCGTGGCCCGAACCTCTGCTGGGCGTTCACCCGCACGCCTTCCGATTCGGGCAGGACCCCCGCACGCGGCGGCCGATAGCGGCTCCGATGGCCGCATCTGCACATCGCTTCCCAGAACCGGTGCCGGGTCACCCACAGCCGCAGGCCAGGGGCATTCGGGTCGGCCGGCAGCACTTCGACTTCGTCGTAGCACCGTCAAAGCAAGAGTCCGGCGGCGAGTCAGGTCATCGGCCAGAATCACCGGGACGGTCCTGGCTGTGCTGGAATGGGCGCCGGGTTCGGCGAGGGAAACAGTCCGGAAAGTGATGGGGAAACCCATGGGTTCGCGGTCGGCAAAGGAGCGTTTGCCCCCTGACCCGGCCCGGTTCTGACGCCTGTCGCGATGGGCATCACGACGAACAGCCATTGCGAATAGCGCGACTTCTCCTCGAAAGCCTGATTCGCGGTTTCGAAGCCGGCGATCTTGATCGGGCGGTCGTCGGAGAGGCTGTGGATCCCCATGATCCCGCCACCCGGTGCCGGCACCAGACCCCAGTCGTTCTTGCCGGTGATCGGGTCGGGATAGAGCTGCCGCAGGTGTCGGCGAACGCCCGGATAACGCGGATCCTTGAGCAGGTCGGCGAGCGATCCGGGGTAGCGGCGATCGCCGGTGGGGCTGCTGTTGAGGTAGCTGCTGATCGCCCGACGATAGGTGTCGCCAACCTCGAGCAGGCGCTGCTCGGCTTCTCGCCGCTGGACGAGACTCCCCAGGGTCAGCGTCGCACTCGTCGCCAGCGCCAGGACGGCGACCAGGATCATCAGCCCCAGGTAAGTGAAGCCGGTCTGCGGGCGGTGTTCGGAAAGGCCGTGAGCGGGCGGCATCGCTAGAGATCGGCGAAAGGCTTGCCGTCGAGGGTGCTGCCGGGCGCGCCGCTCTTGAGATCGTAGACCTTGCCCTTGACGTCGGGCGAGTTGTTTGTATGGGTGGGCTCAATGATCGTCCAGGTGCGGGTACTCGCGGTAATCGGGTCGTAAGGCAGCGAGCGCAGGTATTTCTCGCTGACCAGCTCGTCGAGGCTCTCGGGATAACGCCCCTTGTCGCCGTAGAACTTGTCTATCGTCTCGCGGACGAGATGCAGATTCTCGCTGAGCACCGCTTCCTTGGCGACGTCGACGCTGTGGATGTACTTCGGTACGGCCAGGGTGAGCAGCAGCGCGATGATCGACAGCACGACGAGCAGTTCGATCAGCGTGAAGCCCTGCCGGTGCCGGCCGATGCATGCCACGCCCGGCAAACGGCCGCGCGGCCTGGGCGGATTCCCGATCCCTACCATTTGCGGTAGGGAATGCCGTTGAGGCCGATGCCGCTCGATTTCGAGTAGACGTCGTACACGTCCTCGCCTTCCTTGGGGTCATCAGGCTCGCTGGCGTAGGCGCGTTGGGCCCAGGTCTCGGCCGCCGGCAGCGTGCTGTCCGGATGCATCGGATCGCGCGGAATCCGTCGCAGGAAGTAGATCTTGCGATGCCTGGGGTCACGCAGATCCTCTTCGCCATCGACGAGGATCTGCAGGTTTTTGGGATAGCCGGTGTCGTTGAGCGATTTCCGGATGCGCCCCTCGTCGCTGGCTTTCTTGTAGAGGTCGATGCCTGCGCGCAGCTCGCGCAGCGCCAGCCGGAGGTCCTGCTCGCGGCTGCGCTGCAACGAGGTCTGCGCCACCGGGACGACGATCGTCGCAAGGACGGCGACCAGCGCGAGGGTGATCAAGAGTTCGATCAGCGAAAAGCCGCGCGCCCGATGCGCGCTTTCCCTTTCCGGATCTCGGGAGGACCTCCGGAGGCGCAATCGAAAGGCGCGTGCGGGCAGCATCGCTCAGGGCGTGATCGTCACGGCATGCGCTCCGGGCAAGGTGGCATTGATCGTCAATCCCCCCGATGCCACCGGAGCGATGGTGATCAATTCGACGCGCGCGGCACCCGCCGCCAGCGCCCGGAAATTGATGGTGGCGAGGCTGTCCGGGGCCGTGGCGCCGCCGTCACCGGATCGCGTCGCGGTCATCAATACCTGTCCGCCCGGGTCGATGCGATAGGTAAAGCTGGTCTGCGCGCCACCCTGCTTGAGGAAACCGCCCTCGCTGACATTGGCGACCTGCAGCAGGCGTGGGTCGAAGCCGATCGCCAGGGGCACGCTGACCACCGGCCGATCGGTCTGCATCACCAGTTGCAGCGCGAAAGTGTCGCCAACCCGGATTTGTGTCGGCCCCTGCCAGAGCAGCAGTGCCGATCCGGCCGCCTGCAAGGCCGGCTGGACAGCGGACGGCGACAGCGATTCCGGCTGCAGCGTGCTGCCCTCGACCGCCGGCGCAAAAGGATTGACCGGCGAGGATGCCGTGCTGGTCTGCGCGGTCGCTGCCTGCGCGTTGAGTCCGGACCCGGACTGCGCCTGCGGTGCGAACGGATTGACCTGCCCGCCGGGTTTGGCCGTCCCGGCCGCAGGCGGCGCAGAGGCGGCCAGCGGGGGCGCCAGGGCGCCGAACACCGGCGCAGCTCCCCCGCCGCCGCCGCCATCGACCCGGCCACGGAAGCTGGTTTCGGTGCCGCCATCGAACTCGGCCAGATAGGCTTCCGGCCGATGAATGTTGCGCAGAATGCGGGGCGTGATCGAAAGCACGATCTCGGTCTTGACGCCCTCGTCGTTGTGACTGCCGAACAGCCGACCGAGGATCGGAATGTCGCCGAGAAAAGGCAGCTTGCTGGCGGTTCGCCGGTCCTCGTCGCTGATCAGACCGGCGAGCAACTGGTTCTCGCCATCCTTGAGGCGCAGCACGCTGGTCGCCGTGCGCGTGCCGATCTGGTAGGCCACGGTGCCGTTCTTGGTGGTGATCTTGTCGACGATGTTGCTGACTTCGAGCGTCACCTTCATCGCCACTTCGTTGTCGAGATAGATCGTCGGTTCGATGTCGAGCTTCAGGCCGACATCGATGTAGGTGACCGATTCGGAAGAGAAACCCACGGTCAGGGTCGAGGTGATGTTCGGTACGCGCTCGCCGATCAGGATCTTGGCCTTTTCGCGGTTGCGCGCGCGAATGCGTGGGTTGGCGAGCAGGTTGACATCGCTGTCGAGCCGATTGGCACGAACGGTGACCGGGCCCACCGTGACGCCAATTGTCGACGAATTCAGGTCGCGCAGATTCTGCACGGTCAGACCATCCACCGGCAATGGCCGCAGCGCGACTGCGTCCGGCCAGTTGACTCCCAGCGCCTGCAGGCGCGAGCGCTTGACTTCGAGAATCTCGACTTCGAGCATCACCTCGGGTTCCGGCACGTCCTGCAGCGCAACCATCTTGTCGGCCAGACGGATCGCTTCCGGACTGTCGCGGATCAATAGCAGGTTCAGCTTCTCGTCGACCACGATGTCGCGCGTCTTGAGGATCGTCTTGAGCGTGGCCGCAACCGTCTTGGCATCCGAATTCGCCAGATAGTAAGTCTTGACCAGCAGCGCCTGGTATTCCTTCTGTTTGGCTGGCGTATTCGGGTAGACCAGGATCGAGTTGCCATTGAGAACCCGTTGTTCGAGCTGGTTGGTCAGCAACAGGACGTTGATCGCGGCCTCGATGGTGCTGTTGCGCAGAAAAATGGTGGTTTTCTGGTCGGCGCGAATGTCCTTGTCGAAGACGAAGTTGAGACCTGAAGTCCGCGAAATCACTTCAAAGACCGTCTTCAGCGGCGTATCCCTGAATTCGATGGTGATCGGTTTCCGGCAGGCTGCGGTCCACACCGACTCTTTGGCTGCCTTGGCGGCGTCTTCTTCGATGT
>DIME01000103.1 GCA_002425405.1 Candidatus Accumulibacter vicinus
ATCCGCCGCTCGTTCGAGCAACCGCCACGCGGGTGTAGGTGGCGTAGGCCGCTGTCTGCACCTCGTTCGATGTTTGCGTGCCGGAATCTAGCGGATCTCCGGTATGCAGCGCGCAATACAGGTTGGACATCGACCCGGTTGCCGACGCGAACAAAGAATCTGAAGTGGCATTGAATAGCAGCTTCAAAATAGCGTTTTCAAGGTAGTCCGATTTGCCGGCCATAGTGAATCCCTTCTAGGTGGTGCGACAGGTTGTCGACCAGGTTTACAATCCTCTGCAGATTGGTTGTCAATGTCTTCAGCTTCATGGCACCCTCACTGTGCATTGCGAGGTCGCTATCCGGACGACTGCGCGCGGCGTGTCTATCCGGCAGAACACCGAGCCGGACGCGCGGCTGGCTGGCACGGCGGTAGATGCTGACCCACTGCACGGCGTGATCGAAATTGTCGGAAGCGCCCCAGAGCACGAAGCCGCGCCAGACGCACTGCTCAGCGACGCGAATAAGCTGATGCCCTGCAACGCCCCGGTAGCCGCCGCATTTCCTGTAGCGCCCCCAGTCGGAGCGGACAGGCTGATCTGCGACAGCACTCCGTTTGCCACCGTGCCCGCACCAGAAAATGCGGTGCCTGTAGGAGGTGCGATCGATAGCCCCGAAATCGCCCCACTTGCGACGCAAGCCCCAACGGCGGTTCCTGTTGGCGCAGACAAGGCGCTGGTGGGAAGGCTGGCGCTCGCCGTGGCTGCCCCGGCCGCCGATCCGGCCGGCGCCGACAGCGACAGCGGCGCAAGGCTTCCTCCCGTGTTTGCCGATCCAGTTGCCGCCCCAGTAGGTGCAGAGAGTGATGCGGCGGGGAGAGCGGCACTCGCCGTCGCGGCGCCCGTGGCTGATCCGGTCGCGGCAGACAGCGAGATCGACGGGAGGCTGCCTTCCGCAGAAACGCTCCCTCCTGCAGCGATGGGGTAATCTATCCAGATCCGCCGAGGCTTGAACATCGCCCAAGGATTTCGGGTGAACAGAAGCTTCTCTTCGACGGTCAAAAACCGATTCCAGACCGCGGCGAGAAGAAGCTGCCCGCCAAATGAAGTCCCCCCAATCCGTTTACCCAGGGTGTACCCTGCCTGAGTGGAGGCTGTGATTCCCGATGACCCGTTGTTCTGCCCACGAACGCCGTTCACGTAGACATCGATCGGGGCGCCTGCGATCGCACTCCCGATGATCAAGCAGGGGCGGCCGTTTGAAACCGCGACCGATAGCCCGCTTCCCGCGGCGGCAGATTCAAGTCCGAGATAGCTGTTATTCGGGACGTAGCAAATATGGGTGTTCCGAACTCCGTCGTAGAGCTGTGCGATCGTCCGTGCGGGAGAGCTGGTGTTGGCCACCACCCAGGCGGCCATCGTATAGGTGCCGGAGAGGTCTGGCAGATCGGTCGGCAGCCCGTAGTCAATGAGCGTGGTGTTGCCGTCAAAATTCCACGATCTTCCAAGAGGAGTCAGCCCACCGCTGAGGGCGGTGGGCGTCCCGGTGCGACCACTGGCCAGATCCTGGAGTCCGCTGCCCGCGCTGGCCAGCGACACCAGCCCGCGCGCAAGCGGATGGGCGCGGTTGAGCCTGACCGCGCCGATGGGCTGACGGGTACGATCGGCGGTGAGGATCAGCGACACAGGCGAGGGCTAGGCGGTGCTGGCGCTATCCGCCGTCACCATCCAGGCGATGCAGTCCACTGTCTGCCCGGATGCCGCGCTGGCAGTATCGACTACCAGGCGCACGCGCACCTGCCCGGACAGATCGATCGGAATGGAGAATATCTCGGCGAGGTCGGTTACGTCGATTCCGTTGGTGTGCCCGCGTGTCAGCGCTTCCTCAATCGTCACGGTGTTGGTTGAGGTGGATTTTCCTCGGCACCATTCGCTGTTGGCCGGGGTCCCGGTCTCGCGCAGGTAAATCACATCACCTGCGGTGAATCCGGTTCCACTGGTCAGCGTGAAGGAGGTGTCCCCGGCGTCGCACGCGGCGTCATTCAGCGTCGTCTTGCTGGCTGCCGTGGTTCCGTTGAGGGATTGCCACTCATAAATTGGAACCCATTCATCGTTTCCGCTGGTTTTCGGAGAGCCTTCGATGCGGAATCGCACTTGATTGGTGAGGGCGGTGGCAATGGTCCGCCCCATTTTGATGAACGCGGTTGCAGGCCCCAGCTTGGTGGAGACATCCACGGGGCTGCCAATGGTCACGGTCGCCGTGGCGCACTGTGTGTGCGGCAGCAGGGCGATGCCAGCGGATTTAGTCAGGGTGGTCGTGGTCATGGGGATTACCGCAGAAGCGACGCTTCATCCGACGTCACCTTGCCCTCGAATACCAGCGTGCTCGGGCTTGCGGAGGTTCCGGCACCGCTGGTCAGAATCTTCTCGGCGTTGGTGGCGTCGCGCTGAATCGCAGTCTTGACAGCCGTCCAGCCGGCGCTGATCAGTGCCCCGCCCGATCCGGTCGGCAAATTCGTCAGCGCATCTTGCAGCCCCGTGCGAATGCTGGGCTTCCCCGTTGCCAGGGTTTCTCTCCCCTGAAGCAGGATCTGCAGATTGAGCTGCTTGGCCTGCGCTGCCAGCGCCCGGTTAGTGAATAGGGCCGTTCCGTCGGCCGCATCGAGCGGGGTCAGATTCCCCCAGGTGATTGCGTCATAGATGATCGATGTGGGCGTGCTGGTATTCCAGACCTTGTACGCCGGAGAGGCGGCGGAATTGCACCAGGCGGCAATCGCATAATCGTCGCCGTTGGCACGGGCGGTATCCAGTGTGGGTTCTGCGAGCACAGCGGCGCGCAGCGTGGCAATTTGAGAATCCGAAAGCATTTTTACATCTCCTGGTTATCGGTTGACATACAGCGGGGTTGAGAGCGTCACCGTAAAAGTGTCGGCGGTACTGGTCTTCGTGCCGCCGAAATCGACGAACGAAATCAACTCGTCCGTAGCTGCCGAGCCAACCGCCCTGTAAAGCCACCCGCCAACAGCGCTGATCGTCGCGGCGGTGAAGGCCGCCGGATTACCAAAGGTGACGGGCGTCCGGTTGTTCGTCGCGTCATACGCGCCGACTGTGCATGTCACTGTTGCCCCGCCGGTGACGTAGGAGCCGCTCGCGGCGACTTCATTGGTCACGTCGTTGCGGAAGTCGAAGGTGTCCAGATCGCTTTCTGACGGCAGCGTGGACACCAACATGAATTTGAACGTCCCGCTTCCAAAGTAGGCGTCAGCCAATCTCTTGGTAAGGATTCCAGCGTTTGCAGATGCCATAGTTGCCTCGTTAC
>DIME01000082.1:0-473 GCA_002425405.1 Candidatus Accumulibacter vicinus
GACATCGAGGGGGAATCGGAAGGTGTGCTGCCGTCGCCGGAGTGGAAGAAGCGTCGTTTCAAGCGACCCGAGCAGCAGAAGTGGTTTGCCGGTGAAACGATCTCGATCGGCATCGGTCAGGGTTACAATGCCTACACCCCGATCCAGCTGGCGCAGGCGACGGCCACCATTGCCAACAATGGGGTCATGTTCCGGCCGCACCTCGTCAAGTACATCACCGACAGCCGAAGTGGCGAGCAGACGATGGTCGAGCCGGAGCCGCTGCGCACCCTGCCGTGGAAGCGACAGAATGTCGAGATCATCAAGAAGGCGATGGTCGGCGTCAACACCGCGGGCACTGCCGCGCGCGCTTTTGCCGGTGCCGGCTATGTCTCGGCAGGCAAGACCGGCACGGCGCAGGTTTTCAGCCTCAAGGGAGCGGAGTACCGGGCCTCGAGTGTCAAGAAGGAGTTGCGTGACCATGCGCTGTTCAT
>DIME01000082.1:823-23653 GCA_002425405.1 Candidatus Accumulibacter vicinus
GGTGCCCAGTCGGCGGCGCCGATCGCACGCATGGTTTTCGATTACTATCTGCTTGGCAAGCTGCCCAAGGGGGCCGCGCGGGAAGACGATGTCGAGGAGGACTAGCTGATGTTGCCGCCGTTGCTGCACCGCGCCTGGGTGCGTCTGATCGAGCACCTCGACGGGCCCTTGCTGCTGATCACCGCATTGATCATGGCCACTGGTCTGGCAACCGTCTACAGCGCCACCTACGACGCCAGCAACCGCCTGCTGGCGCAGACCGTGAACATGGCGGTGGGCTTTTGTGCGATGTGGCTGGTGGCGCAGTTGCCGCCGCAGAAGCTGATGGGCTTCGGAGTGCCGCTCTACGTGCTCGGCGTGACCCTGTTGATTTGCGTATTTTTCTTCGGGGTCAGGGTGAATGGGGCGAGACGCTGGTTGTCGCTCGGGTTTACCCGCATCCAGCCCTCCGAGGTACTGAAGATTGCCGTGCCGCTGATGCTCGCCTGGTACTTTCACAAGCACGAAGCCATGCTCAGATTCCGCCATTATCTCTTTGCCTGTCTGCTGCTGCTCGTCCCTTTCGCGTTGATTGCCAAGCAGCCTGACCTCGGAACGGCCATTCTCGTCGGTGCTGCCGGCTTCTACGTCATCTTCCTGGCCGGTCTGCCCTGGCAGGTGATCTTTGGCCTGTTCGCTGCTGCTGCGGCGGCGGCACCTTTCGTGTGGACGATGCTCCATGACTACCAGCGCAAACGCATCCTGACCCTGATCGATCCGACCAGCGATCCGCTGGGGGCGGGCTATCACATCATCCAGTCGACCATTGCCATCGGCTCGGGTGGCACATTCGGCAAAGGCTGGCTGGAAGGTACGCAGACCCACCTGGAATTCATTCCCGAGCGCCATACCGACTTCATCTTCGCCGTTTTCTCCGAGGAGCGCGGTTTGCTCGGCAACAGCCTTCTGGTGCTGCTCTACTTTCTGTTGATTGCGCGTGGCCTGATGATCGCCGCCAATGCCTCGACGCTGTTCGCGCGTGTCATGGCCGGCTCGATAACCCTGAGCCTGTTCACCTATGTGTTCGTCAATATGGGCATGGTCAGCGGCATTCTGCCGGTGGTCGGGGTGCCGCTGCCGTTCATGAGTTATGGTGGAACGGCGCTGGTGACCCTGTCGGTCGGCATCGGCATCCTGATGAGCATCCAGACGCACCGGATGCTGGTTCGAAAATGAAGCGCGCGGAGTGTGGGCTGGCTGAACTGGCCAGGCGGTTGCCGTACAGCGCGGCACTGTGCCTGTTGCCATGGATCCTCGCAGCCTGTGGTGGTCAGCCATCGCGTCCGGTCGAGTCGGGAGCGCGCACCGCCGAGCCGGCCAAGGCGCCGGCGAAGATGGTCAGGAAGGCGAACCTCCTGCAGAAGCGAGGGGGCGCCTATTACAAGGATGATGGCCCGGGCGACGAGTTTCCAGACAATCTCGATGAGATTCCCGACGCACAGCCGCGCCTTGAACCGCTGCATCGCTTCGCGAACCGGCCGTATGTCGTTCTCGGCAAGGCCTACGAGCCGAACGCCAGCCTCCGACCCCATCAGGAGCGCGGTGTGGCGAGCTGGTACGGCAAGAAGTTTCATGGACAACCCACGTCGATCGGCGAACCCTACGACATGTTCTCGATGACCGCCGCACATCCGACCCTGGCGATTCCCTCGTATGCCCGGGTGACCAACGTCAGCAATGGAAAATCAGTGGTCGTCAGAGTGACCGATCGCGGCCCCTTCCATGCCGATCGGATCATCGACCTCTCGTACGCAGCCGCTTACCGATTGGGTTACGTGGACAACGGCAGCACCCAGGTTGAAGTCGAGTCGATTCTGCCAGCCGGCGCGACCACGATGAGCTACGCGCAGGTGATGCCGGCGCCACGCCCAGCGCGAGCGATGGTCAACCCGGTGGAGCGAGACGAGATTGAGCTGCTGGCGGCCAGACTGGGGGCCGACAAGGCGGCCACCCCATCCCCGCTGGTGAATGTGACGCCGACAGCGGCTACCGCGTCCGCAAATCTGCGCGGCGTCTTCCTGCAGCTGGGTGCTTTCGTCAGCGCTGAAAATGCCGAAAGCCTGCGCTCACACCTGTTGCGTGAACTGGACTGGCTCAACGAGAAGATCCAGGTGAACGCCGGAGGCGGTATGCACCGCGTTCATCTAGGCCCGTATCCTAGCCGCATCGATGCCGAAAAAGTTGCCGAAAGGATTCGTCTGGCGCTCGGGTACAAACCCACCCTGGTGGCGCACTGATCAGCTGTCGTCGCTGTCGAGCGGGCGAAATACTCCCTGCACGATCTTCTTGCCCTGCTTGGCGTCGCGCAGTTCTTCCTTGATCGAAAGCAGTTGGTATTGCAGCAAGGCCTGGCTGACCAGACTGGCAACGGCATGAGCGAACAGTCGCTGCACCGAAGTCCAGGTTGCGTGTGGTCCGACGCGCTCGATGCAGAGCACGCCCTGCAGTTCGCCATCGGCATGAATCGGCGAGTTGATGACGGCGCTGATGCCGTTCAACAGCAAATAGTCGTGGCTGAGTTCCTGGGTGGACGGATGCTTCATCGCGTCATCGGCAACAATCGGTTCGCCTTTCTCAAGAGCCCGAAAATATTCCGGGTAGCGAGCCGCGCGCAGCGTCAAGCCGTTGCTATGCTGGTCGCGGGACAGCTCGTAGAGATTGATGCATTCGAGCTTCTCTCCTTGCGCACTCAGGCCCCATAGACTGACGCGCTCGATGTTGAGTATCCGGCTGGTGGTGGCGGTGAGCTGGCGCAGGGTTTCGTCGAGGTGATGACCGGCAAATCCTCGTCTCGACAGTTGCGCAAACGCGCCTTGCAGGTCAAGGGAGCTCGAGAGAGGTCGGAAGAGTGGCAACAATGGAGTTCAGCAGCGCCCGCTTGCGCGTGTGTTTACATCCGGAAAAGTGTCCCTACTGTACGTTCAGGTCGGCCTGCCAGGGTAGGGAGTAAATCACGGAAGCGAGGAATCTCCTGCCGGCCGGGTCACAAAACGCACACGGATGTGGCCGGAATGGCTTGCTATAATCGCCACTTTGCCAAGAAATCCCCCATGCTCAAGCTCCGATCCCTGCTTTTCGTTCTGTCCTGCCTTCCCATCCTGGCCGGTGCCCAGCAACTGCCAGCGCCGCCGGTACTGGCCGCCAAGTCATGGCTGCTGGTCGAATCGGCGTCTGGACAGGAACTGGCCGGACAGGCCGTGGACCAGCGCCTCGAGCCAGCGTCACTGACCAAGCTGATGACCGCCTATCTGAGTTTTGCGGCGATCAGACAGGGGACGATCAAGCTTGATCAGACTGTCCCTGTTTCCCAGAAAGCCTGGAAGACAGGCGGTTCACGAATGTTCATCCAGGTCGGCACAGAGGTCAAGGTGGAGGATCTGCTGAAGGGCATGATCATTCAGTCGGGCAACGATGCCTGTGTCGCACTTGCCGAAGCCATTGCCGGCGACGAGGGGAACTTCGCGCAGATGATGAATCGTGAGGCACAGAGACTGGGCATGAAGGGGTCGAGTTTTCGCAATTCGAGCGGCTTGCCTGATCCGCAGCACTACACGACAGCACGCGATCTGGCGATCCTGGCTGACGCCCTGATTCGTGATTTTCCCGAAGAGTATGCCAGATACTACTCGATGAAGGAGTTTCGCTATAACAACATCAGGCAGCCGAATCGCAACCGCCTGCTGTATATCGATCCGACCGTCGATGGTCTCAAGACCGGTCACACCGAGGCAGCAGGCTATTGCCTGGTCTCGTCGGCGAAACGCGGGTCGCGTCGCCTGGTTTCGGTGGTACTCGGTGCGGCATCGGACAGTGCGCGCGCGCAGGAATCACTGAAGCTGCTCAACTTCGGCTTCCAGTTCTATGATGCCGTTCAACTGTATGCGAAGAGCGAACCGGTGACCACGCTTAAAGTCTGGAAGGGCAAGGAGAGTACGGTCAAGATTGGTTTTCCAAAAGACCTCGTAATGGCCGTTCCCAAGGGTTTTGGCCCCAAAATCAGGACCGAACTCGTTGCGCAGCAGCGGCTGATGGCGCCGGTCGCCCTCGGGCAGGTTCTGGCCACCCTGAAGGTCAGCATCGATGACAAAGCTTACGGCGATTACCCGGTACTGGCGCTTGAGGAGGTGCCGGCAGCAGGCATTTTGGGCCGCATGATCGACACCATCCGTCTCTGGTTTAACTGACATCCGCATGCCCTATCCATTCCATCGGTATGTCCGGATATGGTCGCAAGAATGGATGCTGGCGATGCGCGCCAAGCGCAACCCGGCGAGCCGGAGCACCGATGTCTGACGACGCCGACAGCCTGTTCGAGTTTCCCTGCGCTTTCCCGCTGAAGATCATGGGAGCGGCCAGCGATGCCCTGGTGCAGGCGGTACTCGAAATCGTGCTGCGGCAGGCGCCGGATTTCGATGTCGCGACGATGGAGGTGCGTGCTTCATCGGCCGGCAACTATCTGAGCCTGACCTGCACCATCCATGCCGTCAGCAGAAGGCAACTCGATACGCTCTATCAGGAACTGAGCAGCCACCCGCTGGTCAAGATCGTTCTGTGAAGCCGGCCGGTCAGTGCGGTCCTGTTGATTCGGATGGCTTCGGCGGCGATCCGGTGCCGATCTCCAGCTCGCTGCGGGTCCGTCATCTGGGTTGTACCGATTACCAGCAGACTTGGCAGCAGATGGTCCGCTTTACGGCTGCACGTAGCGAACAGACGGTCGACGAACTGTGGTGTTGCGAGCATTCACCGGTGTTTACCTTGGGTCAGGCGGGCAAACCGGAACATCTGCTGGCTGACCTGGGCATCCCGCTGCTGAAGACCGACCGGGGTGGCCAGATCACCTACCACGGCCCGGGCCAGGTGGTGATCTACCTGCTGCTGGATTTGCACCGCAGGAAGTTGAAAGTGCGCGAGCTGGTGGCGGCAATCGAGCAGGCGGTGATCGATCTGCTTGCCGAGCATGGCGTCGTCGGCGAGCGGCATGGCGGTGCACCGGGGGTCTATGTGGGCGTAGCCAAGGTGGCGGCACTCGGCCTGCGTGTCCGCAAGGGGTGCTGTTACCACGGCGTCAGCTTGAACGTTGCGATGGACCTGTCGCCGTTTGCGGCAATCAATCCCTGCGGTTACCCTGGTCTGCCGGTGACGCAGACACGCGATCTCGGCATCGCGCTGATCCCCGCACAGGTGGCCACGGCGCTGGCCGGACATCTCGCGGGACAACTGGAGTGCAGGCAATGAGCAGTCAGGATGATGGGCAGGCAGGGTCGGGGGCGACAAGGGCAGGTGCCAGGATCGCCGGCGTCAAGGAAAGGGGCGAACTGAAAACGGCTCGCATTCCCATCAAGATCGTTGCGCAGACGCCACAGCGCAAGCCTGACTGGATTCGTGTCAAGGCGGGTAACGATGCGGGTCGTTTCGGTGAAATCAAGAAAATGTTGCGCGAACAGAAGCTGCATACCGTCTGTGAAGAAGCTGCTTGTCCCAACATTGGCGAATGCTTCGGCCGCGGTACGGCGACCTTCATGATCCTCGGCGACATCTGTACGCGCCGCTGCCCGTTTTGCGACGTCGGCCACGGCAAGCCGCTGGCGCCCGACGTCAACGAACCGGCCAGTCTTGCCGACAGCGTTGCCCGGCTCAAGCTTCGCTACGTGGTGATCACCAGCGTCGACCGCGATGACTTGCGTGATGGCGGCGCGCAGCATTTTGTCAAGGTCATTGCCGAAGTGCGCCGCCGTTCGCCTGGCACGACCATCGAGACGCTGGTCCCCGATTTCCGGGGCCGCATGGAGATCGCCATCGAGGTGCTCGGGCAGGCGTTGCCCGACATTCTCAACCATAACCTCGAAACGGTGCCGCGTCTGTATCGCCAGGCTCGACCCGGTGCCGATTACGCGCATTCACTGGCTTTCGTCAAAGGCTTCAAGGCGCGCTATCCGCAGGTGCCGACCAAATCGGGACTGATGGTCGGTCTCGGCGAGACCGACGACGAGATCCTCGAAGTGTTGCGCGATCTGCGTGCCAACGACGTCGACATGCTGACCATCGGCCAGTACCTGGCACCTTCCGGCCATCACCTGCCGGTACTGCGTTACGTACATCCCGAGACCTTCAGGATGTACGAGCGGGAGGCGTTGGCAATGGGCTTCACCGGTGCCGCCTGCGGTCCGATGGTGCGCTCCAGCTACTGGGCAGATATACAGGCGAACAGCGCCGGTGTCGCCTGATCCGGGGTGTCCGATACTCAGCTGTAGCGGATGAAGCGCGCCGGATAGCGGGCCGTGGCCCAGGCCAGAAACAGATATTTGACCGTCTTGCCGACGCCGACTGCAATCAGAATGCCCAGGGTCGACACGTCGGCCAGAGCGCAGAAGAGCAGTGCGGGTGTCTGCGGGATCGGCGACCCGGCAATGATCAGCATGGCAACCAGACCCCAGCGCTGCAGCCATTCGCTGGCCGTTTGCCAGGCCTGCGAGTGCATCAGTTCCGGGTAGTGCGAGACGACAAATTCCGACCCCAGGTACTGGAAGATCTCGACCAGCGCGGCGGCGCCACAGCCACTCGCGATGCCGCAGAGCAAGCCGAGCGTGCACCAGCGCCTGGGTGAGAGCAGGACCGCCGGGATCAACACGACAACGAAAGGAAAGGTGAAGGTCATCGTCGATGAGAAGGCGATCGCCGTCACTACCAGTGAATAGTAGCGATGTGCCACGCTGCGCATCAGCAGCCGTCGCAACCAGTCAGGAACAGCGTGCGTATTCATGCGGTCGACAAGCCCGGTCGATCGATTTCGCATGCGCCGGCTGGGCGCGGCGATCGCTCGGGCGCCAGCCTGATTGACGGGCGACTTGTGCGCGTGCCAACGCGCAGGATATGCTTACGCCGGCGAAGCTGCCGCTTTGCCAATTGCCACCGGGGAGTCACCATGCGACACCTTGCAGGAAGAGTCGGAATTGTAAGCGTTCCAGGCGGTGATGATGCTTGTCGACCGGTCTGACCTACAATCGGTCTGGCTCTTGCGCCCACCTTGAGGAGTCAGCTCCTTTGAAACTTGTTTTTGTGGTGCTGGCTTCGCTTCTTTCCGGATTTGCTGTCGGAGATTCCTTTCCGGTCTTGGGTTCGTCGGGTGAATGGCCCGATACCTCACCGATCCTGAGCGGACGAGCCAGTTTTTACGGTACCGCTTTTAGCGGGCGCAAGACGGCTTCTGGCGAGCATTTTGATCACCAGACCATATCCGCCGCAAGCAATCGCTTCCCCCTGGGCGCGCTGGTAGCCGTTCGCCGTGTCTTGTCGGCGCGTTGCGTGGTGGTCAGGATCAATGATCGCATGGGACATCGCAGCCGGCTGATCGACCTCTCGCGTGAGGCGGCGGTACGTCTCGGGATGATCGAGGCCGGTGTCACCGAAGTGGAAGTCGTGGCCTTGCCGAAATTCCTGAAAGGCCACGAAAACGCCTGTTCGCTCGCCTTCATGCCTCCGCCACACCTGCATGCCGGCGACGAGTCAGGGATGGGGATCGCAAAGAAGTGAGCGCGCGGTCATGAGCCGAATGGCTTGTCAACAAGGGAGGGAAATACAAGGTGAAAGAGAGTGAACTGCCCAGGGTCAAGAAATCGGTCGCGTTGTCCGGTGTGGTTGCCGGCGACACGGCGATCTGTGCGGTGGGGCGCATCGGCAACGATCTGTATTACCGTGGTTATGATGTCATTGCCCTGGCCGAGCATGCCACTTTCGAGGAAGTGGCCTATCTGCTGCTCTATGGGCGCTTGCCGAGTCTGAACCAGCTCAACCAGTACAAGAAAAAACTCAAGACGCTGCGTGGATTGCCGGTGATGCTGCGGCCGATGCTCGAGAGCCTGCCGGCCTCGGCGCATCCGATGGATGTCTTGCGTAGCGGATGTTCGGCGCTCGGCACGATTCTGCCGGAGGCGCAGGATCATAACCCTGGTGCTGCGCGTGAGATTGCCGACCGGCTGATTGCCAGCTTCGGGTCGATGCTGCTCTACTGGTATCACTGGTCGCATAACGGCCGGCGCATCGAGACCGAGACCGATGACGACTCGATCGCTGCGCACTTTCTCCACCTCTTGCGGGGAAAGCCCCCGACGGCGCTGCAGGCGAGCAGCCTCGACAAGTCCCTGGTGCTCTATGCCGAGCACGAGTTCAATGCTTCGACCTTTGCTGCCCGGACGATCACTGGCACCGGTGCCGACCTGTATGCGGCGATCAGCGGGGCCATCGGCGCGTTGAGTGGCCGTCTGCACGGCGGTGCAAATGAGGTCGCTTTCGAGATCCAGAGCCGTTATAACGACGCCGAGCACGCCGAGCAGGACATCAACCGCCGCCTCGAGAACAAGGAAATCGTCATCGGTTTCGGTCACCCGCTGTACACCATCGCCGATCCGCGACACAAGGTCATCCGCGCCGTCGCCGAGCAGTTGTGCACCGCGGGAGACAATCTGGTACTGTTCGACATCGCCAGTCGAATAGAGGCCGTGATGTGGGAGAAAAAGCGCATTTTTCCCAATGTCGATTGGTTTTCGGCCGTGGTGTATCACATGCTGGCCGTTCCAACACCGATGTTTACCCCGCTGTTTGTCATTGCCCGCACCAGCGGCTGGGCAGCACACGTCATCGAGCAACGTATCGATGGAAGAATCATCCGCCCTTCGGCCAACTACATCGGACCGGAGGAACAGGAGTTTGTCATTCTGTCAAAACGATGCTGAGCATCCTGCCGGGCAGTTGCTCCGCAGCCAGAGAACGGTCATGACTTTTCCAGGCACCCCCCGATCATGAAAATCATGACCGTTTCCCTCTCCACCGACCCCCTCCCGCAAGTGGGGAGGGGAGATTCGTGAGCCGCTGACGCGACTTTCACATTAAAGCAGACATGAGCACACGCATTCCCGCCACACGTCCCGCACCGGACCAGGTTCTGGCCGATATCGCCGACTACGTTCTCGATTTCAAGATCGAGTCGAGAGCGGCCTTTGAAACGGCGCGCTATTGCCTGATCGACGCGCTCGGTTGCGGTCTCGAAGCGCTTGCCTATCCGGCCTGCAGCAAACTGCTCGGACCGGTCGTCCCGGGCACCGTTGTCCCCGCTGGTGCACGGGTTCCCGGCACCGTATTTCAACTCGACCCGGTGCAGGCGGCCTTCAACATCGGTACCCTGATTCGCTGGCTGGACTTCAACGACACCTGGCTGGCAGCCGAATGGGGGCATCCTTCGGACAATCTCGGGGGCATCCTCGCGACTGCCGACTGGCTGTCGCGGACTCGCGTCGCCGACGGGCAGGCGCCGCTGCTGATGCGCCAGGTTCTGGAAGCGATGATCAAAGCCTATGAGATCCAGGGGGTGCTAGCACTCGAAAACAGTTTCAATCGTGTCGGGCTGGACCACGTACTGCTGGTCAAGGTGGCGACTGCTGCGGTATGCACCTGGCTGATGGGCGGCGGGCGAGAGCAGATCATCAATGCTGTTTCGCAGGCTTTTGTCGATGGTCAGCCGCTGCGCACTTATCGGCACGCACCGAATACCGGTTCGAGAAAATCCTGGGCGGCGGGCGATGCCACTGCGCGTGGCGTATTTTTGGCGCTCATGTCGTGCAAGGGCGAAATGGGTTATCCGTCGGTGTTGACTGTTCCGACCTGGGGATTTTATGAGGTTCTGTTCAAGGGACAGCCGTTCCGTCTGTCGCGTCGGTATGGCAGCTACGTGATCGAGAATGTGTTGTTCAAGATCAGTTTTCCAGCCGAGTTCCACGCTCAGACGGCGGTCGAGTGTGCGGTGGAACTACATTCTCAGGTGCGTGGACGAATCGATAGGATTGCCAGGGTACTGATTCGCACCCACGAATCGGCGCTGCGCATCATCGACAAGCAGGGGCCGCTCTTTAATCCTGCCGACCGCGACCACTGCCTGCAATACATGGTCGCTGTCGCGCTGATCAAGGGACGGCTGACTGGCGAAGACTATGAGGATGCGGCTGCCGCCGACCCGCGTATCGACGCTCTGCGTGCGAAGATCGAGGTCCGCGAGGAACCCAGGTTTTCGGTGGACTACCTGGACCCATCCAAGCGCTCGATCGCCAATGCCGTGCAAGTCGTGTTCGCCGACGGCAGCCGGACCGCAGAACTGGTCTCCGAATATCCGTTGGGGCACTGTCGACGCCGCGCCGAAGGTATTCCTGTACTGGTCGAGAAATTCCGGGCCCATCTGGCGCGCCGGTTCTCCCCGGCACAGCAAGGCCGCATCGAAGAGTCTTCACGCGACGTGTACCAACTGGGTACGCTGGCAGTGCACGATTACCTCGACCAGTATGCCCAATATGTGCCCTGATCGGTTCGCGATAAAATCAGACAAAATCGATGCCGACTTCGGAGAGACCCACGAGATTGATGTTGGCCGCGTTCTGCGCAGTGTCGGCAGCCAGCACGCCCAGGCTGGCCGGCGTATGCGCGCCACTGTCGAGCAGACTGGTGAAGAAGGCCAGCGTGTCGGGTGAGGGCGCGCTGCCGATCACGTTGGTGTATAGCAAAGTCACCACCGCCTGGTGGTTGGCGCCAACCCCGAGCCGGACGTCCAGCGCAAGTTGCATCAGGCTTTGGTAGGACATTCCACCATCGAGCAGACCAAGCCCGATGCCGACATAGGCAGGATTGTCGACCGCGGCTGCGCCGAATACTGCCCCCAAAACCTTGGCAGTGGTGCCGGCATGACCGTCGATGTCGATCGCCAGGTGGTGGTCGGAAAAATGCAGGCGCTCGATGCCGTACAGGAGATCGTGGCCCTCTTCGCCGGAAGTGTCGCTTGCCGACCAGTGACCGTTCGTCATGGCCACCACATAGTGGCCGGCAGGGCCGTTGTAATGGGCGGTGTCCTGACCGGTGCCACCAATCAACTGATCGTCGCCGGCCATGCCTTCGAGCACATCGTTGCCGCTGCTGCCGGTCAGCGTATCGGCGCCGCGAGTACCCACCAGATACTGCCCTTGGCTGCCCTGGCCGAGCGCGTTGCCCAGGCCGTCCCCCCCGTAGAGAAACATCAGCGCCGCGATGTCGTAGGGCGAATAGTCGCTATAGGGCCCGCCTGCATGGTTATAGGACATCAGCGTGTTCGCCGTGTGGTCGTTGGCTTCGCTCAGCCGAACGCTGCCCGAAAAGGGGTGCTTCAACCCCAGCGCATGGCCCAACTCGTGCAGGAGCATCTCGTAGCCGACCGAGCCGGCAGTGGGTGCGTGGTTGCTGGCTGCAAAGTTGGCGTTGTCAAGGTAAATGTAGGCGTCCGCCGTGTACGAGATGATCGTGTTGTCGCCGTCGAAAGAGTAGTGGCGGCGCGTTGAACAGATGCCCGCGGTGGTGGTGCTGGTGATGATGTCGGCAGCAGCAAAATGGAGATCGGCCACGGCGCCGTCGGTTGTGGCCACGAAGGTGATGCCGGTGATTTGTGTCAGTCGGTTGAGAGCCTGCACCGCGGCAGTCTGTTGCGTAGCATTGAAGGCCACCGGTGCAGCGCTGATCGTGCTGCCTATGTCGCGGCTGTTGCCGTCATTCAGCGCGAAGGTATAGAAGAGGGTGTTGCGAGCGGGAGCCACCCAGTTCCAGCCGGGACCAGCATCCAGGAGGGCATCAATGTGGGTCAGGCCGGACGCGGCCTGCGTAGTAATGTCAGTGACGGTGGTCATGTAGGGCTCAAATCGCCAGCATCGTTAATGGCCCTCAGTCAGTCAGAGCTGCCGCCAGCGCCTTCGCGTTCTGCCGCATCATCCCGAGATAGCTGTCGGCTGCGCTGCCGGGTTTCGTCAGCGAGTCCGAGTATAGCGTGCCGCCGATGCGCGCGCCCGATTCGCGACTGATGCGTTCGAGCAGGCGCCGGTCGGTGATGTTTTCGACGAACATCGCCCTGATCTTTTCCTGGCGGATCTGCCGGATGATCGCGCCGACCTCGCCGGCCGAAGGCTCGGCGTCGGTGCTGACGCCAACCGGGGCGATGAAGCGGAGCCCGTAGGCGCGGCCGAAGTAGGCGAAAGCGTCATGTGAACTGACGACTTTGCGCCTTTCTGCCGGCAGGGCGCTGAAAGTGGCGCGGATTTCGCCGTCGAGAGTCGCCATCGCCTGGTCCAGGCGAGCCGCATTGGCCTGATAGACGCTGCGGCTCGCCGGGTCCGCCTCGCCGAGTGCGGCAGCGATGTTGGCGACGTAACGGCGAGCATTGGCGAGATCCTGCCAGGCATGCGGATCGAGGTCGCCGGTAGGCTGGTGAGGATCAGCATGCTTGCCGGCATGCGCCCGCGGCTGGTGCAACGCATTGACTCCCTGACTGGCGACGACCAGCGGACCGCGATAGCCGGATGATTTGATCAGGCGGCCGATCCAGCCTTCGAAACCGAGCCCATTGACGATCACCAGTCGCGCCTGGGAAAGCGTCCTGGCGTCGCTGGGTGTCGGTTGGTAGACATGCGCATCGGCGCCGGGGCCGACCAGGGTGTACACCTGCACGCGGTCGCCGCCGACCTGCTGCGTCAGATCGCCGAGAATGCTGAAGCTGGCGACCACCGGTAGCGCTTCGCCAGCCACCGTCCGGCCGGTTGGCCCCAGACTGGCGATGGCCAGCAGCCATATTGCCGCGAGTCGGAAAGGCGTGCTCAGAAGAATCATGTGCATTGGATTTCTCATCAGGGTTCAGCGTTCGAAATGCCAATCCGGCGGCCAGCGGCTGGCCAGCGGCCCGAGCCGGCCGACTCCCATCGACAGCAGGTAGAGGGCGCCGAGCGTCAGTACGATGGCCGGTCCGGCCGGTAGGTTGAAGTAGTACGACAGCAACAGGCCGATCAGCGACCCGAAAAAAGCCGTCAGCACGGCGATCAGCAGCAGTGGCCCCAGGGTACCCACCCACAGGCGTGCCGTGGCCGCCGGCAGGATCATGATGCCGACCGCCATCAGCGTGCCGAGGGCGTGGAAACCGGCCACCAGGTTGAGCACCAGCAGGATCATGAAACCGTAGTGGGCGACCGGTGCGAGGCGGCTGATGCGCGCCAGGAAAGCCGGATCGCAGCCTTCGAGCGCGAACAGACGCAGCCCGATCGCGAGTGCGACCACCGATAGCGAGGCGAAGCTGGCGAGCAGGTACAGCGCTGCGTCGTCGAGCGCGAGCACGCTGCCGAAGAGGACATGCAACAGATCGACGCTACTGCCGCGCAGCGAGATGATCAGCACACCGGCGGAAAGCGAGAGCAGGTAGAAGGTCGCCAGGCTGGCATCCTCCTTGATCACCGTATTGCGCGCCACGCCACCGGCCAGCACCGCCACCGCCAGGCCGGCGATGAGGCCGCCGAGGGTCATCGCCGGGAGTGAAAGTCCGGCAATCAGATAGCCGATGGCCGCGCCCGGCAGGATCGCGTGCGACATCGCATCACCAGCGAGACTCATGCGGCGCAACATCAGGAAGACACCGACTGGCGTTGCACCGAGCGACAGTGCCAGGCAACCTGCCAGTGCCCGGCGCATGAAGCCGAACTCGATGAATGGCGAGAACAGCGGCAGCGACGATAACGTTTCGGTCATGCGCCAATCCGGTTGCTGCGACAGATCGCCGTGGCCTGGTCTTCGCGGTGGCCTCCGGCGAGTCGCTGGGCGCGCAAGAGGTTGGCCTCGCTGAGTACGCGCGCGGTGTCACCGCGCGCGACGACTTCACGAGCGAGCAATAGCGTCTCCGGATACTCCTGGCGAACATGCTCGAGATCGTGCAGGACGGAGATCACCGTTCGCCCTTCGCTGTGCCAGCGGCGTACCAGCGCCGCCAGGTCATGCACGCTGGCCACGTCGATCGCCCCATAGGGTTCGTCGAGCAGCACCAGCGGCGCGTCCTGGAGCAGGACCCTGGCAAACAGCGCGCGCTGCAACTGGCCGCCAGAGAGCGAGCCAATCGGGCGCCCTTCGAGTCCGCTCAGGCCGACCCCATCGATCGCCGCTTCGATGCGCCTGCGGCGGGCGCGGTTGAGGCCGGCAAAAGCACCGATTTCGCGCCACAGACCCATCGCCACAAAGTCATGAACGACGATCGGGAAGCTCGTGTCAAGCGTCGCCTGCTGCGTCAGGTAGGCGATCTGCCGGCGCTGCAGGCCGTTCAGGACGATCCTTCCCTGCAGGGGTCGCAGTTCGCCGGCGATACCCTTGAGCAGCGTCGATTTGCCGGCGCCGTTGGGGCCGACGATGGCCAGCAGACTGCCGGTGGCGACTTCGCCGCGCAGGTGGTGCACGGCTGGATGCCGGTTGTAGCCGAGCGTCAGATCGTCAAAGTAGAGCAGCGCCTCAGCCTGCAAGGGCGGGCGCAGACACGGCGATCCCGGAGCGTTCAATCGAGTGCCCAGAGGACGGTCGTCCACAGCAGCAGCAACGCAGCGATGGCCCACAGCAAGCGGACGGCGGCGCTGCTGCAAAGCGCCGGATCGAGCTTGAGGACGCCTGCCGATCGGGCTGAACGGAGTGGGGTAGACATCAGACAGCGTAGTCGGCAGGGAAAATTGCGGGTCGAAAGTTATGGCGAAATACGGATCTTGCCGCATTTGGCTGCTTAATGCAACTTTGTTGCGAAAACTAAGCATATTCGATGTCATTGGCCATGCTGGCGTGTTGGGTACTGTTTCCATCGCGCGCCGCTTCGCGTTCAGTGCCTTCTCTTTTCAACGAATGTTCTGATTCTCAGCATCGCGGACGCCGACGCAGGGCCAGTACCACCGCAGGTCCCAGCAGCCACAGCGCGCCCGGTTCCGGCACATCGGTGATTCGTGCGTCGGTGAAGTGGCCCGCCTGCAGACGCAATTGCTCGAGAGACAGCCCCTCGTCACAGGAGAAGCACGGCCGGCCCACCTCCGTGTCCATGCCCAGTGCGAGGTTCGAGAGGTACAGGCTGCCGTCGCCGTCAGTGTCCACCCTGGGCGAGAAGGTAAAGTCCGTCACGCGGCCGCGGCAGGTCACGCAGAAAAGCGTACCGATCTCCACGCCACTGATGACCACCGGCTCGTCGGCCTCGAACAGTTCGTCCGGCGGGCACGCGCCAGGATCGCCGAGACCACATCCGAACGACGAGATCTGGCGGAAGGTGCCTGCCACGGTGACATCGAAGTAGCCCGCATCGCCGCGTGTGCCATTGCGCAGGTTGCCGAAGCCGTGGCCGTTGGCCGCCACATCGCCCACGCGCGCCACCGTCATGGTCAGGCTCGATGCCTCGCGCAGCAGGCGCGTCCGCGGGTCTTCCAGCAGGATCCGGAACGCTGGCGTGTCGATGGGGATCACGTTTGCCTTGAAGCTCGAATCCACCACCGGTGCCACGAAGCCATCCGCATTCAGCTTCAGATCGAACAGCGGTGACGTGGTGCCTTCGAAGCCCAGCAATTCTGCGCGCACTTCTGGCCCCGCGAAGCTCGACTGGCCGGCGAACGCCAGCGACACAGCGCTGTGGATGTCGGCATCCAGCAGGTAGGACGGCTTCACGCGCAGTTCCGACACGTTGGCGGCGGTGCGCAACTGCAGCGGGTTCGCCGGATCGAAAATGCTCGTATAGCCCGGATCCTGCCACGCACCGTGCTCGAACACCTGCACGGGCTGGTTGAAGAGGAGTGCCACGCGTGTCTTCGTGGTGATGTCGAACTGCGCGGAGAGCGATGCGGCGAACCCGAGATGACCGTCGAGCAACTGGTAGCTGAAGGGACCCACGCTGCCGCCAAGGGAGGGCAGGCCGCGTGCACGCAGCACCTTGTCCAGGCTGTCGCCGACGTCGAAGCCGAGGTTGAACAGTGGCACACTGCCGCCGTAGGAACGTGTGGCGTTCGGCACCGCGGGGCCGGCCAGCGGGACCGGCGGGACGGGGCCGATTGCGCTGCCAAGGTCCTTGGCAATGCCGTCGTCGAGCTTCGAGCCGAGGTTGTTCTGCGTGAAGAACGGGATGCGTGCGTTCACGAACTTCGGCAGGTCGGCACTACTACGCTTACAGAGAGGCCCAGCGCAGGCTTCGGCGAACACGCTTGGGCCGAGGTTGAGCAGCGCAGACACAGCGACATCGACACCTCCCAAGTCGAAGTTCACCGAGGGTTTCACGTTCGCTGGGCGCGAACCGAAGAACGTCTTGTAGACATCCAACAGGTCACCCTTCGGATCCTTTGCCGGTTGGAGCGCTGCGACGGTAAACTTCGTGTCCGTTGCATCGGCCAGACGGCTGGTAGGTGTCAGGGAAAAGCTGCGCCCTGCAACGGCCGCGTAGTCGTCCGGATAGTCGAACTTCTGCCGCACGGGCAACGCGAGGTCGAATGTGCCACCGGTGAGGTAGGCATCCACGCCGATACCCACGCTGCCCTTCGCGGACACACCGACCGCCAACGGGCCGAAGGACTGGCGGTATGCATCGATGTCGAACGGTGTCCTCAGATCGACCTGGCCGCGCGCGGAGAACGTGTTGCTCGCCGCAAACGCGTTCTGCGAGCGCGCCACGAACATGACATCGGCCTCGTATTTTGCTGCGTTTACCTGCGGCGCGGCGCCGAGGACGAACAAGGCGGCCGCTGCCGAGAGCACACGGCGAACGGTGCGGATTCGATTGCCGGAACTCGCGGGCATGACCTCCGGCCTGATGACATTTCTCGCGTGCTGATCCCGGTTTTTCCGAATAGCCCCCTGGAATCGGAGGTAGAAACGGCGAGCGGGCCCAGCACCCAGGCCAAAAATCGGCAGAGCCGATGTGGCAAATGCAAGTGTCTTCATTTGGATCTCCAAAGTGTCCATAGAGAATCCAAACAGAGCAAACACCGTGCCATAGTTGAGCATGTTGACGTGCTCTGGATTGGTTTTCATTGCACTTCATGCGGTTAGCGCGAGTGGTTGCGCCGTCAGCCGCTGGCAGGGAGCGAAAAGATCCCCGCTGTTATAGGGGCACTGTAAAATTTTTCGACACGTACGAGGCCCGTAACGCGATACGACAGCGACGATGTGAGTGTCTCTGTCTCTGGATTGCATCCTGGAATTCCAGCGAGGTATCCAATGACTATGCTATCCATCACGCGAACTCAGGTCCGTGTGGTGCATCATCCGTCGCGAGACGTACGCTTGGATCTGCGGCATGACGGCCTTGGCGCACACCAATGAGGTCGACCGCACATCCGCCCGACAGATGCTGTATGGCGGTGAAATCCTTTCCGATGTCGTTACCGTAGGCGTGGTTTCGACGCTCGATTGTCGATTATCATGAGACTCACGTAGACAGATCCAGAATGGAGGCCAGTAGTGACCGAACTGATTCCAGTTGAAGCATTGGCGGAGCGTCTGCGGCCCAACCCAGGCAATTCCCAGCCTTACTATCAGCAGATTCTGCAGCAACTGACCGGCCTGATCGATTCCGGTGAATTGGCGGAAGGCGCCAACCTGCCCCCGGAACGGGTGCTCGCAGACTTGCTTGCCGTCAGCCGGACGACCGTCAAGCGCTGCTACGACGCGCTGCGCGAGACCCATAAGCTGGCTTCCTTCGGGCGTGGCGGCACCGTGGTTCGTGGTACGCCGCGCGTGAGTCCCGAAATGGGCCGGCTCAAGGGATTTTCCGAGGAAATGCGCGAACTGGGCATGACACCTTCCACGCGTCTGCTTGAACGCGTGGTGATACAGGATCGCACGCTGGCTTCCATGTTCGGACGCCCTTCGTCAGCGCGTTTTCTCAAGCTGGTGCGCTTGCGTTTGGGCGACGAGCAGCCAATGAGCTACGAGACAGCCTGGTATGACCTGGGCCTGGCGCCGGACCTGGAGAATTGGGATACCAACGGTTCGGCCTATGCCTTCTTGCGCGATCCGTGCGGGATCGTCCTCGCCGATGCGGATCAGAGCATCGAAGCGGTGCTGAGTTCCGAGGTGGAAAGCGAAGTATTCGGTTTTTCGGCGCCCGCGCCCTGTCTGTTGCTGAAGCGCCGCACCTACTCCAGCCACCGGAAACTTGTGGAATACGTGGAAGGGTTGTTCCGCGGCGATGCCTACGCATATCGGTTGAAGCTGCGCGCTTGAGAGAACCCGCCCGCATTTGGGGTGAGCGCGGTCCGGTCACCGGATAACCGATACCAACTCGATGAAACTCAAATCCGGCTTGGCCCTTTCTGCCGCTGAGCGTGGCCAACGCGGTCATGGTCGACAATCACGGCAATGAAGTTGCGGTTTGAACAGCCGCCAGGCCGCGTCTGAAATCGCGTAGCCGCTCCGCCGTCGGGAGTGCGGATAACACGCCCCGATGCGCGGCCATGAAAGCGCCACAGGCATTGGCCTGGTCGAGCGCATCGGGGAGGGGGATGCCGGCTCCCAGACCGTGTAACAGGCCGGCGGCAAAGGCGTCGCCGGCACCGATGCTGTCGAGAGCGGTGACGGGATAAGCCGGAGCGGCAACGCAATTCCCTGCGCGCGGAAAGGCGAGGGCTCCACGTGAGCCCAAGGTCAACACCAGAAGTTCGCCAGACCATGTCCGGAAGAAATCGGCTACGTGTCCGCGCACTTGCGCGAGGCAGCCCATCAGGGTGTCCTGATCCAGATCTCCGCAGCCGATGAGCCCCTGCGCTTCCACTTCGTTGACGATGAGGATATCGCACAATGCCAAGAGCTGCGGCGCTGTGGGCTGCCAAGGTGAAGGGTTAAGCGCCGTGCGCACGCCATCCCTGCGTGCGCGGCGGAAGCATTCCCAAAGTGCGCCCAGCGATGTCTCGAACTGGCCATAGACCAGATCGGCGGCTGCGATGGCGGCTTGCGAAAGGATCGCGTGACTGGCTTCGAGACGATCGTTTGCGCCGGGATAGACGGCAATCAGGTTCTCGCCATTGGCGCCAATCAGTCCAGCGCCATGTCCGGACGGGGTGTCGAAGTCGAACACCAGTTCCGTGGATATACCTTCCGCGGCAAACAGATCGCGCAAACACCGGCCGCCGGAATCGCGCCCAACGCCAACCAGCGCGCTGACCTCGGCGCCCAGACGGCGGGTGCCCACCGCTACGTTGAGTCCCTTGCCACCCGGTTCCACCAGAAAGCCGTCGGCGCGCAGGGTTTCGGCCGCGCACGGCAGGCGCGCAACCAGCCAGCAGTAGGCCATGACCAGATTGGCGCAGACAAAGACATTGACACTCTTATCCAAGACAGTTCATGACAGTGGGAAAGTCAGGGCAGCAGCACAGCCGCTATTCGATTCGGCTCAAAGTATTCTGCCAACTAAGCCAGGGCCATCGTATTCGCCTCCTGCAGGGAAGGTCAAGAGCCTGGAGCAAGTGCTCCGGCGAAATGTGCTTCATATTTGATCAGATTTCCGGCGTACGCCGGAATGACTGTGGGCTGTTAGAACAAATTTGCTCTGAGCCCGCTACCGCCTACCGCTCGCCGATTGGCCCGCCGGCCTCGCTTGCCTGATAATCGCTGCTTTCGCTCTCTTTGCAGCAATGCCGCCCATGGATGACGATCCGGTCAGCAACGACAGCACCAACCCGCATTTGGAGCAGCTTCTCGCAGCGCTTGCGCCACATGCCCAAATACGCCGCCGCCTGCTGCAACTGGGTCTCGGCAGTGTCGTACTGCCATTTCTCGGCTTGCCCGTGCTGGCTGCTGCGGGCCGATCAGAGATCGGTTTCAGAGCGATTGCCGCGTCTGCAGAGGATCTTGTACGCGTTCCAGAAGCCTATATGCTGCAGATGCTCTACGCTTGGGGGGACCCGATTTCGACCGGCCCGGTTTTCCGGTCCGATGCCGGTAACAGTGCGGCAGAGCAGGCCGAGCAGGCGGGAATGCATCACGACGGGATGCATTTCTTTCCTTTCGTCAGCGACGGCAAACCCTCGTCGACGCACGGCCTGCTGTGCGTAAACCACGAATACACCGACGAAAACCTGCTTCACCCGGACGGTCGCGCCGGCTGGAGCGAGGCCAAGACGCTCAAGTCGCAAAATGCACATGGCGTTTCGGTGATCGAGATCGAACTGACGGGCCGCGGCAAGGACGTGCGCTGGCAGCTCGTTCGGCCTTCCGCCTACGCCCGCAGGATCACGGCGCGCACGCCGATGCGCATCGACGGTCCGGCTGCCGGCACCGCCGCCATGCGCACCCGCGACGACATGGATGGTCAGCGCGTCGCCGGCACCCTCGCCAATTGCGCAATGGGCGTTACGCCCTGGGGCACCTACCTGACCTGCGAGGAGCATTTCAACGCGTACTTCAACGGGCTCGACAGGCCGACGCTGGCGCAGAAACGTTACGGTATCCGTGCCTCGGGTGCCGGTTACCGCTGGCACGAGCATGACCGCCGTTTCGACGTGGCGAGTGAGCCCAACGAAGCCAATCGCTTCGGCTGGGTCGTCGAGATCGATCCCTGGAATCCAGGCAGCGAACCGGTCAAGCACACTGCACTCGGCCGCTTCAAACATGAGGGGGCGATGCTGACGCTTGCCGGCGATGGGCGGGTGGTGGTGTACATGGGCGATGACGAGGCTTTCGAGTATCTCTACAAGTACGTCTCACGCGATCGTTTCGACGCCGGCAAGCCAGGCAGCGGTGCCGCGTTGCTCGCGGTCGGGACGCTATACGTCGCCCGTTTTGCTGCCGATGGGCGCGGCCAGTGGATTGCTCTGCAGCATGGGCAGAACGGCCTCGACGCAGCCAATGGTTTTGCCGACCAGGCCGACGTCCTGATTCATGCCCGTCAGGCTGCCGACCGTGTCGGGGCGACGAAGATGGACCGCCCGGAGTGGATTGCCGTCCATCCACGAACCGGTGAAGTCTACTGTAGCCTGACCAACAACCGCCAGCGGAGCGTTGCCGACCCCGCCAATCCACGCGCCGACAACGCTTTCGGCCATATCATCCGCTGGCGCGAGGGGGGCGGGCAGGGTGCTGCGGCCGCGGCCGACAGTTTCGCCTGGGACATCTTCGTTCTCTGCGGCGACCCGCAGCATCCCGACCCCGACAAACGCGGCAACATCCGTGGTGACGCCTTTGCCAGTCCGGACGGGTTATGGTTCGACCCCGACGGTCGCCTGTGGATTGCCACCGACATCTCCGGCAGCGCGGTCAATCGTGGCGACCATGAGCGATTCGGCAACAATCAGCTGCTGGTCGCCGACGTTGCCCGTGGCGAAATCCGGCGCTTTCTCACCGGGCCGAGAGGCTGCGAGATCACTGGACTCACCGCCAGCCCTGACGGTTGCAACCTGTTCATCAACGTTCAGCATCCCGGTGAGGTCGTCGGTGGCCGTTTCGATCCGGCAAAGCCGCTGACCGGAGCAGCCTGGCCGGCCAGTCAGTTCCCTGAATTGACCGGTGGCCGACCGCGCTCGGCAACCATTGTCATCCGTCGCGAGGATGGCGGCATCGTGGGTTGCTGAGGAGAATTCAAGTCGGTGGTGGTGGGGTCGCGTCGTCGACAGCCACCTGTTGCTGGCACGCCTGCCGGATGAAAGACAGTTGCTTCTGGTAGTTTCGGCAGCCGACACAGATCAGCTTGTGCAGCCACAGTGCAAAGCGATTGCCACCGGCAAGATCGCGGTCCATTTCTTCCGACATCAGCCGGAGGGCTTCCTTGCAGTTCATTCTCGGGCCAGTTCTCCGGTCATGAACCATTTCTGATCGAGGCACAGGCGCAGACCCATGCGTGCCCGGTGCAGAACCACCCAGCAGTTGTTGCTGCTGATTGACAGTTCCTCGCAGATTTCGTCGGTTTCCAGACCGAGCATCTCGCGCATCATGAAAATGCGCGCTGTTGCTGCCGGCAGGCGATTCAGGCAGCTATCGAAGACCGCCCAGAAGCGCTGGTCCTCAAAACTCTTTTCCGGGTCTCCCCAGTCCGCAGGGCGGGCGTCGCGTTGCCAGTGGCCGTTGGCCGAGAAAAGCGGGTCGAAATCGCTTTCATCGATCTCTTCTTCGGGGTCCTGGTAGTTCGGCTCGCGAACTCGTCGCCGGATGATGTCGACGATCTTGTTCTTGAGAATTGAAAAGACCCAGGTCTTGAATTTGGCCCGCTCGCCAAAACGGTCGGCTCCCTGTAGCGCGGCCAGCATCGCCTCCTGCACGGCATCTTCGGCACTGGCCTGGTCACGCAACTGCAGGATCGCGAAACGCAGCATCTCGCGCCGAAAACCGGCCATTTCAGCGGCGATAGCTTCCGCATCCGGCGCTGGCTTCCGGCTCATGGCTCTGGGTAATGGCGTTTGCCCGATGTCGCCGCCGGTGTTCGCGATCATGCGGCTGTGTCGTCAGCAGGGAAGCGAAATGAGTCTGGCAAGGATCATTGTTCTCCAAAATAATGGGCAGCTGGACTCGCCGCCAAGGATGGCCAAGTGACTGCAGCGTCGGGCAATGCAGCGGCAGTTTATACGCAAGTGGGCGTGCAGCATAGCCAGAGCATCCGCAATTTTGACCGAATATGGCACCGTCAGCGTAGCGTCGGGTCATCTTGTGCTAATATGCGCGCCCGAAGGAGAGGTGGCAGAGTGGCCGAATGTACCTGACTCGAAATCAGGCGTAGGTGTGAGCCTACCGCGGGTTCGAATCCCGCCCTCTCCGCCAGAATAGTTAAAAAAACCGCCTATACGGGCGGTTTTTTTTCGCCTGTTGGCGCGTGCCTGCGCGGGTTCCTGCGGGTTCATATTTACTTCGCTGCAGTAGCAACCGGTCCCAGTACATGCCTATTCTCTCTCTCATGCCACGGTCTTCTCTGCAATTCGTCGCCAGTGAATAGTGGCGAAGTTAATGAGTCAGTGCTTTGATGCCATTTTTAACCAAAAATGGGAA
>DIME01000021.1:0-17234 GCA_002425405.1 Candidatus Accumulibacter vicinus
GCTTTTTCTTGTCCGCTCAGGCAGATTACTTCTTACTTCTTCATTGCGTCCTTGGCTGCATCGGCAGCACCCTGAGCGGCAGCGCCAGCAACTTCCTTGGCCTTGTCGGCGACGGCTTCGGTGGCTGGCTTGGCTGCATCGGCTGGCTTGGCCGCATCGGCAGCGGGAGCAGCAGCCGGGGCGGCGGCCGCCGGAGCAGCGGCTGGAGCAGCAGCCGGGGTGGCGGCCGGAGCAGCAGCGGCCGGAGCAGCAGCCGGGGCAGCAGCCGGTTTGGCTTCTTCCTTCTTGCCACAGGCGGTAACAGCGAGAGCGATCAGCGCAGCAACGAGGAGGGAATTTTTCATAATGGGGGTTCCTTATCGACAATAAAATGATTACAACGAGCCAAAAGCTTAATGGTTGACCGGCGAGTACGTCGACCAACTCATAATTCTAGCATCGATCCGCCGGGCTGACGCTCATTCTCCCAAAAACCCGTTTGTCCGTTTGTCATCACCCCCCTTGCTCACCCGGCGAAATTTGCTATAATGCCCAGCTTGCACAGCGCGACGGCTTTTCCAGACGCCGGTTGTCAAGCGCGACACCACAGAAGAAGCATGGTTCAGCAGCACGGAGTGGTAGTTCAGTTGGTTAGAATACCGGCCTGTCACGCCGGGGGTCGCGGGTTCGAGCCCCGTCCACTCCGCCAATATTCACCGCAATAGTCCGGCCAGAGCCGGTCTGCGATCGGTGCCTGCCTGTTCTCTATATTCTCTGCTTTCCCCGAGAACCCAAACGGTCACGCTACGGCCGTTCAGGTGGCAGGCTGCCGCTCGTCAGCAATTCCGAATATAAAATCATATCCGTCGTTCCGGCTCAAACGCTCGCCATGTGCTTGCGCAGGCGGTCGCTCAGCGCGTCGACAGCCAGCACCAGGACGAACATCGCGATCAGCACCGTCGCCGCCTGTGCCTGCTGGAAGATCGACAGGTGATAATAGAGCATCTGGCCGAGGCCGCCGGCACCGACGAAGCCGAGTACGGCGGCCATGCGGATGTTCATTTCCAGCCGGTAGAGCCCGTAGGCCACGCATTGCGGCCAGACCAGCGGTTGCGTTCCGTACAGGAAGGCCGGCACGCCGCCGCTGCCGGCTTCGCGCAGGCTTTGCTCGGGCTGCCGTGGCGCGTTCTCGATCGCCTCGGCGAACAGCCGGCCGAGCACTCCGGTGGTGTGCAGCGCCAGCGCCAACGCACCGGCGAAAGGGCCGAGGCCAGCGACGAGCACCATCAGCGTCGCCCAGACCAGTTCCGGCACACTGCGCAACAGATTGAGGAGAAAGCGCGACAGCCGGGTGGCGGCGACTCCGTGCCGCCCGGCCGCCGGCAGGGCCAGCAACAGTCCCGCCAGCGCCGCCAGCAGCGTGCCGACCATGGCCACCGAGAAGGTCTGCAAGGCGCCCCAGGCGGTCTTGCGCACGAATTCGGGGTCGAGGTCGGGTGGCAGGAAGGAGGCGGCAAATTTCCCCATCGCGGCTGCCGAATCGGCCGAAAACAGCGCGCCGAAATCGATCGCGAGATAGGCGAAGCTGGCCACTACGGCAGCGATCAGCAGGCCGCTGGTGAGCACGCAGGACAGGCAGAAGTCGGCGGCGCCGCGCGTCGCACAGGGCTCCTGAACGCCGTTCTCGTTCATGCCAGCGCCCGGCGCAATGTCGCACTCAGCGCGTCGGCGAGCAGCACCAGCAACAGGAAGACGAGGAGGATCACCGCGGCTTCGCCGCCGTTCAGCATCTTCATCGACTGGTCCATCAACTGCCCGAGCCCGCCAGCGCCGACGAAGCCCATGATCACCGACGAGCGGACCGCGCACTCCCAGCGATAGACGGTGTAGGAGGTCAGTTCCTGCGCCGCGTTGGGGAGCAGTCCGTAGGCCAGCGCCGCGAAGCGGCCACTGCCCGCTTCAAGCAGCGAGCGGGCAGGGCGGGTGTCGGTCGATTCGAGAATCTCGGTGTACACCTTGCCGAGCATGCCGCCGTAGGTGACCGCCAGCGCCAGCACGCCGGCGGCTGGCCCGAGACCGAAGACGCGCACCAGCATCAGCGCCCAGACGATCTCGGGGATCGCGCGCAAAAAGGTCAGCAGCGCGCGCCCGGCGAGACGTAGCGCGCTGCCAGCGCGGTGGCCGGGTCCCGGCCCGATCAGCGACACTGCCAGCGGGCGCGTGCACAGGATCGCCAGCGGCACCGCGATGAGCAGGGCCAGCGCGATGCCGGCGGTGGCCATCGCCAGCGTTTCCAGCGTAGCCTTGAGAAGGATGCCGAGAAAATCGGTCGATGTCTCGGGTGGCAGAAAGCCGGCAAGGAAAGCGCCCATCACCTGTAGATTGTTGCCCTCGAACAGCGCCCAGGGTCGGAACTCGGCGAGTTGCAGGAGCGGCCACAGCAACCCCAGGGCGAGCACCGTCCAGCCGAGACGCGCGCGCGCGTCCGGGTCTCGGGCCGGCGACAGGGGGCTGGCGAACGTCTTCAATTCAGCGTCCGCGGCAGGTCTCAAAGCGCACGACGGCGATCGCCACCTGGCCGTCGGCGGGTGTACCCGCGGCGTCAACGGCGCCGTCGCGCGGTGCGACCGGTGTCTGGGCCTGCGTCGGCAGTACGCCGCCCTCGGCGGCGTATAGTTCGCGCAACATCGTTTCGCTGACGCGCGCCGTCGGCAGGTCGAAGACGATTTCGCCGGCGCGCAGACCGACGATGCGCGGAAACCATTTGAGTGCCAGGTCGACTGCGTGCAGCGAAGCGAACAGACTGGCACCGCGACGCTCGGAGTCGGCGACCAGTTCGCCGAGCGCGGCATCGGCGAGCGTCGGGTCGAGGGCCGAGACCGGTTCGTCGGCCAGGATCAGGTCAGGTTGCTGGTAGAGGACGCGGGCGATCCCGACGCGCTGCAACTGGCCGCCCGAGAGCCGGTCGCAGCGATCGAACAGGCGGTCGGCGAGGTCGAAGCGCGCCAGTACCGCCTGCGCACCGTCGATGTCGACCGGATAGACCAGCGAGCAAAGCCCCTTCCATACCGGCCAGTGGCCGAGCCGGCCGGCGAGGATCGCGGTAATCACGCGCTGGCGGGGCGGAATCGGTGGCGCCTGGTGGATGGTGCCGATGCGCGCGCGCAGGTGGCGCAATTCGCCGGCCGACGCCTGCCAGGGGTTGACGCCGAGGATCTCCAGGCGTCCCTCACTGGGCCGCAAGGCACTGCCGAGCAGCCGCGTGAGGCTGGTCTTGCCGGCGCCCGACGGACCGATCACCGCCACCCGCTCGCCGCGCGCAAGACGCAGCGAGATTCGCTGCAGCGCGCGAAAACCATTGCCGTGCGTCAGTCCGACGCCGGTCAGTTCGCTTGCCATGTCCTTGCCTCCTCGTTCCCCTGTCGCTGCGACGCCTGCGGAAGCCGCACCCTTACTTGATCAGCCCGGCGCTGCGCGCCGCCCGTTCGATGCCATCGTAGTTGGCCGCCGTGGTCGGGACGAACTTCGATGCGCGCTGCAGTTCCATCAGTTCGCGCTGCGCCGGGTCTGCCCGGTCGAGCTTGAGGAAGGCCTGGGTGATCTTCTGGCGCAGCGCCGGGTCAAGACCGGGGCGCACCGTCCAGTTGTAGTCGAAGTAGGGCGGCGTCGTGGCGATGACCTTGACCCGCTTGGCGTTGGCATCGCCCTTCTCGACCAGCTTGTCCATCACCGAAGCATTGAGCACGCCGGCCTCGACCTTGCCGGAGGCGACGAAGGCGACGGTGGCGTCATGCGCGCCGGAGAAGGCGACGTTCTTGAAATCCTTGTCGGGATCGATGCCATCCTTGAGCAGGTAGAAGCGCGGCATCAGGTGTCCCGAGGTGGACGACGGCGAGCCGAAGGCGAAGGTCTTGCCCTTCAGTTCGACGAGCGACGTGACCGGGCTGTTCGCCGGCACAATGAATTTGCTGGTGAACACCTCGTCCTCTGCGCGCTGGACGATCGGGATGGCCTCGCCGCCGGTCCGCAGCTTTGCCTGTACGAAGGTGAACCCGCCGAGCCAGGCGAGATCGATCTTCTTCGCCGCCAGACCCTCGACCACCGCAGCATAGTCGCTGACCGGCGTGAACTGCACTTTGTAGCCGGTTTCCTTCTCGAGATACTCGCCGAGTGGCTTGAACTTGCGCTGCAGTTCGGTCGGCGCCTCGTCAGGGATCGCCGAGACCCGTAACAGGTTTTCGGCGTAGCTTGCGGCGCTGCCGAGCATCAGGGCGAGCGCCAGGGCGCTGCGGGAAATCAGGCGGGGCAAAAGCATCATGGTCGGTTCTCCGTGGATGGCAGGTTGGTGCGGGGAAGGGCGGCTTGCCGCCAGGGCGTGCAGGCTTTGTGCATCTCTTGGTCAGGTGCGCAGTGTAATTGGTTCCACCGCCTCGCTGGCCGGCAGCACGCGCCCGATGCAGATCGCCCGCGTGTAGCCCAGGCCGCGCAGCGCGGCGATGCAGTCCGCGGCCTGTTCCGCCGGCACGCTGGCGAGCAGTCCGCCGGCGGTCTGCGGGTCGAAGAGCAGCGGGTAATTCGGGTGATGCAGCGCTTCGGGCTGGTTGCGCAGTGCGCGGCGCAGGCGCACGTTGGCCGGCTGCAGCGAACTGACGATTCCCGCTGCAACGGTTTCGGCGGCCCCCTCGAGGAGTGGCAGCGCGGCCAGGTCGATCTCGGCGTCTACCCCCGACGAGCGAGTCATCTCGACCAGATGTCCGAGCAGACCAAAGCCGGTGAGGTCGGTGCACGCGCTCGCGCCGTGCGCGATCAAGCACGGCACTGCCGCCTGGTTCGACTGTTGCATCGACTCCAAAGCCGCATCGATCCAGCGGCCGCGCGCCTGCAGCCGCGCCTGCGCCGCGAACAGGGTGCCGGTGCCGAGCGGTTTGCTGAGGATCAGTGCATCGCCGGGACGCATGCCGCCCTTGCGCAGGACGCCGGCCAGGGTTGCGTCGATCAGCCCGTTGATCGCGAAACCGAGCGCCAGTTCGCGACCCTCGCCGGTATGACCGCCGACCAGCGCACAGCCGGCCTCGTTGAGCACCGCGACGGCGCCCGCCATCATCTGGAAGACGGTGTCCTCGACCTTGCTCTCCAGTCCTGGCGGGACGGTGGCGATCGCCGTTGCCGACTGCGGCGCGCCGCCCATCGCGAAGATGTCGCCGAGCGCATGATGGGCGGCGATCCTGCCGAAAAGCCAGGGGTCGTCGATGAAGGCCCGAAAGAAATCGACCGTATGCACCAGCGCACTGCCCGGCGGCACTCGCAGCACCGCTGCATCGTCGGGCGCGTGCAGGCCGATCAGCACGTCGTCGCGCGCGATCGGGTGAACCCTTGCCAGCGCCCGTGACAGCACGGTGGCACCGACTTTGGCGCCGCAGCCGCCGCAGCGCATGGCAACCGCCGAGATCGCCTGCGTCTGCTCGGCCGCGTCGAGTGGAATTGCCTCGGCCGGTGCAGGCGCGGCGTTCTCGTCCATCGGTGCGAATTCGCTGAAACGGCGCATGAAGCGTCGGTCGATCCAGTCCTTCCAGCGCCATACCCAGTCGCCGCGCGCAAACAGCCAGCCGCGCGAGGCGACCGCGTGCCGGTCGCCGGTGCTGATCAGCGCCAGCCAGCGTCGCTGTGGGCGATACGCGAGCAGTGGCTGGCGCAGGACGATTCGCCGCAGGTTCTCGGCCAGCGGTTTGCCCATGCGCACCGCGAAGACGCCGGCCTTTTCGAGTGGCCGGTCGATCAGCGACGCGCAATCGCCAGCGGCGAAGATCAGCGGATCGGTCTCGCTCTGCAGGGTGTTGCGGACCCGGATGAAACCCTCGCCGTCGAGCGCCAGCCCGGTCTCGCGCAGCCACGGCGCGCCGCCGGCCTGGGTCACCCAGACGATCTCGTCGGCGGCGAACATCTCGCCGCTGCGCACCTGCAGATGGCCGGCGGCAACTTCGACGACTTCGCAATGACGATGGAGGGTCACGCCGCGCTCGGTCAGGACGCGCTCGAAGACGCCGCGCACCGCCGCGTTGTGTGTCGGCAGAATGCTCGCGCTGGCCGAGAAGAGGTGAAAGCGAAGTTCGTCGGGATCGCGTCCGAGCGCCGCCAGTTCACCGCGCAGCCGGTACTGCATGGCCAGCGTCAGCTCGGCGCCGCCGGCACCGGCGCCGACCACGGCGATCGTCGTCGTCCCGGCGTGCGCACGCACGCGCCCGAGCAGCGCCAGCCAGCGTTCGTTGAAGCGGCGGATCGGTTTCACCGGTACCGCGTGCTCGGCAGCGCCATCGACGCGCGCAAGCTGCGGCGTCGAGCCGATGTTGATCGATAGCGCATCGTAGGGCACCGGCGGCCGCTGGCGGCACAGTACCTGGCGTGCGGCGCGGTCGATGCCGATCACTTCGTCGCGGCAATAGCGCGCGCCGGCGAACTCGGCCAGCCGCCGCAGATCGATATGCACGGCATCGAAATCGTAGTGTCCGGCGATGTAGCCGGGCAGCATTCCCGAGTACGGCGTGTCCGTATCGGTGCAGATCACGGTCAGGCGCAGACCCGGCAACGGCTGCATGGCAAACATGCGCAGCACGCCGACGTGGCTGTGACCACCGCCGATCAGGACGATGTCGCGGATGATCGGAGTGGTCGCTGCTCGCATTCGGTTCTCCTGTCGTTCATCTGGAACAGGTCATGTTTGCTCAGGTGCATCGTGCTACGTCTGTCAGGTCGTCTGCAAGTTCCGGAACTATGCCATACAAATCATCACGCTGGCAGCTTTTCTTGAAGCAGTGCCTCTATGTCCAGTATGTTGGCCGTACGAGCGATCTCGCGATGATTGCCGAAGCCCTCCTCATAAGACGGGTTGACAGAAAGCGGCGGGGGGGCCACAGAGGGTGTTGATAACCTCTTCGTCGAAATCGTCTATGGCCTATGTCAATGCGAATAGTTCTCATGTATAGTGCAATGGTAATGAGCAGGGTGGCGACCATGCCTCCGGAACAGTCACGCTGACGGTGTCTGGCGGAGCGGTCGCCACTTTCCCACAGCGCCTTGTCACCCGCAACTCGATGAAGATTGCAGATACGCATGAAGAAAGATACCGGTTCCATGAATCCCCAAGAATTGATTCCGCTATTTGACCTTCCGCTGGGTCAGGAAGGCATCGTAAGCAGCCGGCCCAACGCCATCAGCGGCGACGCCGCCGACGTGGCGCTGGCGTTGCGGCTGTTCGAGATCGGCTTTTTCGACGGAGAGCGGGTGCGCGTCGTGGCGCGCGGACATCCGGGTGGTGATCCGGTTGCGGTGCGGGTCGGCAACACGATGTTTGCCTTACGAAAATTTGAAGCCGAGCGCGTTCTGGTCGCTCCGCTGGGAGGAAAAAAGACATGAGCACTGCCCATGCAAGCTGCAACCTGGCCCTGCTGGGCAACCCGAATTGCGGCAAGACGGCACTGTTCAATCTGCTGACCGGCAGCCGGCAGAAGGTCGCCAACTATCCCGGCGTGACGGTCGACCGCAAGGAGGGAGAACTCATCACGCCGTCTGGCAAACAGTTTCGCATTCTCGATTTACCGGGGGCCTACAGCCTCAACGCGGTCAGCATCGACGAAGAAATCACCCGTGACGTGGTCCTCGGAACACGTGCCGATGAGCAGCGCCCCGACCTGATCGTCTGTGTCAGCGACGCCACCAACCTCAAGCTCAACCTGCGGCTGGTTCTCGAAGTCAAGCGTCTGGGTCTGCCGATCGTTCTGGCACTGAACATGACCGACCTGGCGGCGAAACGCGGCATCGTCATCGACGTTCCTGCGCTCGAGCGCGAACTGGGAATGCCGGTGGTCAGCACCGTCGCCGTCAAGCGCGGCGGTGCCAGGGAACTGATTGCCCGGCTCGAAGCCATCCAGCCGGATACGGCTGCTCACCCGGCGTCCTGGCTGCCGCCCGATGTGGCCGACGTCACCGCCACCCAGCGCGAAGTCCGGCGCATTCTCGCGGCCACCGTCCGCGAACCGGCGATCGACACCCGTCTCGACGAGCATATCGATCGCATTGTGCTGCACCCGTTATGGGGAATGCTCATTCTGGCGGGCACGCTGTTCCTGATGTTTCAGGCGGTGTTCAGTTGGGCCAGCCTGCCGATGGAGTGGATCAAGGCGGGGGTCGAAGCCGGTGGCGAGTTTCTCGTGGCCCGGATGCCGGAGGGCATCCTGCGCAGCCTGCTGGTTGACGGGATCATTGCCGGGGTCGGCAGTGTGCTGGTGTTCCTGCCGCAAATCCTGATCCTCTTCCTGTTCATTCTTGCCCTTGAAGATTCGGGCTATCTGCCACGTGCAGCGTTCCTGCTCGACCGCCTGATGGGCACTGTCGGCCTCTCGGGCCGCTCGTTCATTCCGCTGCTGTCAAGCTTTGCCTGCGCCATCCCCGGCATCATGGCGGCGCGTACCATCTCCAATTGGCGCGACCGGCTGGCGACGATCATGATCGCGCCGCTGATGACCTGCTCGGCGCGTTTGCCGGTGTACGCGCTGATCATCGGCGCCTTCATCCCGGAGAGCACGGTCGCTGGCGTGTTCAACCTGCAGGGACTGGTGCTGTTCGTCCTCTACGTTGCCGGCATCGTGAGTGCGATGGCCGTCGCCGGCGTCCTCAAATTGACGGTTGGTCGCGGCCAGCAACATCCGCTGATGCTCGAATTGCCGTCGTACCGTTGGCCGCATGCTCGCAACCTGCTGCTCGGTCTGGTCGAACGTGCGCGGATATTCATCATGCGTGTCGGCAACATCATTCTGGCGCTGATGGTGATACTCTGGTTCCTGTCGTCTTTCCCGGCGGCGCCGGAAGGTGCCAGCGGCCCGGCGATCTATTACAGTTATGCCGGCATGCTCGGTCGGGCGCTGGCGGTGATCTTTGCTCCGGTCGGCTTCAACTGGGAAATCTCGATTGCCCTGGTGCCCGGCATGGCAGCACGCGAGGTCGCGGTCGGCGCCCTTGGCACGGTCTATGCGCTGTCGGCGACCGGCGACGACGTCGCGACAGCGCTCGCACCCATGTTGGCGGCGGGTTGGTCACTGCCGACGGCATTCTCGCTGCTTGCCTGGTACGTCTTCTCGCCACAGTGCCTGTCCACGCTCGCCGTGGTCAAGCGCGAAACCGGCTCGTGGCGTTATTCGCTGCTGATGGCCGGCTACCTGTTCGCGCTGGCGTATGGTGCGGCTTTTGTGACTTACCGGATTGCCCTGGTCCTGACCGGAGTTGGCCATGCTTGAAGAATGGATTGTCTACGGTGCGGTCATTTGCGCTACCATCTACGCGACGCGGCGATTGCTGCCCGGCGTTCTGCGTGCGGCGCTTGCCGAACGCTGTGTGGCCTGGGCACAGCGCCTCGGACTGGCGCCGGCCGGCGCCGGATCGTCAGGTCGGGAGGCCAGTCACAAGGCAGGCAGCGCCTGCGGCGGCTGCACCGGATGTTCCGGCTGTGCCACGAAGCAGGTGCCTCGCCGTGTAATGATCATCAAATCTCCAGGGAAATCATAGGTCACATGCCACTAGCCGTTAAACAGCTCATACCAGTGATCAGCCTGCTGCTGCTGCTACAGCCGGTTGGCGCCAGTGCCGCGACCCTTGAAGGTGCCGTCGAGCCGGCGGTCAGCGAAATCTCTCCGACAGCCGATACCGCCGACACCGTCGCAGGCGAAGCCGCGGCCAACGATGACCCTCCCAACTGGTCGGAGAGCACGCTCACCGGTGACTGGGGCGGCAAACGCAAACAACTCCACGCTGCCGGGGTTCAGGCCGATCTGCTGTACACCGCCGATTTTCTGCACAACTCCAGCGGCGGCCTGAAGAGCGGCGGCACCTATGGGGGTCACGTCGACCTCATCCTGCAGCTCGATGGAGAGAAGCTCATCGGCTGGCAAGGCGGATCGGCCTATCTGCAATTGATCAGCAATGGTGGCGGGCGGTTCAACCTCAACTACCTGGGCAGCCTGATGGGCGCCGACAACTTCGAAGCGCCGGTCAACCGCAGCGGCCTCTTCAAGGCCTGGCTGCAGCAGTCCTTTCTTGACGACAAGGCTTCGATCCGGGTCGGCCTCTATCCCATCGACAGCGAGTTCTACGTCACCGATTCGTCTGGCGTCTTTCTGCATCCCTCCTTCGGAATGGCTGCAGAAACGGCCAGTTTCGGCAGTCTCGCCGGCCCCTCGATCTACCCGACGAGTGCTTATGGCGCGCGCTTCCGGATCGACCCCGATCCGGCCTGGTACGCCATGTTGGCCATCACTCGCGGCATTCCGAGCGATCAAGTGGCCAGCGCCGGCCCCAACATCAGTTGGCACAACAGCCGCGGCAGCATGCTGATCGGCGAGTTCGGCTTCAGTCCGGTCAAGGCCGGGCTGTTCAACGATCGTCCGAGCGAGCCGGCGAAGCCGGACGACGACTTTGCCCCGATCAGCAAGGTTGCCCTGGGACTCTGGCGCTTCACCCCGCAGTATCCGCAACTCATTGCCGTCGATGCCGCCGGGGAAGCCCTCTCGGCGACGCACTGGGGCGCCTATCTGCTTGCCGAACAGTCGGTATATCGTGTCCCGGAGTCGAATCGGGATGTCGCGCTCTTCGTGCGTTACGGTTTCACCGACGGAACGACCAGCCTCCTGGCTTATTCGGTCAGCGCCGGTCTCAGCTACCGGGGGCCGTTCGCCGGCCGCGAGAAGGATACCTTCGGCATTGCCGCGACACGCGCGCAGGTCGGCCCGCAAGGGCGGATTCAGTGGGCAAGTGACGCAGGCACGGTCCTGTCATCGGCCCATGAAACCGTGCTGGAAATGACTTACCGGGCGCAACTCGCTCCCGGGATGGTGCTGCAGCCGGTCGTTCAGCGCGTCCTCAACCCGGCGCTTCATCTCGCCAACGCGACCGTTGCCGGTGTCCGCCTGCAGCTTTCGTTCTGATCACCGGATCACCCCCCTCCGGAACGTTCTACCCGACCAGCGAAACGGTTTCACCGGCCTGCTGCGAAACGATCCTTGACAGCGCTGCCATCAGTTCCTCGTCATGGCGTGTGTCTTGCCAGCAACTGCCGTCCCAACGGTAATGGAAGCCGCCCGTTCTGGCAGCAACCCAGATCTCCTGCGCCGCGTCGTGCCGATTGACGATGATCTTGCTGCCGTCGGAGCACTCGATTTCGAGCATGCCGTCGCTGACCAGCGCATAATCGAGATCGGCACCGCTACGTTCCAGCGCGCCTTCGATCCGCTTGAGCGCTGCATCGGCGAGCGTGTTGAATTCCCTGTCATTCATTGTGCTACCATCTCCAATTTTTCACACTGACCGATGAGGCAACCTGTTGCGCCGGCTTTGCTGGCAATCCTCGTGCTTGGCGCCTGTGGCACCAAGGGCAGTCTGACCTTGCCACCGGTCCCGGCGACACCGGCTGCGGCAGCGACCACCCAGCCTGCCGCGAACACGAAAAGCGATACCGCGACTGCCAAGGATTCTAACACGCCTGTGGAACCTGTCCGATGAGCCCCTTCGCCTGCCGGGACGGCGTATTGCACGCCGAATCCGTCTCCCTGATCGACATCGCCAGCCGCTTCGGTACGCCCTGCTGGGTGTACTCGCGATACGCGCTCGAAACGGCGTTCGACGAATTCCAGCAGGAACTGAGCGGCCTCGATTCGCTGATCTGCTATGCCGTCAAGGCCAACTCCAACCTTGCCGTGCTGGACGTTTTTGCGCGCCGAGGCGCCGGCTTCGACATCGTGTCGGCCGGGGAACTCAAGCGGGTGTTGGCCGTCGGCGCCGATCCCCGGAAAATCGTCTTCTCCGGCGTCGGCAAGACGGCCGCCGAGATGGAACTGGCGCTTGGCATCGGCATCCTCTGCTTCAACGTCGAATCCGCCGCCGAGCTTGAACGTCTCGACGCGGTCGCCGGGAGGGCCGGCAAGAAGGCGCCGATCAGCCTGCGCGTCAATCCGGACGTCGACGCAAAGACTCACCCCTATATCTCGACCGGCCTCAAGGAAAACAAGTTCGGGGTCGCCTGCACCGACGCGCGGGCGCTGTACCGGCATGCCGCCACCCTGACGAACCTCGAAATCACCGGTATCGACTGCCACATCGGCTCTCAGTTGCTGCATGCAGCGCCCTTTGACGAAGCGCTCGACAAGCTGCTGCTGCTGATCGATCAGCTCACGGCGGACGGCATCGTGCTGCATCACATCGACCTTGGCGGCGGCCTGGGCATTCGCTATCGCGACGAAGAGGCGCCAACCGTCGAGGCCTATCTGCAACCGATGCTGGGGAAGCTCAAGGAGCGCCAACTGCAGGTCCTGCTCGAACCCGGGCGCCGCCTGGTCGGCAATGCGGGTCTGCTGTTGACCCGGGTGGAATATCTGAAACCTGGCGAAATCAGGAATTTCGCGATTGTCGATGCGGCGATGAACGACCTCGCCCGTCCGGCCCTGTACGGATCCTGGCACGACATCGTTCCGGTCGCCTCCCGGAACGGAAACGCCAGCTTATGGGACATCGTCGGCCCGGTATGCGAATCGGGCGATTTTCTCGGTCACGGCCGCCCACTGGCGCTCGCCGCCGGTGATCTCCTGGCGATCCTGTCGGCCGGTGCCTACGGCATGGTCATGAGTTCGAATTACAACACCCGACCGCGTGCGGCCGAAGTGATGGTCGACGGCGCTGCAGCCCATCTCGTCCGCCGTCGCGAAACGGTCGAGGAGCTTTATGCGCTGGAACAGCGGCTGCCGTGACCGTGGGGGGCGCTTGACGCGCAAGCGGCTGGTCTAAGACGCCACCAAGAAAACCCTGTTCGGCCGATCAAGCCTTTTACTGAAAGTGGCAGGCGCCAGGACCGTCAGGGTGACCGCAACTTCCGCATGGGCCAGGAAGATCAGGGGTGCCCGCAGCCGAACCTGTTAAGGCCGAAAAGGCCGACAGCTTTTTGCGCAGGTCGGTGCTATGGCAATCCGGGCACTCTGGAGCAGGCGAAGGCTGGCGTACCAGCTTCTCGAACTCCTTGCCACAGGCGGCACACGCGTATTCGTAGATGGGCATGATGTCGATACTCCAAATGATCCTTGCAAACCCGGCTGTTGACCGATGTCACGAACAGGCCGAGATCCGTGCGGGTGTGGCGATTGGCGCCAGCGGGTCATTTTCCCACTTTTGCTTTGGCGAGGCGAAAGCATTCTGGCGCAAAATCACGCTTCTCGCAGGCCCTACCGACGGGGTTATTGACGCTGCACCGTAATCTTGTGATTGGGAATCTCACCAAACAACTCCCCCCATGCCTGGAATGGCGTCAGCAGGGCGCTCGACCGGCAGCGCATACGAACCCTTCAGTTGCGCCAACGTCGCCTGCTGAACCGTGACTGGAACAGCTGGTAGCACGTTCTGTGCGGCTTTCAGGGTATCGCTCAGGCCGTCGTCCGAACGCGCATCCAGCAGCCACTCCAGGCGCGCCGTGTTGACTGGCACACGGGCCGGCCAGCTGATCTCGGTCGATTGATTGGCCGCCAGGGTGAAGCGCAGTCGCTGTTCTGGCAGAACCGTGGAGCCAGCCGCGTGGATGCGGAGAGGGCGCGCCATGAATTCACCGCTGACCGCATGGTCAGTCGTGTTGCGTAGCGTTGCCTGGGCTGTGAACGTGTCGCCTTCACGCATCATTTGCGGCAGGCCGGCGAGAATCTGCAGGGGCTTGGTGCTATGGATGTACGTGTCGCCGAATCCAAACAGATCCGTGCCCGCCTGCGCCACGGCGACGATGCGGAATTCACTGAGTGAGTCGTTGAGAGGCACCTCGACCGTTGCCTGGCCTTCGGCGTCGAGGATCACGCGGCCGCGCCAGAGCAGCAGCGTGTCGAACAGATGGCGCACCGGGCTCGCCCTTTCGTCGGCTTCGAAAGTCATTTTTTCAGCCGATGGCGCGGCCGCTGCCCCTCCTCGAGACTCGACAGCGTTGGCGAGGCCAAAAGCCGGCTTGATCACCAGTTTGCTCAAAGTGGTTGCATGTTTCACCGCATAATTGCGGCGTTTGAACATGGCCGACAAGATGTCCCACGAGGGATTAGCGGCAAGCTGCAGCAACGCCTCGTCCACGACGGCCAAGGCAACCTCGGCGCCTGCGGGCAGTGGGCTGCCGTCGGCCCGCCTGACCTCTATACGTACTTTCGCCTTGTCGCGGGTTCGGTAACTAGCACGGTCGGCGCTCACCTTGACGTCGAGCTTGAACGCCTCTGGTGGGATTTCTATTTCGGCGCCTCCTAGCTTGAACCAGGGCCTGCCCGGATCAGGACCTTCGGCCAGCCTCTTCTCCGAACCCAACTCGCTACGGCCGCTGACGGCCGCCACCGAAATGTACATGTTGGGGGCATAACGGCCCTTGACCGGAATCTCGATCGACTCGACCGTATGGTTGAAATGCCGGACCCAAGTTTCGACGATCCCCTCACGTTCGAGTGCGATCAGGGCGCTGGATGGAGCGAAGGGAACACGCACCTGTACTTTGGCCGTTTCGCCTTCGACATAGCGGCGCTTGTCTGGCAGCACCTCGAGCTTCGCTTGCGGATGGTGCCAGGCGCCAGCATCGCTCCCGAGAACCCTGGTTGAGTGGCTGCTGGAGGCTACCCTGCCGGCGCCGTCGGTGACGCTTGCGCGCAAGCTCACCTGGCCACTCTCGTTCAACACTACGGAGCAGCGAAGAAGGCCATGGTCGTCGGTGGTCCCACTGCACAGGCTGGGCAGTTCCGATGTTGAACTGCTGCTGTCATAACGGAATAGGCCATCACCGGTGCGAACCTGCTTGTAGGTTGTCTTCATCAGCGTACCGTCGACCGTTACAGCAACACCCTTGCACGCCTTGCCGTCCGGCCCGAGCGCTACGACCTGCAGCGGCATCGGTGTGCGTGCCGAAACCCAGTTCGCGGCCTTGATGCCGAGCAGCACGGCGGTCGGCCACAGCCGAACGCTGGCCGACGCGGTCTGGATTTCGCCGTTGGCATCTGCGAACTTCATTTCGCTGACCAAGTCGGTTGGCTGATCGATGGCAGGAATGTTGTCAATCACGGCACGGCCCTGACCGTCTGCATCAAGAGCCACTTCAATGTTTTCCGCGATCACGCGATATGGGGTAAGGCGAGCGGAGTGCCGGGCATCGATCCGATCGGCGCCGCCAAACATGTTGAAGCGATAGTCGTCGTATCCTGAGAAAAGGATCGACGCTGTCCGCAATGCCGCCTTGACATTGACAAGCTGGTGCACACCGCCACCGCCGAGGTAGCTGAGCTTGAGGTCGACGGGAACGGCCCGCGGTGCGATCTGCGCCTCGCGCGGCGGCAGGACTTCGGCCTTCATGGTCGGGAGACGGAATTCCTCGACCCGGAATTCCACTGACTCATTCGCATAAGGGGTGTCGTAGCGGCCGGATGTGAGGTTGACGATTACACGATATCCACCCAAGGGGGCATCGGCGGGAATTTTCCATTGGGAGATTGCCGTACTGGTGCCCGGCAGGTTTTCCGGTGATAGTTCAAAGCTCCGATGGCTCGCTACATGCAGGACCGAAACCGTCATCGGCTGGTCTACGACGGCAAAGCCCAGGCTGGTCGGTTGACGGAGGATGTGCTTCATGCTGACCGTCTCGCCGGCACGAAAGAGGCTGCGGTCGAGCACGGTGTGGACCATCAGAGAGGGGTCGGTCGGCACATAGCCAGACAGACCGTAACCAGCCGTACTGTGCCAGTCGGAGAATGTCATTCCGAAATCGTCTGCAAGGCGCGCCGTGATCAGGTAGCTTGAGGAACGACCGGAGCAATGGCGATTCAACGGCAGTTTGTCGGCAGGAATACGAGACAGACCATCGGAGTCGGTAATGCCTTGCCAAACCTGCCTTCCATCGCAGGCGGATATCCTGATATCAGCGCCAGCAACGGGTTTCCCTTCGTCCAGGCTGGTAACCCAGACCAGGGCGTTTTCCTGCGAGCGTCGGAAATGTAGGGCGAGATTGGTCACCAGGGCAGCAGAGGCGATGTGGCGCTTCTCGGTCGGTTTCGCGCCGGGCACTCTTGTACTCGAAACTTCGAGCAGGTACAGACCCGGTCGTCCCAATTCGATGCCGAGGACTTCACGCACCCGTTCGTCATGGTGCTTGAGCAAGATCCTGTTCTCGACTAAACATCGGAGAGGGTAAGCGTGATTGCTTCCAGCTTGCTACGTAGTACCGGCGCTGTGAAATGGACGGAAATGGGCTGATCGAAGGGGCACTCGATATTTTTTCCCCACCCGCAGCGGTAGTCAAAAGCCAACGGCCCGCGTACCGTGAAGTTGAAGGTCTGATCCTTTTCGCTGCTGACGCCGCTCGCTGAACGGATATCCTTTCCCCAGACCAGACTGACGGCCGCAGAGGTGGGTAATTCGCCTTCGCACTTCAAAGCGAGCATTTCCGAAACGCCTGGCGGCCTGTTGCTCTTGTATCCATGTTGTTCAACGAGCTTGTCGCGTTCTTCTTCGCCCAGCACGACGATCTTTCTGGTTTCGTTGGCAACAAGGCATCGAGCGTTCTCGATGACGCTCGTCCTGTCTGCTGTCGCATTGACGCCAAGTAGCCAGACCTGTTTTTCCCTTAGGCTGCGTTCCTCCTGGTAGGGTCTGCTGAAAACTATCTTTGGTCCGCCGGTAGTAAACCGGTATTGCTCTGCGGCCAAAACCGGCTCCCCGGCGAGCGATTGCAATCCCGTCCGGAGTTTGAAGGCACAGGCAATGCCTGCGGGCAAGTCCTGTTCAAAGTCATAGACCCAGATCGTCGGATCAACCCAGCGTCCCTGCCCCTTCTCCAGGCAGTCAACGGAAAAGGGATCCTGCGCGCGCGGATCGCCAAAGGCTGTCATGGGTTTCGAAAAACGCGCCGCAACCTGGCGAACCTTCGCGATTTCACCCTGCGGCGAGAAATAGAGCAACTCCGGCGCCATCGAAGCGGCTCGTGAGCGAGGCTGCGCATGGCTAAGCATCGAAATGAACGAGAGGGCGATCGCGACATATATGGGTGCCTTGTTCATGTGCTTCCTTGATGCTGGTGAAGGGGAGCGGCCTGAATGGTTGACCATGACATGCCATTTGAATGATGGCATGTCAGTCAAGATAGTACATCTTTATTTGTCATTGACGGTTGCCAGCCAAATCACGGTTGGCGCGACCCGGGTGTGTCTAACGGTCATGACTTTTCC
>DIME01000021.1:17511-30093 GCA_002425405.1 Candidatus Accumulibacter vicinus
ATGACCGTTTCCCTCTCCCCCCGACCCCTCCCCCGCGCGGGGGGAGGGGAGATTCGTGAGTCGCATACGCGACTTTCACATTAAACTTCAGTTGCAAAGTCATGACCGTTGGTAACGCAGTCCCTCCCAGTGCCCGTAGTCGATTTCCCGCAGCCCCGGCTCGGCGATCGGTTCGAGGCCGTGCGGGACGCCGAGGATGCGCGCGGTCTCGACCGTGCGCTGGAGTGGGCTCGCGTAGATGGTGTCGAGGTCTTCCCCGCGCAGCCGTTCTGCCAGGCTGGCGACCTGTCGGCGTCCCGCATCGGACAAAGGCACGTCGGAGGAACCGGCGAATCGGTCTTCGGCGATGAGGTCGGTCGCGCCGTGGCGCACCAGATAGATTCGAGTTGGCATTGCGTTGGCATTGCGTTGGCTATTGCAGGTCACGGGAGAGCATACAGCTCACTCTGCCTGTTCAGGTTGCTCGGCGGGAATGAACGGAATCAGACCTTTCTCAAAGGCCATCCGCTGCAGCTCCACCGGTGCGCGACGAATGTCGACTATGAGGCCGTTGACCTGCAGCATCCACACCATGGGATTTTTGGCGAGCCGGCTGGGCAGGGTCCATTTCGGCGAGAAGATGTCCATCTTGAGAGCTTCCCGGATTTCCTTGGACTTGTTCTGCCCGGTGCTCTCGGCAATCCCAAAAAACTCGTAGATCACTCTGGATTTGCAGTGCGGTTTCTGGGATGGGTCATCGAGAAAGTTGATTCGCCCAACGGCATGTACCGCAGCAGCGGCCCAGACCTTCTCCGTGCCGCGCAATAGGGGAGATGGCCGCTTCCTGGCAAGCGCGCCGACCACCGCCTGGATCATCTGACGGTATTCCTCGTTGAGCGTCTTTTCGCAGAAGGCGTCGGTCAGGGTCGTGATGGCCGCGAACTTTTCTACCATCGCTTTGGGAATTTGCTGGGACATTCGTGTGACCACCTGTAGATGTGTAGAGGTGTCATTCTTGCAGATTCACCTGCAGATAACCAGAAGGAGGTATGAGTACGTCTGACTCATTCGCACCCTGCGCTCTCCTGCACGCGATTGCCGCCGGCAAGCTGGTCCAGAGGATTTCCGCGGGCAGGTTGGCGCGTCCGATGCGGCCCTGAAAACTGCGTCCCGGCAGCGCATGGCAGCGCACGTCGTCGTCCTGTGGTTCGATCAGCGCGTCGATCTCCTGCAGGCAGCGATCCTTGGCGGCGTCGCTGCCGACCAGCAGGAAAATGCTGTATTCGAGCAGGGAGGCGTGCTTGCACATCTCGCGGTGGACGCGCAACAGGCGGCGCGGATGGCTGATGTCGTAACCGATGACGAAAGCCTGTTCAGAAGTCAGCGAGAGCCGCGCGTTCGCCGGATCGCGTGGCGACCGGCGATTGCGACCATTGAAGTGCAGGCGAGCCGGCAGCAGCGCGGCGAAACCCTCGAAGTAAGCAGCCGCGCCGGCACCTTCGAGGCCACGCAGCGACGCCATCGACGGCTGCTGATTGACCGCCGCGATGCTGGTCGCCAGCCGCTGCAGGATCAGCGTCAGCAGGTCGAGCATCCCCCAGAGGCTGGCCCTGATCCAGCGCCAGGCGGATGTCGCCGATCGCCTTGGCGTCCAGTTCCCGGTCGAACCCCTCCCGATATGTCATCAGCCGGTCTGCCTCAGGGGATGCGGCGTCAGCAGGTGGTCGGCCTGTCCGAGCCCGTTCGCACGGTAGCTGCTCCGGCAGCACCATCAATATGGGCGTGCAGGTACTCATACTCATCAAGGCCCGGCCAAGTGTAACTTGACGGCGGGAGAAGCGTTTCAACATAGGCAGCAACGTGGACAGGTTCGATGTCGTGTAAAGGTGGCGAACTGCAATGCCGCTCATGCGTAAGCCGTGCGGGTGTTCGGGTTGCGAATGTTGGCGGTGAAGAACTCGACGAAGCGCCGGCTGGCATCGGCAGTCGGCGAGAACAGTGTCGGAAGAGAGACTGTAGCATTCGGTGCGGTGGTAACGATCGAGCGCATCATGCGCTCAGCCTCCGAGCAAGCCAAGCGCGTCACGCGCTGTCAAGATGCGGGTGCCCTGATGACTCGAGAGGCTCAGCAGGTCCCTTTTGTCACCGGTCACGAGAAAGTCGGCCTGGCCGGCCTGGGCCATCGCCAAGAGAAAATTGTCGTAAGGGTCAGGCGAAACATCGAGCATCGGCAAATGATCGATGAGGGTTGCCAGGCGGCGGATATCATTGACGAGGCGTCCGGCCTCGGCCGGGTGAATGCGGAAACGAATGCCTTCCCGTCGCATGACCCGGCGAATTTCTTCAATCTGCAGCTCGGAAGTGAGCAGCGTAAAGCGTCCGTCGCGCCACGCCTCGTAGAGCTTGTCGGGGGGTGTTCCGCGAGTGATCAGGGCCGCAACCAGGATGTTGGTGTCAAGAATCAGGCGCATCCCGACTACAACACCTTCGAGGAAGTCGGCCACATCTCGCTGCGAACGGTGGCGCAGGCCTCGTCGATCGCTGCCTGGAGCTCATCAGCGTCCAGGTCAGCATTACGCGCTTTGACGCCTTGAACCGCCTGGTCGAACATCCGCCAGCGAATGGCGCCCTCGATGAACTTCGAGAGGTCGCCCTTGCGCATACCCTGGGCACCGAGAAAGGCCCGCAAGGCAAGATCGGTCTCTCGCGAAAGCGTAACGGTCAAACGGGTGGTCTCTTCGTGGGACATCTTTTCACCTCAGCACATAAACATCTATCCACTTAACAACTTAGCATCTTGTACGCTTAGCAGCAAGAGAGGGGGCTCCGGAATTTCGAACAGCAGGATAAGTGCTAGCCTTGCCCCAACGAACGGCTGCGGAAGCGGCCATAACAGGCGCAAGAGAAGGACGAGGCGGAACCCCCCCCCCACACCGGCATTCAAGGCGCCAGTGGCATTGGCAGTGCTGAAGAGCGACAAGACGCTGGCGGAGTTGGCCCAGCAGGATGACATTCACCCGAACCAGATGCGACTTTCCCACCACGCCCCTTCGCCCAAAAGCTCCACCGAGCTCTATTCGTTGCGTATAAAATCCCGGAAAGTCAAAACCAAACGCAACACCGGCCACTTGACCACAACCGACAGGGCTTCACTTATCAAAGAAGATTTTCTGTCCAAACAAACGGGGCCACCTCTTATTCCATCGAGGGGGCGAGGGAGTTTCTTTCACTTCTGCAGGCAAAATGAATCTGCGCTAACCTCTCGGTCAGCCGTACCGCCCGCAAGCTGCGCTTGCGGGTTCCCTCCGCCCTTCGGGCTCCGGCGGCCGGTTACCTCAAACGTTCGGCGTCATAGGGCCTCGCGGTGAATGAGCCAATCTACTTCTACACAAAGTCTGGGCCGTTCTACGAACTGTCGAACTTCTCTCCGTTCGGCTTTGAGCATGCTGGTGCCTACTGGCCGACGGTTGAGCACTATTTTCAAGCTCAGAAGTTCGAAGACCCAGCCTATCGCGAACGCATTCGCAACGCCTCCTCGCCGCACGACGCCCGAGCGTTGGGCCAGAGCCGTCAGGTTCCCATTCGTCCCGACTGGGAGTCCGTCCGTGAGGAAGTCATGCTCACGGCTCTTCGTCTCAAGTTCCAGCGCCCTAACCTCAAGGCAACGCTCCTCGGCACTGGCGACCGCGCGTTGGTTGAAGCGTCACCTTTCGACTATTTCTGGGGTGCAGGCCAAGATGGCTCTGGACAGAACCGCCTTGGCTGCCTCCTTGAACAAGTGCGTCAAGAACTGCAATGACGCCCAACCCCCCCGCTTACACTGGATGCTCGATCAGCGGCGCTACGCTTGCTGGTCTCGCGCCGGTGAAACGGACCGTTGGGCGTCGGATGTCGCGATTGCTGATTGCCGGGCTGCTTCTCCTGAGTCTTGACTTCACTTGGGCGGCTTCTTTCGACTGCACGAAGGCAGCCTCCTCTGTAGAACGACTCATCTGTTCCACGCCGGCACTCTCAGCCCTCGATGAAGAGGTTGCCGATCTCTATTCGACGCAACTCGCGCTCGCCAGTAGTCAACCTTCACTGCGTGACTCACAGCGCGCGTGGCTCCGAACTCGAGACGCCTGCCAGGACTTCGAGTGCATCAGGACGTCCTACGAGGCCCGCGCCGTCGGTCTCGCGTGCAGCGATAGTCCCGCCATGGGTTCGGCTATCGGTGTTGCGTCCTGTGCCAAGGCGCGCCTGCGAGCGCTCGACCGCAGGCTCGACGCTGAGAATCCAGCTGGCGATGCGCACATCACCGCCTGGCGCGCAGTGCGCCGCGAGTCCTGCCTGCAAGCCGGACATGCGGCCGGTGGGGCGCCAGGCTGGCAAGCCGCTTCGGCCCTTCAATGCGAGGTCAAGGCAACTGAGACTCGGTTGGCAAACCTGCGGCGCACCAGAGGCCGCTAAGCCGACGCCTAACGAATCAGGTTAGATCGTGCGAAGCCGCGATCTGAACCGTTTGTTGGACGAGCCCGGCCGCTAGGCGCCTACCAAGCCTACAATACAGAAAACATGTTCCGAGTGGAAATGCCAGATGAGAAAACCGGCCGAGAAAACCGGTCGAGAAAACAGCGCGAGAGCAATGCCTTGATCAAAATCCGCCATGCCGCCGTCGGCTGCCTGCTCGGCACCGCTGTCGGCGATGCGCTGGGACTGGCCGGCGAAGGACTCTCGAAGCGGCGACTGGCCTGCTTCTATCCGGACAGCACGCGCTACCACCTGCTCTTCGGCCGCGGCCTGTGTTCCGACGATACCGAGCACGCCTGCATGACGGCGCAGGCCCTTCTTGCCGCCAGTGCCGTACCTCGTGACAACGCCGCGCGGGTCTTCGCCGGCGATCTCGCCTGGCGGCTGCGCTTCTGGCTGCTGGGGCTGCCGGCCGGCGTCGGGCTGGCCACCGGCCGCGCCATCCTCAAACTCTGGCTCGGCTGGTCGGTCGAGACCGCCGGCGTGTATTCCGCAGGCAACGGGCCGGCCATGCGTGCACCGATCATCGGCATCTGCGCGGGCGACGATTCGCCGTACCTGCGCCAACTGATCCGGGCCTCGACCCGCATCACGCACACCGACCCACTGGCCGAACAGGGTGCCCTGGCAGTGGCTCTGGCTGCTCAGCTCGCGACCAGAGCCAATCCTCCCGCCGCGCTGAGGGTGGGGGAGGAACTGGCGACGGCTCTTGCCCCCGAGGGGCGCGAACTGGCCGTGCTGATCCGCCGTGCGGCGCAAAGCGTGCATCAGGGCGAGTCGACGCCGGCCTTCGCCGCCCACATCGGCTGTGGCCAGGGTGTCAGCGGTTATATGCTGCACAGCGTGCCGGTGGCGCTGCATGCCTGGCTGTCGCATCCCGAGGAGATGCAGGCAGCGCTCACGGCCGCGATCGTCTGCGGTGGCGACACCGACAGCGTAGCCGCCATCGTCGGCGCCCTGGTCGGCGCCCGCATTGGCCCCGACAGGTTCCCCGCGCATTTGCTCGATGGCCTCGTCGAATGGCCGCGTACAGTCCAGTGGCTGACCCTGCTCGGCGAACGACTCGCCCGGACTCGAACACCGCAGGCCCTGGCCAAACCGCTCGCACTGAACCTTCCCGGCCTGCTGCTGCGCAATGTCTTCTTCTTTGTGCTGGTACTGATGCACGGCCTGCGCCGCCTGCTGCCACCATATTGAGCCGCAGGGGCGGGCGCCAGTCCGGGTGGAATGAAAATTTAAGAAGTCGTTCTTCGAGTGCTGGCTGACCGCCGCCGAGTTGCGCGAGGTACAAGACACGCTGGCCGGGATGCTCGACCTGAGCCACGACCGTGCGCACATTTTCCAGCTCGATCCACGCATGGCGCGCGATTTGCTGGGGCGGGCGACGGCGCCGGTGACCGATGTTTTTCTGATTGTCTGAGGGCCAGGAGAAGGCGATGACCAGCTTGTATGTGGACCGGCGCGGGGTGACGCTCAAGGCTGATGGCGAGGCGCTGGTGTTCTACGAGAATGGCGAGCGCATCGGCACGGTGCCGCTGGCGCCGCTGTCGCGGGTGTTCCTGCGCGGCGACGTGACGGTGTCTTCATCGCTGCTCGGCAAGCTCGGCGAGCGCGGTATCGGCGTGGTGGTGCTCTCAGGCCGCAAGGCGGAGCCGACGATGCTGCTCGGCCGTCCGCACAACGACGCCGCTCGTCGCGTCGCGCAGTACCGGTTGTCGCTCGATACGGATTTCTGCCTGCGCTTTTCTCGCGCCATCGTCGAAGCGAAGCTGCGCTCGCAGGCGGCTTTCCTCGCCGCGCGCCGCGACAGCGAAGCCGGCTCGCGCTACCTGCTGACGCTGACCTTGCAGCGGCTGGCGACCAGCATCGCGGCGGTCGATCAGCAGCCGTCGATGGCGTCGCTGCGCGGCCTCGAAGGCGCCGGCGCGGCTGCTTACTTCGAGGGTTTCGCCGAGCTGCTGCCGGCTCGCCTGCACTTCAATGGTCGCAATCGCCGGCCGCCACGCGATCCGGCGAACGCGCTGCTCTCGCTCGGTTACACACTGCTGCACGCCGAGGCGGTGCTGGCGCTGTACGGCGCCGGGCTCGATCCCTTCATCGGTTTCTACCACGCGCTCGACTTCGGGCGCGAGTCGCTGGCTTGCGACCTCGTCGAGCCACTGCGCGTCGAGGTCGACCAGCACGCGCTGATGCTGTTTCGCTCGGAGAAGCTGCGCCCGGAGGATTTTTCCAGTACGCAGAGCGGCTGCCTGCTCGGCAAGGCCGGCCGCGCGCGTTTCTACGCCGAGTGGGAGGCGTTGGCGGCACGCCTGCGCAAGCTGCTCGCCGAGAGCGTGTCCGACGTGGCGAACGCGATTTCGCTGGCCGGTACCATGCCTGCGCCATGCCCGGCAGGCAGCACTGCCCTGGCCACCGATACCGAGGTAGACGACGATGACTTCTGAACAGGCTTTCGTCATCGGTTACGACATCAGCCATCCGCGCCGCCTGTTGCGCGTCCACCGCGAGATGTGCAAGCACGCCTCCCCGCTCGAATACAGCATTTTCCTGCTGGTCGGCAGTGACGCCGCCAAGGATCGCTGCCTGCAGGAGATCGACGCGCTGATCGAACCACAGGACGACGACGTGCGCTGCTATGCGCTGCCGGCACGCGGTTTTCAGGGCCGCATCGGACGCGCCAGCCTGCCCGCGGGAATCCTCTGGAGCGGCTTGCCGGCGGCGATCGCGTGAAGGAGAGCGCAGGGTGCGAATGAAAGTATTGGTCGAAGTACTTCATGTGGCATGGCCTCTCCAAGGTGACTGCTCGATGGCGAGGCGTTGGCATCGGTGATCGCCCCTTGTTTAAGCGGTCTCGGATAAGTTTTCCGACAATCACAGGGCGGAATTCATCCTCAAATCGCTGCTGGAATGTCGGAAGACTTTTTCATGGCCACTTAGTGAGTTTTAGGAAACGCTGATTACTGACTCAACTTCACCGCGGATGCTAGCGCTTTCGAGTGGTTTCAATCCCTTTGTTTTCAGGGCTGGTTACTGACTTTGGTGGTGGCCCTGTGTTGCACGAGGAGCACATGTCTCAATCCCTTTGTTTTCAGGGCTGGTTACTGACACCCATATTGACGACTGGCTAGACGATCAGACGACAGGTCTCAATCCCTTTGTTTTCAGGGCTGGTTACTGACCCCGAAGGCGGCTTTCTAGTCAAGACCAACCTCGAGTCTCAATCCCTTTGTTTTCAGGGCTGGTTACTGACCCAAGACCGTCGAGAAGCTCGTCAAGCTTCACGTCTCAATCCCTTTGTTTTCAGGGCTGGTTACTGACCCACCGGCACCACTACCGGCACCACCGGCACCGGTCTCAATCCCTTTGTTTTCAGGGCTGGTTACTGACCGCACCTGTTTCACGGCGGCGCCCGCCGGTTCAAGTCTCAATCCCTTTGTTTTCAGGGCTGGTTACTGACTCAAGTCGGTTGGCGATGCGCTCGAAAGCCTGGGTCTCAATCCCTTTGTTTTCAGGGCTGGTTACTGACCATGCCAGTACCGTGGATCTGCGCGGCGTCAGCAGGTCTCAATCCCTTTGTTTTCAGGGCTGGTTACTGACGTCTTACACGCATCGGTAGGTAGTTTTTACCCTGTCTCAATCCCTTTGTTTTCAGGGCTGGTTACTGACACAAGGCTGAGCTTAAACAAGCTTGGACTGAGCGTCTCAATCCCTTTGTTTTCAGGGCTGGTTACTGACATTACCCTTACCTTCTAAGCTTCGTCGTGTTGTCTCAATCCCTTTGTTTTCAGGGCTGGTTACTGACATCCACCACATGAAAGGAAACATCATGAAAACCGTCTCAATCCCTTTGTTTTCAGGGCTGGTTACTGACGGGCCGAAGTTGAAACTGTGGAGGTTGGTGAAAGTCTCAATCCCTTTGTTTTCAGGGCTGGTTACTGACTGCACCTACCGAACTGTAGCAGGTTTTTCAATGACTTGGCGGGGGTGTCCGCAACTTTCTCCTGGCGCCTCGCAGGTGTCTCCCCGGAGGCGGTCGGTAAGCGTGTAGCGGCCCAGGCCGAACGTTGCTTCCTTGCCGACGTGCAGCCATTCCCCGAGTTGGAGCAGCGGGGCGAACGGGGCAAGCGGGCCGACCAGGCGCCACGTCCCGATGACGCCGCCAAGGCTCATCTTCTGCTGCTGCCGCGAGGAGTAGCGGGTCCAGTCGAGCCAAGTGAGGCACTTCTCTTCCCGGATGTCGGCGCAGGCGGCGCCGAGCGCAGCGAAATCCTCGACCAGCGCGCCCGCCGCGTGGAACTCGGCGAGCAGGCTGGCGCGCCTGGCCAGTGCCATCAGCAGCGTGCGCGCTGGCAACCGCTCCGGGGGGAGCGCACGACCGTTCTGCTGCAGGCGCAGCGGCGTCTCGAAGCGGAGCGTGGCGGCGCTGTCCGGCGAAACGTCGGTCTCACCGCCGATGGAAATGCGTTGCGGGTGCGCGGCGGTGCTGCCGACTTCCGGCCGATGGATTTCCTGCTCGCCGTCCGGCTGGCAATGGACGACGCGCAGCAGATCCGCCGTGCCGTCGCCGGCGCCGATGCCGCGCGCGAACGCCCGCCGCCAGGCGAGGATGATCAGCGGCAGTTCCGGCAGCGCGCGGCCGATCAGTACCTGATGAAAAGTCAGCGTCTCGCCGGCGAAGAGTGCCCGGCTGCCCCAGGCGGGCGGTTCGATGACGTAGGGTGGGGGAATCTGCGAGAACTTTTGCAGGCTGTGGGTGACCGGCGGTGGCGGCGCGAAGATCATCGGGTAGGGGCACGAGCCGATCAGCGGGCAGCCGGCACACTCCTTCTGGCGCGTCATGCAGGCGAGTTGCCGCAGCGCATGCCCGAAGGCGCCACGCAGCATCGAACCGGCGTAATCGGGCAGGCGGATGGCCTGCCGCACCTGGAATTCGAAGCGGTAGCGGGCGACCGGGAAGGAAGTGGCGGCGTTCATGCGGTGCGCAGCGTTGAGGCCTTGCGCTTGCTTGGGTTGCCGAGAAAACTGATCAGGGTAGTCATGTACGTTCGCCGGGTGGTGGGTCTTCGAGGACGATCAACGGGGTTAGTCGCTCGTGATCCGAGAGGCTGCCTTGCCGCGCGGTCATGATTCCAGCTCCGTCAGCCAGGTCTGGAACTGCTGTTTGCGTTCCCGGTTGCCTGGCCAGCCCGTCCATTGGATGACTTCCCGCAACAGGGCGGCGGCTTCGCGACGCGCGATCGGACCATGCCATTCGATCGCCCGCTGGAAGAGTTTCAACCGCTCCTGGTCGATCGGCGAGCCGGCCTGGTACCTTCCCTTTGCCTTGGCACTCTCGAAAGCGCGACGCAGGACAGCGATGCTGCCACGGGCGGCTTCCAGTTCCTGGTCCGCGGGCGAAAGTTGCGCGCGGCGCGTGGCCTCGGCTGCCGCCGCCGCTTGTTGACGCTTTTGACCCTCCACCCGCCGGCGCTCTTCGGCTATCGCCGGGTCTTCGGCCAGCGTGCCGTAGCCGACGGCGGTCTTGGCGCCGAAACCCAGCCAGGCGAAGGCGTGTTCGATGATGCGGTCGAGGATACCCTTCCAGTCGTGGGCACCTGCCGGCAGGCGCGCGGGATCGCAGGTCACGACGAAGCGGAATTGGGAGCGCGCGGGAACGGCCAGAAAGGGAATCGGATTGGGTTTGCCGGCGTCGTGTGGCGTGTCCTTGTTCTGGTAGTAGTCGCTGAAGTGGGGCGTCATGATTTCGACGACAAGGCTGTCGCCGGACGGCTGCGGAAAGACATCCCAGCAGGTCAGCGCGCCACGCCACGCGTCGGCGCTCTGCAGTTCCTGGCCGAAGAGCGCGTCGATCAGCGGTTGCGTAATCCCGGTATCGCCGTCGTCGCGAAGCTCGTTCGCCGCCTGGCGCAGCACGCCCTTGACGCCGCTGCCGGCGAGGTAGGGCAGGCCGTAGGGCGAGAGAAAGGCGAAACCGTTGTCGACCGGGTGTTCGAGCCCGAGTCCGGTGGCGAAGGGGGAGGTCGACACGGCGTCGATGATCCAGCGTTGTTCTTCGGGCAGGGCTTCCGCGAGGGCTTTCTGGCGTGCGCGCAGCGCTCGCAAAACCACCGTTGCGTCGCCCAGAGCCAGACAATCGCGCAAGGCGTCGGCCTTGCCGTTCCTGGTGATCAGCCAGTTGCCCTCCTGCCAGATCTCGAAATAGAGGTTGAAGCGATGGCCAGGCGGGCAATTGCGGAAGCCGGCAGCGGCTTTGACTACGTATTTGGGAACGGCGGCGACGTTCATCGGGTGCACTCCACAGCGTCGGCGAACTGGCGCAGCCAGCGGAGCATGGCCAATGTTTCGTCGGTGGCGCGCATCACGTCTTGCGCGCCTGCTTCGAAAAAGGCATTCATCGCCGATGGGAAATCGGCCGGGACGATCTGCCGCCTGGCCAGCCAACCCAGCACGTCGTCAAGGGCCAATTGGGCGGCGCGCTCGTTGCTGCCGGTGCGCGAGCGGTAGTAGGCAAGTGCGGACATCAGCCCGTTGCCCATGATTAGTGCGGGCGCGCCCTTGACCATCTCGCGGTAGCCTTCGACCACTGTGTTGCGGTTCGCACGCTCCCAGGCGTATTGCGCTCGTCGCTGGTCGAGCGTGTTCATGGCCGGTCTCCCACGGCGGCATGGACGACGATCAGGCCGCGGCCGCTGGTGGCGTCGCCGCCGACCTGCAGCAGGTGGTCGTGCAGCCCGTGGCGTTCGCCCTGGTCATGGAGCACGCTGGCGAGCACGCGGTCGGCGTCGTAAAGGTCGTCCTTGCCGGAGCCTTTGCGGCGCTCGACGCTGGCGAGCAGCAAACCGGCGAGCAGTGATTCGGGCGGCAGGCTCTCGGTGTAGAACAGCGCGCGATCGGCCGCCGCGCCAGTCTGGTCGTCAATTCTGACGTGCGCCTCGACGACCGTCGCGTTGCGGACGAAGTGTCCGAAATCGGTGTCGGAAAGAACGACGAGGTCATTCCTGAGCTTGTTGCGGAAGAATTCGTGTTCGTCGCCGGGAGGCAGGGCGTTCTTGGCCAGCCAGCCGGCGATGGCAGTGACCTTGGCCTCTGCTGTCCCGGCAAAATCGAACACCTCAAGCAGCAGCCGCTGGTTGGTCAGCATGGCCGCGCTGGCAAGCTGTGCGCTGCCCGCGGTGACGGTCGGCACGGCCCATGTCGCCGTGCTTCCGGCGATCCGCTTGAGGCGAGCGAGGGCGCTTGGGCAGGTGGCATGGACGAAGGCGTTCTTCAGCGAACGCACCGGGAAGGTGACCAGCGTGGCATCGCTGAAGGCGATCGCGCCGGCATGGTCGGAGGCGTTGCGCTCGGGTCCGAACAGGCGGCTGATCAGCTCGCTGTCCTGCCAGGTGCGCGTGAAGTGGTGCCGCACCGCGCCCTTGAGGCCGGAGCCGGCGATCAGCGGGTGACCGGTATGGACTTCGCGTTGAATCGGGTTGTCGATGACGCCGATCGCCTGGCCGGCGCCCATGTGAACGGGGCTGACGCAGGAGTAGAAAACGAGTTGCTGGGCTTCGAACATGGAGGTGTCCTTTCGTCAGGAATCAGGTTGCAGCAGTGGCGTTCAATGCGTGCGGCGTGGATGAGAGAGTCAATGCGTATTCCTCCACAATCCCAGCCAGGCGCGGTTGAAACCTTCGGCGCGGCGTGGTCGGTCAGGATTATCGCCCCACAGGCCACCGGCCACCCAATCGGCAAGCTTGCCGACATCGCCGGCGAAGTCGTCGAACCAGTACACGCTGCCGGCCGGGGCCGCGCGCTGGGCGGTCTTGGGTTGCTGCCGGGCGAGGTCCCAGCCGGAGACGGTGTCGAAACGCGGGACGACGGCGCAGGCGAGACGCGCCGAGAAGCCATCGCCTTGCAGTCGGTAGTCCCCGCTGCCGCGGCGCGAGACACCTTCGGGCAGCCAACCGTCGGCGAATACGCCAGGGGTCGCGAGGATGATCCGGAAGCGGCGGCCGACGGCGATCTCTTGCCGGGGCACGACGGGTGCGGCGAAGGCCATGGCGCGGTAGCTTGCGCCCTTGCCGTCGCCGCCGAGTCGCAGATGACCTGATT
>DIME01000104.1 GCA_002425405.1 Candidatus Accumulibacter vicinus
ATCACTTTGAATCACACCCGTGAGCGAGCAACGCCCCTCAAGCGGGTCGCGGTCGCCGCAGCGGACGACCGGATTCGGCAATCGCCATGCCGAAATCGACCAGCAGCTTCTTTACCTCGGCCTCGGTCAGTTCGTAGACCTGCCCCCGCTTCAGGCTCGGCGGCAACACGAAAGGACCGTAACGAACACGCATCAGGCGACTGACGACGACGCCAACGGCTTCGAACATGCGCCGCACTTCACGGTTGCGACCCTCGAAAAGTGACACGCGGAACCAGCGGTTGGCGCCCTCGCCACCAGCTTCCTGAAAGCTCGCGAATTTCGCCGGTCCGTCGTCGAGTTCGATGCCATCGAGCAGGCGTTGACGGGCATCGTCGGGCAAGTCGCCGAGGATGCGCACCGCGTACTCGCGTACCAGCTGATAGCGCGGATGCATCAGTCGATTGGCAAGATCCCCCGAGGTGCTCAGCAGCAGCAGGCCGCTGGTGTTGAAGTCGAGACGACCGACCGCCACCCAGCGTCCGGCTGACATCCGCGGCAACGAGGTAAACACGTTCGGCCGATGCTCCGGATCGTTGCGCGAAACGATCTCGCCTTCGGGCTTGTGATAGAGGATTACCCGTGGCAAGCGGTCGGAGAAGCGCAACTGTACCAGCTTGCCATTGACCTTGATCCGGTCACCCGGGCCGACCGTCTGTCCGAGGTGTGCCGGCTCGCCATTGACGTGGATGCGACCGGCGGCAATCAGTGCCTCCATCTCCCGGCGTGAGCCAATGCCGCTGTTAGCCAGCAACTTGTGCAATCGCTCCGGTTTGCCTGCCAGTTCCTGGTGACGGGTACGCCGGGCTGACTCGCCGGCAGCCGTTCCCGGCGCCGGGCGCGCGTTCCCGGTCGCGGCAGCAGAGTCCGGCGGCGCTGCCGGTGGTCGCCGCCGTCCCGTTGGCGGCGTGGCCGGCGCAGCCGGACGTGGCGAACGAGGGGATTCGGCAAGCGTACGGCGTTTGTTATTGGGCATCAGCAAGGTCCAGTGTGGAATTGATTTGTTCGAGTGCAGGCAACTCGGCGAGGCTGCAGAGGCCAAGGTCGTCGAGGAATTTTCTGGTTGTCGCCAGCAGAGCCGGTCGACCGGGGGTATCGCGATGGCCAACGACCTCGACCCAGCCACGCTCCTCGAGCACCCGAATGACCTGTGTGGCAACCGTCACACCGCGGATATCCTCGATGTCACCGCGCGTCACGGGTTGACGATAGACAATGATGGCCAGCGTTTCCAGCACTGCACGTGAATAGCGCGGCGGTTTTTCCGGGTGCAGCCGTTCCAGATAGGGCATGTACTCGGCACGCGTCCGAAAACGCCAGCCGCTCGCCACCGGCAGCAGTTCGAGCGGCCGCTCGCGCCATTCGCTGTGCAGTTCGTCGAGCAGCCCGCGCAGGACCTCGGCAGAGACCTGGTCGGCGAACACCCTGCGCAGATCGGCCAGCGTCAAGGGTTCCCGCGTGCTCAGCAGCACCGCTTCCAGCACCCGCTTGACTGCCGTGGTATCGGGAGGCAGCGCGGCCGGTGGCGGCGCCATCGCCTTACCGGAAGTCACCACGGGCATCGGTCAAGCGCAGGTAGATTGGAGCGAATGCTTCCATCTGGGTCATTTCGAGCAAATGCTCACGCGCCAGCTCCAGCAGGGCAAGAAAGTGCACGACCAGCACCGGCGCACCCAGGGCCGGATCGAAGAGATCGACAAACTCGACAAACCCGCCGGCATCGCGCAGGCGGCGCAAGATCAGCGTCATGTGCTCGCGCACCGACAGTTCCTCGCGCTGCACCAGATGCCGGGCATGCAGCTTGGCCTGCCGCAGGAGGCCGCGCCAGGCGTTCTGCAGATCCAGCACCGTGACTTCCGGCAACCGACGCAGCAAGGTTTTCTCGACCCAGACCTCGACCCAGTCGAAATCACGCTCGGCTTGCGGCAGTTGATTGAGCGCCTGCGCGGCCCGCTTCATCTGCTCATATTCGATCAGTCGCCGTACCAGTTCGGCGCGCGGATCCTCCGCATCGTCGCCGACGGCGGCTTTCGGTCTTGGCAACAGCATCCGCGACTTGATCTCGATCAGCATTGCCGCCATCACCAGATAGTCAGCGGCCAGTTCGAGGTTTTGCGAGCGCATCGCTTCGACGTAGACCAGATACTGCTCGGTCAGTGGCGCCATCGGAATGTCGAGCACATTCACATTGGCCCTGCGAATCAGATACAGCAGCAGATCCAGCGGTCCCTCGAAGGCGTCGAGCATGACCGCCATCGCATCGGGAGGGATGTAGAGGTCGTGCGGCATCTGCACCAGCGGTTCGCCGTAGATCCTGGCCAGCGGACTGACCGGAGCCTCAACCGCTGCCGCTGCTGCGATGGTCGCGCTAGTGCTCATCGCGGATCGACGAACTGCACCATCACTTAGCGGTAGTCCATTCCCATTGCCTGGCGCACGTCGCGCATCGTTTCACGCGCGAGATGGCGCGCCTTGCTGTTGCCGTCGGCAATGATCGATCGCACCAGCTGCGGATCGTCCAGAAAGGGTTGTGCGCGCTCGCGCATTGGCGCCTGCTCATGCAAGATGGCGTCGATCACCGGCTGCTTGCAGTCCAGGCAACCGATCCCGGCGCTGCGGCAACCTTGCTGCACCCAGGCCTGACAGGCTGCGTCCGAGTACACCTGATGCAGTTGCCAAACCGGACATTGATCCGGATCACCGGCATCGGTGCGGCGAATCCGCGCCGGGTCGGTCGGCATGCGCCGGATTTTCTGCGTCACCGAGGCGGCATCCTCGCGCAGCGTGATCGTGTTGCCGTAGGACTTCGACATCTTCTGGCCATCCACCCCCGGCATCCGCGAGGCCTCGGTCAGCAGTGCACCCGGTTCGACGAGAATCATCTTGCCGGTGCCTTCGAGGTAGCCGCGGAGGCGCTCGCGATCAGCATGTGACAGGCCATGAACTTCGTCAAGCAACGCATGTGCCTGCCCGACCGCCGCCTGCTCACCCCGTTGCTGAAAACGCGTGCGCAATTCTTCATAACGGCAGGCCCGCTTCGATCCGAGCTTCTTGACCGCCTCCCTGGCCTTGTCCGCGAAACCCGGCTCGCGCCCATAGAGATGATTGAAGCGGCGCGCCACCTCACGCGAAAACTCGATGTGCGGAACCTGATCCTCGCCTACCGGCACCTTGTCGGCCCGGTAGATCAGGATGTCGGCCGACTGCAGCAAGGGATAGCCGAGAAAGCCATAGGTCGACAGATCCTTATTCTCGAGTTTCTCCTGCTGATCTTTGTAGGTCGGCACGCGCTCCAGCCAGCCCAGCGGCACCATCATCGACAACAGCAGATGCAGCTCGGCATGTTCGGGCACCTGCGACTGAATGAACAGGGTCGCCCGTGCCGGGTCAACGCCGGCCGCCAGCCAGTCGACGACCATCTCCCAGGTAGAATCGACAATGTCCTGCGGGTCGTCGTACTGGGTGGTCAGCGCGTGCCAGTCGGCGACGAAAAAGAGGCACGGATACTCGTACTGGAGGCGCACCCAGTTCTTCAGCACACCGTGGTAGTGGCCGAGATGCAGGCTGCCGGTCGGGCGCATCCCGGAGAGGACTCGTTCTGCGTACATGTTCTGGGTTCAGGAAGTTAATTGAATTGAAAAAGGGTATCGATCAGTCCGCCAACGAGTTGCATCACCGGTGTCAGAAGCGAACCCAGCACCCCGGTAAACAGCAGCAACAGCAGGATCGGAAAGCCGAAGCGCTCGACTTGCGCAAAGCGCCAGGCGGCTTCTGGCGGCAGCAGGCTGACGGCAATCCGCCCGCCATCGAGCGGCGGCAATGGAAACAGGTTGAGCACCATCAGCGCGATATTGATCGAAATGCCGACCTCCGCCATGCGCGCCATCGGCAGACTGAAGAAGTTGATCGGTAGCAGCAAGGCCAGCTTGAACAACGCGGCCCAGAATAGCAGCATCGCGAAATTGGCCGCCGGGCCGGCGGCGGCCACCCACAACATGTCGCGCTTCGGGTGATGCAGGCGACCGAAATTCACCGGCACCGGCTTGGCCCAGCCGAACAGGATGCCTCCCGTCGACAGCAGCAGAATGATTGCCGGTACCAGGATTGTTCCCACCAGGTCGACATGCTTGAGCGGATTGGCCGTGATCCGCCCGGCCTGCCAGGCGGTCGGATCACCGAAGTGGCGGGCGGCATAACCATGCGCGGCTTCGTGCAGGGTAATCGCGAGGATTACCGGCAACGCGGCAATGGCAATCGTCTGGATCAGCGCCTGCATGCAAGGTTCCTCAGTCAAGTCCCACTGGCGCCAGCGCACCGAGCCCGGCGCGCACCAGCACCGGCAGCGCACCGGTCAGATCAACCACCGTCGTCGGCTCGGTCCCGCAAAAGCCGCCGTCGAGGATCAGTTCAAGCTGGCTGTCGAGCCGCTCGCGGATTTCCCAGCCTTCGGTCAGCGGGTCTTCGTCACCGGCGACGATCAGGGTCGAAGTCAGCAATGGTTCGCCAAGCGCCTCGAGCAGGGCCAGCGTGACCGCATGCGCCGGAATGCGCAACCCGATGGTCTTGCGCCTGGGGTGCAGGACACGCCGCGGCAATTCGCGGGTTCCCTCGAGGATGAAGGTATAGCTGCCCGGCGTCGTGGCCCTGAGCAGGCGATAGCGAGCATTGTCGACGCGCGCGAACTGGCCGATCTGCGACAGGTCGCGGCACATCAGCGTCAAGTGGTGCCGGTCATCGACACCGCGCAGGCTGCGGATTCGTTCGACTGCGGCCTTGTCGCCGAGATGGCAACCGAGGGCGTAACTCGAGTCCGTCGGTAGCGCGATGACCCCACCCTGGCGGACGACTTCGGCCGCCTTCTGCAACAGCCTTACCTGCGGATTGTCGGGATGAATCGTGATGTACTGAGCCATGACGCGTTCCCGTGGCTCAGAACCCCTGCCAGACGGGCTTCAACCCCTCCGGCAGTGGTGCCAGTTTGCCCAGATCGACATAACTCTCGCCCGGCCCGTGAAAATCGGAGCCGCGCGACGCCAGAAAATCGTATTCCCTGGCCAGGCGGCCGAAAACCTCCACATGCTCTTGCGTATGACTCCCCGACATGACCTCGATCGCCTGCCCGCCCAAGGCTTTGAAGTCACCGAGAAAACGCCGCATCTCGGGGCGCGACAACTTGTAGCGCCCCGGGTGCGCCACCGCCGCAATCCCGCCGGCGCCAAGAATCCAGCGCACTGCATCGGCCAGCGTCGCCCAGCGATGATCGACATAACCCGGCCGACCAGGAACCAGGTACGACTCGAAAACGCTGCGCAGATCCTTGCAGACGCCACTTTCAACAAGATAGCGGCCGAAATGCGCGCGGCTGACCAGGCTCGGGTTGGCCGCATAACGCATCGCACCTTCGAAAGCGCCAGCGATGCCGACCTTCTCGAGCGCCGCCGACATGCGCCGCGCACGCTCGATCCGGCCCGAACGAATCGTGGCCAGACCGTCGTTCAATACCGGATCGGCGCTATCGAAAGCGAAACCCAGGATATGAATCTGCAGCGCCTCCCACTCGATCGAGATCTCGACGCCGTTGACGAAGGCCATCCCCAGTTCTTCCGCCATCGCTCGTGCTGACGGTAGACCATCGAGGTCATCGTGGTCGGTCAGCGCCAGCATGTCCACGCCATTCGCCGCCGCTCGACGGACCAGGTCGTCCGCAGAAAGGAGACCATCCGAGCAGGTGGAATGACAATGGAGATCGCAGTTGAGCACGTGGATAGACCCATGGGGGCAGCCGGAAATCAGTAACTGTACATGATAACACAGGCCAAGGCCTGCTCCCGTCACATGAAGATGCATGGATGCATGCAAGATGCAGGGTGTAGAGTCGAGATGTGGCGCGGTAGCATTAATGTGAAAGTCGCGTAT
>DIME01000019.1:0-4178 GCA_002425405.1 Candidatus Accumulibacter vicinus
TTCGTGCCGAGATTACCGCATGATTTTGCTCGACACCAATATCTGCTTTACATCATCAATACCAAACCGCCTGAAGTGCTGGCGCGTTTTCATCAATACCGACTGGGTGACATCGGGCTGTCGAGTGTGGTGGCCGCAGAACTTGCGTTTGGTGTGGCCAAAAGCGCCTCGATACGCAATCGCCAGGCGCAGGAAATGTTTCTTGCCCCGCTGGAGGTTCTCCCTTTCGATATGGCGGCCATGTGGGTGTATGGCGATTTGCGCGCGGACCTGGAGCGCCGGGGGGGAACCGATTGGCTCCCTGGATACCATGATTGCCGCGCATGCACTGAGCGTCAATGCCGTTCTGGTCACCAACAACACGTGCGAGTTTTCCAAAGTCCGGGGTCTGCAACTGGAAAACTGGGCGGCTTCCGCGTGACTACCTTTATTCCGTCCAAGGCAATTCCCAAAGGTGGCGGTAATACCGACGAGCCTATTCGCACTCACGGCTGGACCCACTGGCACCACCTCCTCACGCCGCGGCCGTTGTTGATCATCAAGGTCTTAGCCGAGCAATCCGGAGCCTTGTCGAATAGCAGGGAGAAGGCCGCGGCCAATCTGCTCGGCGCTATCTAACTCGAGTTCCCGACTTTGTCGTTGGCATACGAGTCTCGCTCACGATAAAGGCAAAGATGTGTTCATCAACCAAGCTGAACACACTCTTCAATTACTGGCGGAGCCGCAATCTCGCCCGCCACATGCCGGACAACGGTTTGCAGATGCTCATGTTCCCTCTTCATCATAACGGCGGAGGAAGTCAGCGAGGAACTGCGCGATGCGGATTGATGTTGCCTCATCTTACATAATCCCATCCACCCCCCATCGCCTTCGCCAGATCGATCAGTGCAAAGCGCACGTCGCGCGCGGCCAGGATCTGCAGGGTCTGCGCCTGGAGGAGCTGGCGTTGCGCGTCGAGTACGTCGATGTAACCCGAGTAGCCGGAACGGTAGCGCAGTTCGGCGAGTTCGAGCGAGGCCTTGAGCTTCTGTGCGCGCTCGGTCTGCGCGGCGAGCGCGTCGCGGGTGCTGCGGTTGGCGATCAGCGCGTCGCGCGTTTCACGAAAGGCGCTCTGCACGGTCTGCGTGTAGCTGACCACGGCGGCTTCGCGGCGGGCGGTCTCGGCTTCGACGTTGGCCTCGATCGCTTTCAATCCGATCAGGGGCTGCAGCAGCGAGGCGCCGATCCCCCAGGCGAGCGCCGGCGTGGAAAACAGCTTGGCAAGCGCCGCCGACTCGGAACCGTAAGAGGCGGTCAGTGACAGCGACGGAAAATACTGCGCGCGCGCGGCATCGATGCGCAGGCTCGCAGCGGCGAGCTGGGCTTCGACCTGTCTGATGTCGGGCCGGCGTTCGAGCAGGTCCGAGGGTAGCCCCGACGGTACCTCCGGGACATCAAGCAGGCGGACCTGCGTCAGGTCGCGGGCGATCTTCGCGGCGAAGACCTCGCGCGGCGAACGGCCGACGGTCGCCGCCAGCGCCGACTCGTAGGTGCCGACCGCGCGCTCGGCGACGGCGACGTTGGCGGCCACGGCCGCACGTTCGGCCTGCGCGCGCTGCAGGTCGTAGTCACCGATGAGGCCGGCCTGGTAGAGATCGACCTGCAGGGCGACCGTCTGGTCACGCGACTGCAGTGTGTCACGCAGCATTGCCAGTTCGGCGTCGGCCGCGAGCAGGCCGAAGTACGCGCGCGCGGTCTCGGCCGCGACCGCGGTGCGTACCGTCTGGCGTGCGTACTCGGTCGCCAGCAGCTCGCTGCGCGCGGCGCTCGCCCCGTTGCGATAACGTCCCCAGAGGTCGACTTCGTAGGCAGCGCGCAAACCGACCAGATAATCATTGTTGGTCGGATTGAAATTCTCCGGCAACGGCTGCGAACCGACCAGCGTCATGCGGTTGCGGCGGGTATCGACGCCGAGGTTCATGCTCGGGTAGAGGTAGGACTGGGCGAGCAGCACGTTCGCACGCGCCAGATCGACGCGCACCATCGCCGCCCGCAGATCGAGGTTGTGGGCCAGCGCCTCGTCCATCAGCGCCGTCAGGGTAGGATCGTTGAAGGTCGTCCACCAGCGCTCGAGATCTGGCGCGGCGGTTGCGCTCGCCGGTGGCAGGTCGAGCAGCGGCGGTGTGGTCGGGGTCGACTGGCAGGCGGCGAGCGCGAATGTCGTCGCGGTGACGAGTGCCAGGGCGCGCAGCGTCCGGCGGGGGTCAGTCATGTTCGCCTCCTTTCGCGAGCGGTCCCGGTGCCGGGGGGACGACCGGGATGACGTGGTGCAGGTGCCGCACCTCGTCGAGCAACTCGTCGTGCGAGCGCGTTTCGCGAATGCGCCGGTCGTAGAGCACCTTGAAGAACAGCGGCACGTGGAAGACGGCGAGCAGGGTTGCGGCGATCATGCCGCCCATCACGCCGGTACCCACCGAGTGGCGCGCGCCGGCACCGGCGCCGGTCGAGATGGCGAGCGGCAGGACGCCGAGGATGAAGGCCAGCGAGGTCATCAGGATCGGCCGGAAACGCAGGCGGGCGGCCTCGATCGCCGAGGCCGAAGCCGACAGACCCTCGGCGTGTTTCAACACCGCGAACTCGACGATCAGGATGGCGTTCTTGGCGGCGAGGCCGAGCAGCGTCACCAGACCGATCTGGAAATACACATCGTTGGTCAGCGGGGTCGCATGAAAAAAGGGCCCGATGAGATTTTTCGCCCAGATCGCGACGAGTGCGCCGAAAGTGCCGAAGGGCAGCGCCAGCAGCACCGACAGCGGCAGCGACCACTTCTCGTACTGTGCGGCGAGGATCAGGAAGACCATCACCACTGCGAGGCCGAGTGCGAAGGTCGAGGCGCCGCTCGATTTCTTCTCCTGGTACGACGAACCGCCCCAGTCGAAGCTGAAGTCCGGCGGCAGCACCTCTTTCGCGATCTGCTCGACGCGCGCGATGCCCTGACCGGAACTGATGCCGGGCGCCGTCTGGCCGATGACCTTGACCGCCGGCAGATTGTTGAAACGGTCGAGCGAATCCGGTCCGGATGCGTGCTGCACGTTGACCAGCGCAGACAGCGGTACCATCTCGCCCTTCTGCGAGCGCACATGGAGTCCCTCGATGTCGTCGGGGCGCTTGCGGTACTCGGGTTCGGCCGACATCAATACCTGCCAGGTGCGTCCGTACTTGTTGAAATCGTTGACGTAGTAGGTGCCGAGCGTCGACGACAGCGCGGCAAACACCTCGTCGATCGCGACGCCAGCCTTCTTGGCCTTCTCGCGGTCGACGTCCACGAAGAGTTGCGGAACGGTCGCGCGCCACAAGGTCTGCGCGCCGCCGAGCTGCGGGTCGCTGTTGGCGCGCGCGAGGAATTGCTGCAGCACTTCCTGCAGGCGTCGGGAACCGCCGTCGCCGCGATTCTGGATGAAGAATTCGTAGCCGCCGGCGGTGCCGAGACCGAAGATCGCCGGCGGATTGAAGGCCAGTACCAGCGCTTCCCGGATGCCCGCGGTTTTCATGAACAGTTCGCCAACCAACTGCTGCGAAGTCGTCTGGCGCTCGTGCCAGGGCTTCTGGGTCACGAACAGGGTCGCCGCATTGTTGCGAAAACCGCCGCCAATGAAGTCGAAGCCGGCGAAGGCCACGACATCCTGGTTGTCGGGATTGCTGCGTACCGCCGCCTCGACCTGTTCGACGACCCGGGTGGTGCGTTCGAGCGTCGCACCGTCGGGGAGGATCACCGCGCTGATGAAGAAACCCTGGTCCTCCTCGGGGACCAGGCTGCCCGGCGTCGTGCGCCACAGGAAGGCGGTGATCGCCACCATGCCGGCGAACAGCACCAGCACCCGTGCGGCGCGCCGGATCATCCAGACGACGCCGTCGAGGTAGTGCCCGGTGACACGGGCAAACCAGGCGTTGAACCAGCGGAAGAAGCGGTTCGGCTGGCGGTGGCCGTGCTGGAGCATGATCACGCAGAGCGATGGCGACAGCGTCAGCGCGACGATTCCCGAGAGCACCACCGAGATCGAGATGGTCACCGCGAACTGCCGATACAGCTCGCCGGTCAGCCCGCCGAGGAAGGCGATCGGCACGAACACTGCGGTCAGCGTCAGGACGATGGCGATGATCGGGCCGGTCACTTCGTGCATCGCCTGCACCGCGGCGTC
>DIME01000019.1:4545-11009 GCA_002425405.1 Candidatus Accumulibacter vicinus
ACGATGCCGATCGCCAGCACCATGCCGAACAGGGTCAGCGTGTTGATCGAATAGCCGAGCAGGTAGATGCCGGCGAAGGTGCCGATCAAGGACACCGGGACGGCGGCGAAGGGGATGATCGCCGCCCGCCAGCTCTGCAGGAACAGGTATACCACCAGGAAAACGAGCAACATCGCTTCGCCCAGCGTCTTCAGCACCTCCTCGATCGAGACCTTGACGAAGCGTGTCGTGTCATAGGGTACCGCATAGCTCAGGCCTTCGGGAAAGCGCTGCTGGAGCTCGTCTACGGTGCCCAGCACACTTTTCGCGACGTCGAGCGCGTTCGCGCCGGGCGACAGGAAGATGCCGACAAGGGTGGCCGGCTGGCCGTTGTAGCGACCGTTGAACTCGTAGTCGCGCGAACCGAGTTCGACGCGCGCGACATCGTCAAGACGCACCGTCGAACCGTCGGGGTTGGCACGGACGATGATCTCCCGGAACTGCGCCGGGTCGGCGAGACGACCCTTGGAGGTGACCGTGTACACCAGGTCCTGGCCCTTGCCGATCGGCGACTGGCCGACCTTGCCGGCGGCGAACTGCGCGTTCTGTTCGTTGATCGCACTGGCGACGTCGCCGGGGGTGAGTTTCAACTGCGCCAGGCGATCAGGTTTGAGCCAGATGCGCATGGCGTAGTCCTTGGCGCCGAAGATCTGCACATTGGTCGTTCCCGGCAGCCGCTTCAGACGGTCGAGAACGTTCAGCGTCACGTAATTCGAGGTGAACAGGTCATCGTAGCGGCCGTCGGGCGAATAGAAGGCGAGCACCTGCAGGAACGCCGAAGAGCCTGGCTCGACGGTCACGCCCTGCCGGCGTACCTCCAGCGGCAGCCGCGATTCGACCTGTTTGACGCGGTTGCTGACATTGACCGCGGCGATGTCGATCTGGGTGCCGATCTCGAAGGTCACCTGGATCTGCGTGAGGCCGTTCGACGATGAATTCGACGACATGTAGATCATGCCGGGCAGACCGTTGATCGCGTTTTCGAGCGGCGCGGCGACGGTCGATTCGAGCACTTCGGCCGAGGCACCGGGATAAGTGGCCTGCACCGTGACCACCGGCGGTGCGATTTCCGGATACTGGGCGATCGGGAGTGAGCGCATCGCCGCCAGGCCGGCAACGATGAGCAACACCGAGATGACCACCGCGAAGATCGGGCGGTCGATGAAGAAGCGAGAGAACATCGGGGCGTATACTCCGCTTATCGGGTGGCTGGGTCGGCAGCAGGCGGCTGGCCGGGGAGGGCGGAAGCGGAAGCGGCAGCGGCAGGCTCGGTGATGCGCACCGGCGAGTTCGGCATCATGATCCGCGCCAGCCCGTCGACGATCACGCGGTCACCGGCGGCGAGCCCCGATTCGATCAGCCAGACGTTCGTGCCGTCGCTCTGGGACCAGTCGCCGACGACCACCGGTCTCGGGACGGCAATGTCCTTGCCGTCCCGGTCCTTGCCGGCGACGTAGACAAACTTGCCCTGCGGTCCTTCGAGTACCGCCACCTGTGGCACCGCCAGTGCACCCTGACGCTGTGCGCCCTTGAGCGCAACGCGAACGAACTGACCCGGCTTCAGCGCGAGGTCGGCATTGGCGATTTCGGCGCGCATTTCGTAGGTGCCGGTCTGCGGGTTGACCCGCGTGTCGGCGAAGTTGATGCGGCCGCTGCGCGGGAAGGTCGAGCCGTCGGAGAGTTTCACCGAGACCTCGAAGGCATGGTCGCGCGGCAGCGTCAGGCGACCGTCGGCGATCGCCTTGTTCAACCTTAACTGCTCGTTGTCGGAGACGTTGAACAGCACCCAGATCGGGTTGACCTGCGAGACCGTCGTCAGCAAGGTCGTATTGGCGTTGGCCAGACTGCCTTCCGATTGCTGGGCGCGGCTCGACAGACCGTTGATCGGCGCCACGACGCGCGTGTAGGCAAGGTTGAGCCTGGCTTCGGTCAGCTTCGCCTGTGCCGCCTTGATCGATGCGGCGGCGAACTCGGCGGCGGAAGCGGCGTCGTCGGCTTCCTTCTGGCCGATCGCCTTGCGCTCGGCGAGTGGCTTGAGCCGGGCGGCTTCGCGGTCGGCCTGGGTCTTCTGGGCCTGGGCACGCAGCAACTCGGCCTCGGCGGACGCCAGTTGCGCCTCGAAGGGTTTGGCGTCGAGCAGGAACAGCGGCTGCCCGGCGCGCACCGCTGCACCTTCCTGGTAGAGTCGTTTCTCGACGATGCCGGTGACCCGTGCCCGTACCTCGGCATCCTTCGATCCGGCGGTCTGCCCGACGTATTCGAAGGTCACCGGGAACGATGCCGGCTGGACGTTGATCGTTGTCACCTCGGGGGGCGGAAAACCCCCCATGCCGCCGGGCGCTTGCTGCTGCCCGCAACCGGCAGCGGCCGCCGCGGCGAGGATCAACAGGAGCAGTGAAGGGGAAGAAAGACGGGCAGGGGAGGCTGACATGAGGATTCCTTTGGCTCGCATCGCGACTTGCAGAAGGGGCGAATTTTACGTACATTCAGGAATGTTTGTAAATGGACATGCCGCAAGAGGACAGAAGAAATGGTGAGAAGGAGGAAAGACGAAGCGCTGGCGACTCGCGAAGCCCTGCTCGACGCCGCCGAGCGGGTATTCTGTGCCCGCGGCGTGACCAGCGCGACGCTGGGCGACGTGGCGAGCGCCGCCGGTGTTACCCGTGGCGCCGTCTACTGGCACTTCCGCGACAAGGGCGAACTGTTCGGCGCGATGTGCAGCCGCGCCACGCTGCCTTTGCAAAGTCGCCTTGAGCAGGCGGCGGATGGCGACGGTGACGACGCCATCGCCACCTTGCATGCGGTGTCGGTGCAGGCCATGCGCGAGATCGCCTTGAACCCGCGCACGCGCGCGGTGCTGGAGATCCTGCTCTGCAAGTCCGAGCGGCTGGCCCAACCGGCCGACGGGGCGCCGCAAATCGACGAAATGGATCGCCAATGTGCCAACGCCCTCGAGCGCATCATCGTCCGTGCCATCGTGCAGGGCCACCTGTCCGCCGACACCGACAGCCATCTCGCGGCACACCTGCTGCAGGCGTTCTTCCACGGAGTGATCCAGCACTGGCTGATGCATCCCGAGGCCTTCGACCTGAATACCGCGGCACCGGCGATGGTGGACACGATGATCGCCGGTCTGGTCGCGGCGCCGCCGCAGCGGGATGCCGGCAAGGGACCGGCATTGCCCCCCGTTTGCGACGAAACCTGACCATATGGTTGGTCAATGGCGTTGCCGGCCGTGCCGCCTTCCTGCCCCGCTGTGCTCTGAACGCCTGGGAGACCCCATCCCTTGCTGGTCCGCCATCCGGGCAGGGCGGACACCAATGTCCGCCGCCCGCCGATCATTCATCCTACCCAGCGCCGCGCATTCCGGAACATCCGCAACCACGGCGAATCCTCCCAGCCGCGCGCTTCCCAGTCGGCCGGGTGCCAGGACATCTGGACGCTGCGGAAGACGCGCTCGGGGTGCGGCATCATGATCGAAAAACGGCCGTCTGCGGTGGTGAAGCCAGTAGCGCCTTCCGGCGAACCGTTCGGGTTGCAGGGATAGACTTCGGTCGGCTGACCACGGTTGTCGATATGGCGCATCGCGACCAGCGCATTCGCTTGCTGTGCTGCCGAGGCAAAGACGGCCCGCCCCTCACCGTGTGAAACGACGATTGGCAGGCGACTGCCACCCATGCCCGAGAAGAAGATCGACGGTGACTCGGGCACTTCGACCATCGTAAAGCGTGCTTCGAACTGCTCGACGCGGTTGCGTTCGAAACGCGGCCAGGCGTCGGCACCGGGGATGATGTCCTTGAGCGCGCTCAGCATCTGGCAACCGTTGCAGACGCCCAGGGCAAAGGTGTCCGGGCGTGTGAAGAAGGCCGAGAAGCCGTCACGTGCGCGGTCGTTGAAGAGGATCGTCTTCGCCCAGCCCTGACCGGCGCCGAGTACGTCACCGTAGGAGAAACCGCCGCAGGCGACGATGGCCTTGAAGTCGGCCAGCGCGATGCGACCGGCAAGAATGTCGCTCATATGTACATCGATGGCGGCGAAGCCGGCGCGGTCGAATGCGGCGGCCATTTCGACCTGCCCATTGACGCCCTGTTCGCGCAGGATCGCGATTTGCGGCCGAACGCCACGGTGGATGAACGGCGCCGCGACATCGTCAGCGGGATCGAAGCTCAGCGTCACCGACAGGCCGGGATTGCCGGCATCGAGAATCTGGTCGTATTCCTGCTGCGCACATTCCGGGTGGTCGCGCAGGCGCTGCATGCGGAAACTGGTTTCCGACCAGGCGCGCTGCAGGTCGACGCGTTTTTCGCTGAACACCGCCCTGGCGTTGCGAATGATGCGGATCTGATCCCAGGGGTTGGGGGCGCCGATGAACTGCGAGCAGGCCCCGAGGCCGGCAGCGCGCAGGACACCCATGACCTGGCTCCTTTCGCTGCGGCGAATCTGCACGACAGCCCCGAGTTCCTCGCAGAACAGGGCGCGCATCAGCATTTCGAAGGAACGGCCGCCGAGCAGGTCGGGCCGCTTTTCGTTACCGTCGACGTCGTGGATCAGCGGGTCGTAGCACAGGCCATCGGTGTCGATCGAAACGCCACAATGGGCAGCGAACGCCATTTCGCAGACAGTGGCGAAGAGGCCACCGTCGGAGCGGTCATGGTAGGCGAGCAGCCGATGGGCGGCAGCGAGTTGGCGGATCGCAGTGAAGAAAGCGGGCAGTCGGGCGGGATCGTCAACGTCGGGAGCCTCGTTGCCGGTAGCGTGATACACCTGCGCCAGCGCCGAAGCGCCGAGGCGATGGCGGCCGGCGCCGAGGTCGATCAGCAACAGGTCGGTTTCACCGGCGTCGAGCCGCAGTTGCGGGGTCAGCGTCCGGCGGGCATCCTGCACCGGTGCAAAGCCGGTGACGATCAGCGACAGGGGCGAGACCACCTGTTTCTGGCGGCCTTTGTCGGCCCCGGCGTTCTCCTGCCAGGCGCTGCGCATCGACAGCGAATCCTTGCCGACCGGAATCGAGACGCCGATTTGCTGGCAGAGATCGGAGACCGCACGCACGCTATCGAACAGGCAGGCATCCTCGCCGGGGAAGCCGGCGGCGGCCATCCAGTTGGCGGAAAGTTTGACCTCGCCGAGGGCTGCGATGTCGGCGGCGACGAGGTTGGTCAGCGCTTCGCCAACTGCCATGCGACCGGATGCGGGCGCGTCGATGACCGCCAGCGGCGCGCGTTCGCCGATCGCGAAGGCTTCGCCGCGGTAGCCGTGGAAAGCCATCAGCGTCACCGCGACGTCGGCGCAAGGCAGTTGCCAGGGTCCGACCATCTGGTCACGTGCCGTCAGGCCACCGACGCTGCGGTCGCCGATGCTGATCAGGAAGGTCTTGTCGGCGACTGCCGGCAGGCGCAGCACGCGATACGCGGCTTCCTTGAGATCCACCTCGGTGGCATCGAAAGGCACGCTCGACGGCGGCAGATGCGTCGCCGTGCGCGTCATCCGCGGCGGCTTGCCGAGCAGCGCGTCCATGTCCATGTCCACCGGATGGTTGCCGAAATGACTGTCGGCGACGAGCAGGCGCTTTTCGCGGGTGGTCGCGCCGACGACAGCGAAGGGACAGCGTTCGCGTTCGCAGAGTGCCGAGAACTCGGCGAGGCGGCTGGGCGCAATCGCCAGCACGTAGCGCTCCTGGGCTTCGTTGCACCAGATCTCGGCCGGCGACATGCCGGGCTCCTCGATGTGCACGGCGCGCAGATCGAAGCGCGCGCCGCTGCCGGCGCCATGCGCGAGTTCGGGCAGGGCATTCGAGATGCCGCCAGCGCCGACGTCATGTACCGAGAGGATCGGATTGCCGTCGCCGGGTGTGGAGCCGTCACCGTCGGGCGAACCCATCTGCCAGCAGCGGTCGATGACTTCCTGCACGCGCCGCTGAATCTCGGGGTTGCCGCGCTGCACCGAAGCGAAATCGAGGTCGGCGTCGTTGCTGCCGGTGGTCATCGAACTGGCGGCGCCGCCACCGAGGCCGATCAGCATGCCCGGTCCACCGATCTGGAGCAGCAGCGTGCCGGGTGGCAGCGTGCCGGCCTTGAACGACTGGCTGGCGGCGATGTTGCCGACGCCGCCAGCGAGCATGATCGGTTTGTGGTAGCCACGCAGGAGCGGCTCGTCGCCGCTGCCGGTGAGTTGCTCGTAGCTGCGGAAATAACCGGCCAGGTTCGGGCGGCCGAATTCGTTGTTGAAGGCGGCCGCACCAATCGGCCCTTCGAGCATGATCGCCAGCGGCGAAGCGATGCGGGCCGGGCGGCCGTAGTCGGCGCTGGCGCGCTCCCAGGGTTGAGGGAAACCCGGAATGTGGAGGTTGGAGACCGAGAAACCGCAGAGGCCGGCTTTCGGTTTCGAGCCGCGGCCGGTGGCGCCTTCATCGCGGATCTCGCCACCCG
>DIME01000079.1 GCA_002425405.1 Candidatus Accumulibacter vicinus
GCCGCTCCAGGCGGCGCGCAGCAGAAGCATCGTCGGCAGCAGGTCGTCGACCAAGAGTCATGGCGACAGGCCGGGCTCATGGCCAGAATAACAAGCCGCTGCGGTAGTTGTTCGGGATCTTGATTCCCGGAAATCACCTAAGTAGGAGGGTAGCGGTTGGAGACAAAAACAGAACATGCTCTTGTCCACGGGTTGGGGGATGCACTCGGCCTTCAACCTCGGGGGTACAGTCGCAAGACGCCGGAAGGCGAAATCCGCGACTGTCCTGACTTGGCCGAGAACCCGCTTAATCTCTTCACCCTTCCGTACTCCGAATTGATTGAGGCCCTGACAGACACACTGTTCCCGCCGAACCAAGTCGCGAGCCGGAACGGTCGTCAACACCTTTTGAAGGCCTCGGAAGCAAGGGTTGACCGCCACATTCACTTCCGGGCGGCTTGGCAGCCACCTTTCGGCATCCGCATTCAATTGGCGCTCCGCGACCTGACTGACGCCTGCCTGAAGCGGTACACGGGACGTCATTTCGCCGTGCTCACGGAGCAAGAGCGTATAGACGTGCTCACGGCCCTTCAAAAAAGCGCGTTGCCGCCCACACAGTGGGCTATGCTGCGCCCGCAAGCGGAAGCGTTCGCCGCGATCCACGAGGCAGTATCCTGTGGCCTCATGGCCGAACCGGGCTATGGCGGCAATGCGCACGGCATCGGCTGGTTCTACACCCGCTTCATGACACTCGGAGAGTAAACCATGGCCTATACCAAGTTCGATGCGATCGTCGTTGGTAGTGGGGCAGGTGGCGCGTGCGTCGCCTGGCAGTTGACCAAGGCCGGAATGAAGACCTTGGTCCTCGAGAAGGGGCCGGCTCGCGAGGTGTCTGACTTCTATGAAGGGGGCGCATTCGGCTCGCATTTCTCCTCCCGAGGGCGAGGAGACGAGTTCAAGTTCATCCAAGCCGAGCACCTAATGCCGGAACTACGGAAGGAAATTCGCTTTCTGACATACGCCGAGCCGGGCAACACGAACCCTCCGACAACGGTCCCCACGCGCGACGGCTGGATGTCACAACTGGTCGGGGGCGGAACGGTTCACTTCGGTGGTGCGTCGTTTCGCTTTGAGGACGTCGATTTCGCGATGAAAACGAAGCTGGGCGACTTGTGCCAGCGCCTGGAGCCAGACCTCTCCGCAGAACATCGGGCGGACCTTCGCGACTGGCCGGTGACTGCGGCCGAGTTCAAGCAGTGGTTCGATGAAGCCGAAGCCCTTATCGGTATAGCCGGTGCCCCCGCGTCCGGGTTGCCGCCGCTGAAGTACAGCAAAGCCGGAACACTACTCGACGCTGCGCTCAAACGAGCGAAGCACGAAGCACAACTGATCCCGACTCCGATGGCGATCAACTCTAGGGACCATCAGGGCCGCGAGCCGTGCCACCACAGCGGACTCTGCCAAGACTTCGCATGCCGATTCGAGGCAAAGTCCGACATGCGGGTGACGGTGCTCCGGTCGGCATTAGCGACTGGGAAACTCACGATCCAGCCCCGGACGTTCGTCCGCAAGCTCCACGCCGCGAACGGGCGGATCACCTCGCTGGAATGTGTGGTCGGCGACATCAATGGCTCAGTCCAGGTCCAGGAGCTAAGCGCCCCGGTGGTCGTGGTCGCCTGCGAGACGATCGAAACGAACCGGCTGCTGATGGCGTCCGCGGTCGGCAATCCGGAAGTGATAGGTCGCTACCTGATGTTCCACATGACGGGTGGCGCCCGGAGTATTGCTCCGGAACCGACGACGACCTGGGACACGGCGCCGCACACGGCGTTCTCCATGAGCTACTACCACCGCATGAGTGAGGACGCGAACCAGCCGTTCCTCAAAACGGGCATCTTGATGGTGTCGTCTAACGGCGGCCCGCTTGCGGAAGCACTCCGCAAGAAGTATTGGGGGGCGCAGGCCAAACGGTATTTCAACGAGATCTACCCATTCAAACTCGACCTCAGCTACATCGGCGATTGCATGCCCACACGCCACAACCGGGTAGCCCTTCGCCGCGACAGCGTTGACCGCTACGGCATGCCAGGCACGGAGATCATCTATCGCCCGCACCCGTTCGACATGAATGCCGCCGTCTTCACGGCGGCAAAGGCGAAGGAGATGCTGAAGGTCGCCGGCGCGACTACGGAGGACGACGCACGGGCGGATCTCAAAGAGTTCCTGGGGAAGAAGCCGACCGCTCGCCAACTCTATCATTGCACCGGCGGCTGTCGAATGGGCACTGACAAGACGACGTCGGTCGTCGATGAGTCATGTCGCCTGCACGATATCGAAAACCTGTATCTTGCGGATGGGTCTGTCTTCCCGACGGGGTCGGGGCTGAATCCGACGCTCACTATCCAGGCCAACGCCTTGCGCGTCGGAGCCTTGATTGCGAAAAAGTTCGGCTGATATCGGCGCGCCCCAGAGCGCCGAACAAAGCGCTGCAGCCGACTGCCAGAAGCGTCCGCTGCGCTCCCGCTTCCGGCAGCGGCTGAGCGCCAGCGATAGCGCAGCACCGCTCGCG
>DIME01000018.1 GCA_002425405.1 Candidatus Accumulibacter vicinus
GCGGGGGTGTGAACGGTTACTGCGGTGCGCCCACATCCATGCCGACGCCATCGTCCCGGATGAGCAGCCGAAGGGACTCGCCGTGCTGCCGTCTGGCGAGGACGACCCGCAGCCGCTTAGCGTGTGCATGTTGCGTGACATTGTTCAGGCACTCCTGGACGATGCGATAGATGGCCACCCGCACCGGCGCTGTCGGACAGACCAGCTCCCGATCCAGTGAGGCTCGCCACTCGATCTCCGGATGCTGTTGTCCCCAGACCTCGAGCAGGCTGGCAAGCGCTTCGACAATGCCGGCGGCGTCGAGAATGTTGGGATGCAGGCCTTCCATCAGGCGGTGCGACACCTGGTAGATGGCGCGCGCGGAATCCTCGATCGCCTGCGCTGCGGTCTTGACCCATTCGCGATCGTGTCCGCCATTGCGCTGAATGGCTCCGGCAAAGGCGCGAATCGCCGTCAGGTGCTGGGAAAGTTCATCGTGCAGTTCGCGGGCCAGCTCCGCTCGCTCACGTTCCTGCACCGAGATCAGTTGGCGCACCAGGCGAGTGTTCTCGTCAAGCAGGAGCTGCGTCGCCTCTTCGGCCAGCTTGCGCTCGGTGATGTCCTGGACGGTGCCGACCATGCGCAGGGCTTTTCCATTGGCGGCGCACTCGACCTGACCGAGGCCGTGCATCCAGCGCACCATGCCGTCGCTGGGTCGAATGATCCGGTACTGGCGGTCGAATACTCCCCGCTCGGCGACGACCTGGTGGAAGTAATCGAGCGTTGCCTGCCGGTCCGCCGCATGGAGCAGCCGCTCCCAGCTGCTGACGGTATGTTCACACGCCGGGCCGATGCCGAATATCCGCTCCAGCATCGGACTGCCAATCCAGGATTCCGAGGGCAGTTCGATCAGGTAACTGCCGAGCCGGCCAAGTTCCTGGGCGCGCTGCAGGGCCTGCTCGCTGCGCTTGATCGGGGTCACGTCCACGACCTCGACGAAGAACCCCTGCACCTCGCCGTTGATGATGTCGGGAATGTAACGGGCCAGGGCATGGTTCACCGAACGGCCATCCGGCGACGGGATGGCGCGCTCGAATTGCTGTGCTGCGCCACCCAGTACGGCTTCGATGTAGGGCAGGTTGAGGCGGTAGCGTTCCTCGCCGATCACCTCGCGGATATGTTTGCCCGGGATCGTCGCCGGATCGATGCCGAACCAGTCGCGATAGGCATGATTGGCGAAGCGGTTGCGCAGATTGCGGTCCCAGTAGCCGATCATCGACGAGACGCTGTTCAGCACCGCGTTCAGGTCGCGCTCATTCTGGTGCCGCTCGGAGCGACGCTCCTCGGGCACCCTCTCGGCCAGCTTGCGGGCGCTGATGTCCCGATGACCGACGACCATTCCCTTGATGGCACCCAGCAAGGGAGTGGCGTAACATTCGAACCAGCGTTCGCGATCTGGAGAATGGCAGGGGTACTCAAGCGTGAACAGCGTCTGCCGTCCCGCCAGAACCTCTTCACAGCCGCGCAGGGCAGCCGCTGCCAGCGAATCGGTAGCGGCTGCCCTGCGCACTGCCGCCAGGTAATCGATGCCGACCCCGGCCGCCAGTGCCTCACTGCCGCGGTTGCTTTCGGCAAAGGTGCGCCACACCTGGTTGACGCTGATGATCACCCCGTGTTCGTCGAGCACGGCGATCGAATCGCACTGCGAGTCGATCAGCGAGTGCATGCGGCCCCCTGCCGAATCGGTGTTGGCCACTGCCGCCTCTGCACGTTCCTTAAGCGGCTGCGCCGGGTCACGCAGCCGGCTACCGGTCGACCTTGGTGCCGGCCGCGCCAAGGGCCATCGCCGCCCGTCCTGCTGCAGACCGCGAGGTTGAGAGCGGACAGTGCGTCCGCAAGCTGACGGGTGGGCGGTGTGGTCACCGCCTGATTATCTCTCAAACACTCCCCAACAGCGACCCCTGGCACCACCCCATTGAATGCTCGAGACGGGCATGCGGGTTTGCCAAACGCCTGCAGAGACCCGAGATCAACGGTGCCGGCCTGCCGCCGCGGATGCTCTCCCTGCACGCCAACCGGGAAAGATTCCCGCCAGCAACAGGAGTATTTCCACTATGGATTCGGCCCGAATAACTCTTATGATGGGTATTCGCCCCGAACGGTTGAAGAGAGCGTTTTCCCTGTGGAGTCGAGCGGTGGCGTGAAGGAGTGACGAATGAACGACATGAGACAGCCAGGAACTGATCACGAGAATCGGGTTGAGACCTTCATAGCAAGTGCGTGTGCGGGAGAGATCGGTGCGATACGTGCCCAGGTGGCCGCGGGTTTTGACTTGAATGGCACGGATCGCTTCGGCGATACGATACTTGAGCGAGTGATCGGTGACCTGGAGTTTTGCCCCCAAACGCCCAAGTACGCGGTGGTCAAGGAATTGTTATGCCTGGGTGCTGATCCCCATGCGCGCAGCCGGGATGGTTCCAGCCCGCTGATCGTGGCGGTTCTGAACATGGACACCGAGATGTTGCGCCTTCTGCTTGACGCCGGTGTCAATCCCAACGCCGTGCCAATACACACCAGCGACGAGTTGCTGTACGACTGGGCAGTCTTCGTTTACCGCTACGAGGTCTGGAATGTCAAACTGCCCGAAACAGCACAGGCGGCAGACCAGGCCGATCCGGACGCCTGGCTTTGCTACCTGGATCGCCTGGCAGTGAAATACGGCAAGCGGCGCCCCGATTATCTGCGGCTGTTGCGCGAGCGCGGCGCGCTTTCCGTTGCCGAATTGCGGCAGGACCGCGTCTCCGGCGGCAGGTACACGCCAGGCCAACACACGCGCAGGCGTGTCGCCTCCCGTGCCTGAGAGCCAGTGCCCGCCGAGTCCCTGGCCAGACGGGTGCCCTGAATCAGACAACCTGGTTCTGCGGTTCACCGCGGTTGAAGGCTTCGAGATTGGCCGTCAATTGGTCGGCGAGGGCCTGCATCGCTGGCCGGCTGGCCCAGGCCACATGCGGGGTCAGCAGGAAATTCGGTCGCGCGAGCAATTGCGGTGCCAGCAGGACGTTGCCGGTGCTCGGCGGCTCGACGCTCAGAACATCGAAACCGGCACCGGCGATCCAGCCCTGCTGCAGCGCCTGGGCCAGCGCCGCTTCATCGACCAGGCCGCCGCGCGCCGTGTTGATCAGCAGTGCTGAAGGCCGCATGGCCCGCAATTCGGGTTCCCCCAGCAGGTTCTTCGTCTCGGGAGTCAGTGGGCAATGCAGCGAGACCACGTCGGCTTCGTGCAAGGCCTGGTCGAAAGCGGTATAGCCGGGGCGCACGCTTGGCGCGCCCTTGCGCTCGCAGCGCAGCACGCGCATGCCGAAGGCCTCGGCGAGCCTGATGACGCCTCCGCCGAGATTGCCGCTGCCAATGACCGCCAGTTTGGCACCGTGCAGGTCGCGGATCGGATAATCGAGACAACAGAACTGCCTGGAATGTTGCCAATTGCCGGCAGCCACCGCCTGCCGATAGGCAACGACATTGCGCGACAACGCCAGCAATAGCGCGAAGACATGCTCGGGTACGGTATGCACGGCATAGCCGCGGATGTTCGAAACGACGATGCCGCGGGCGCGGCAAGCATCGAGATCGACATTGTTGGTGCCGGTCGCCGCAACCGCGACCATCTGCAACGCCGGCAGTACGGCAATCAGTTCAGCGCCGATCGACAGCTTGTTGACGATTGCAATCGTCGCCCCGGTGAGCCGCTCTGCGACCTGCGGCTGCAGCGTGGTCGCATGTTCGACCCAGTGATGGGGAAAATCCGGCCGGCGCAGGTCGGCGATGATCGACTCGCCTTCGAGATGGACAATTCGGTGCATGGCTCAATGTGAAAGTTGCGTCAGCGACTCACGAATTTCCCCTCCCTCTTGCGAGTGCAGGGTCGGGGGAGGGAGGAAACGGTCATGACTTTCAAAACCGGAGGCGCCTGGAAAAGTCATGACCGTTAGTCCACAAACGGCTTGCCGTGGCGGCTGGCGATGGCAGCCACCTTGCTGCCCAGGGCGGGATCACCGGAAAACAGCAGCAGGCCCACCGCCGAGGCGGTACACAGGCCCTCGATTGCCGCCAGGTCACCGTGCAGGATGTTCAACACGCCGCCAGGAAAACCGTTGCGCGCCGTCAGTTCGGCCAGTGCAAACGCTGCCGACGGAGCCTTGGGGCTGGGCCTGACGACCACCGTCGCTCCCGCCAGCAGCGCTTGAACGGAAAGCTGCAGGGGTCCGAGCAAGGGTGCCTGGTCATCGCAGATGACTGCCACGACACCGCTGCCGCCAGTCGCGACGCTGCCGGCCGCAGCCGCCTGCAGCACGCGTAGCGACTGCTCGACCTCGGCCGACGCCGACGCGGCGTCTTTGCCGGTTTCCTCCGCGATCAAGCCGGCAAAGTGTTCTGCGTATGTCGCCAGCGCCGCCGCCAGCGCCGCCAGCAGCGTCGCCCTGGCCGCGATCGTCAGCGCCGCCCAGGCGGGCAATGCGGCCTGGGCCGAGGCAACGGCGGTCAGCGCCTGATCCGTGCCGCACAGCGGCGTACGGCGCCTGATCTGGCCGGTGCGCCGATCACGGACATCGAAAAAGGCCGGCGCCATCGTCAGATAGGCGTGGCCGTTGATCCACAGCGGTATGGCCAGAATTTCATCATTTTCGGTCATGGGGTGCCTTGGCATGGCAGGAAGATAAGGAAAACGGTCACCAGCGACCTGACAGGGGCCATCATAACTGGTCACGAGCGGTAGTGCGTGAAATGCGAGTCAGGCGCAACCGCCCAGCCTTTGTCGCAGGCGCCCGCCAGCGTATCAGACGGGTATCCAGGCTTCCAGAGGAGCGCCTTGCCCCCAGTTTTCGGGTTCCTGCGGGGAGCCGGATTCACCATGCCCAGCCATCGTTTCTCTCCGTCGGTCGATCAACGTCTCGACAGCGTCATCGTACCGAAGCGAAGCGGTGGCGATCGCCACCCGATTTGCAGCAGTTTACGGACTTGATCTTTATTTCGCGCATCACCGCTTTCGCTATAATCGACGGGCAGTTCGTTTACAAAAACCTATAGGAGACAAATTGTGGAAAGACGTTCCTTTTTGAAGAATGCGGGTGCTGGCCTTGCGGTCGGTTCGATGGCCATGCCGGCGATTGCCCAGAATGCCCCGACGGTCAAGTGGCGCCTGGCTTCGAGCTTCCCGAAGAGCCTCGACACCATCTACGGAGGTGCCGAGCACATGGCCAAGCGGGTCGCCGAAGCGACTGGCGGCAAGTTCCAGATTCAGGTTTTTGCCGGCGGCGAAATCGTTCCCGGGCCGGCGGTGTTCGATGCCGTCAAGGACGGTACCGTTGAAATGGGGCATACTGTCTCTTACTACTTTTTTGGCAAGGATCCCACCTACGCGCTTGAGACGGCCGTTCCCTTCGGAATGACCAACCGCCAGATGGACGCCTGGATGCGTTACGGCAACGGCAGCAAATTGCTCGGCGAGGTGTTTGCCAAGTCGAACATCATGACCATCCCCTGTGGCAACACCACGACCCAGATGGGTGGCTGGTATCGCAAGGAGATCAAGACATCTGCCGACCTCAAGGGGCTGAAGATCCGTATCGGTGGCTTCGCCGGTGCCGTGCTCAGCAAGCTGGGCGCCGTGCCGCAGCAGATCCCCGGTGGCGACATCTATCCGGCGCTCGAAAAGGGGACGATCGACGCGGCCGAATGGATCGGCCCCTACGATGACCAAAAGCTTGGATTCAACAAGGTGGCCAAGTTCTATTACTACCCCGGCTGGTGGGAGGGCGGCCCGCAGGTATCGGCCTATATCAGTCTCAAAAAGTGGGCCGAACTGCCGAAGGAATACCAGGCCATTCTGCAAATCGCCTGTGCCGACGCGCACGTCGACATGGTGGCCAAGTACGACTCGAAGAACCCGACGGCACTCAAACAACTCGTCGGTTCGGGAACACAGTTGAAACAGTTTCCGAAAGAAGTCATGGACGCCTGCTACAAGGCGGCGATGGATCTGTATGCCGAGACCTCGGCATCGAATGCCCAGTTCAAGAAAGTCTACGACGACTACAAAAAGTTCATGGACGACCAGAACCTCTGGCACCGCATCGCCGAAGGCTCGTACGCCAGCTACATGTACAGCAAGCGCTAGGCAGCAGTCGGTCACTGCTGCCATATCGCTAGACTGCGCAAGAAAAGGAACGAAGGCCAAAGCCTCCGTTCCTTTTTTCATGGCCATCACCCGTGAGGTTGCTCGACGATCTCCGACCGTCGAGCAGTCGCCGAGAGGCGGCGGAGGTTACTTCGCCTGATCCTGCTTCATCGCATCGCGCACGGCCTTGCTGGCCGCATCTTCCGAAGCGGCAGGGGAAGAAGCCTCTTTCGGGCTCTCGAAACCCGGTGGCGTGGAGGAGGTGCCGTAATCGGAAGTCGGCATCTCGATCTGCACCGAATCGAGATCGACCTTGGTGTCCTCGTCGAGGCCGATGGTGACGAGTTGCGGAAAGAAGATGAGGATCCCGACCATGATCACCTGGATGCAGACGAAAGGGATCGCTCCCCAGTAGATATCGGTGGTCTTGACCGACGCCGGTGCCACCGAGCGCAGGTAGAAGAGCGCAAAACCGAAAGGCGGGTGCATGAACGAAGTCTGCATGTTGACCGCCAGCAGAACACCAAACCAGATCAGGTCGATGCCGAGTGCCTGCGCAACCGGGCCCAGCAGCGGCACGACGATGAATGACAACTCGAAGAAATCGAGGAAGAAGGCGAGCAGGAAAACCAGGACATTGACGACGATCAGGAAACCGATTTCGCCACCCGGCAGGCCGGTGAGCAGGTGCTCGACCCATTTGTGGCCATCGACTCCGTAGAAGGTCAGCGAGAAAACGCGTGCGCCCACCAGGATGAAGACCACGAAGGTGGTCAGCTTGGCGGTCGTGTCCATCGCCTGCCTGAGCAGTTTCCACGACAGGCGCCGGCGTGCCAGCGCCATGATCAGGGCACCGGTTGCACCCATCGCTCCGCCCTCGGTCGGCGTCGCGATGCCGAGAAAGATCGTGCCGAGTACCAGGAAGATCAGCAGCAGCGGCGGGACCAGTGTCGTCAGTACGCGCAGCAGCAGCTTGCCGCCGCGCAAGGTCCGCGCTTCGAGTGGCAGGGCCGGCGTCCAGCGCGGCCTGAAAATCGCCACCAGCACGATATAGCCGACGTAGAAGGCGGTCAGTGCCATGCCTGGCAGGAAGGCGCCCTTGTACATGTCGCCCACCGACTTGCCCAACTGGTCGGCCATGATGATCAGCACCAGCGAAGGGGGAATGATCTGCGCCAGCGTTCCGGAAGCGGCAATGACGCCGGATGCGAGTTTCTTGTCATAGCCGTAGCGCAGCATGATCGGCAGCGAGATCAGACCCATCGAGATCACCGAGGCCGCGACGACGCCGGTCGTTGCGGCGAGCAGCGCGCCGACGAAGATCACCGCGAGGGCCAGGCCGCCACGCAGCGGTCCAAAAAGCTGGCCGATGGTGTCGAGCAGGTCTTCGGCCATGCCTGACCTCTCCAGGATCAGTCCCATGAAGGTGAAGAATGGGATCGCCAGCAAGGTATCGTTGTTCATGATGCCGAAGATGCGGTCTGGCAATGCCTGGAACAGTTGCGGGCCGAGCAGGCCGAGTTCGATGCCGATCAACGCGAAGAAGATGCCGTTGGCCGCCAGCGCAAAAGCGACCGGGAAACCGACGAGCAGGAAGATGACCATCGAAACGAAAATGATCGGCGCCATGTTGGCGATCAGGAACTCGGTCATCACAGTTCTCCCTTCTGGGCCTTGATGGCGAGTGCCAGTTCTTCTTCAGGCGTCGGTTGGTGCGTCTTTGCGCTCGGGTCAGGGCACTTGCCCTGCAGGAAACCGATGCGTTTGATCAACTCGGAGATGCCCTGAATCACCAGCAGGAAGAAGCCGATCGGCACCAGCAGACGAACCGGCCAGACCACCAGGCCGCCCGCGTTGCTCGACTGCTCGTTGTTGTGCAGCGCGAGCAGGAAGATCGGCCACGACAAGTACATCACGGCGATTGCCATCGGCAGCAGGAAAAAGATGATGCCGAAAATGTCGATCCAGGTCTGGCCTCTTCTCGACAGGCGGCCGGCAATCAGGTCAATGCGCACATGCTCGTTGCGTTTCAGCGTGTAGCCCGCGCCAAAGAGAAAAATCGCCGAAAACAGGTACCACTGGATCTCGAGAAAGGCGTTCGAACTGTAGTTGATGGTGTAACGCATGACCGCATTGCCGGCGGCGATCAGTGTAACGACCAGGACCAGCCAGATGATGGCCTTGCCGATGAGCTCGGTGAGCCCATCGATCAGGCTGGAAAGCTTGAGTAGACTGTTCACGGGATATTCCTCCATTGACAAGCAAAAAAATTCACTCCTCCTGGGCCCGATCACTTGTGCTTTGCCTCATTGCCGGGCAATTCATCAGGCCGTTTTGCAGGATGCGAACTCGTGTCCGCTCGATCCAAGCTGCAAAGGCCATGATTATGGCACATCTGTGATTCAACTATGCGAGATCAATTGCGCCCTGTGAAAATCCCGAAGATGTTGAAAAATAATTAAAAATCGGTTGATTGGATTTTTTCACAAAGTTCATTGGCCAGTTTTCGCGGCGCTCGCAAGCGGTTTGCCCCGGGTTCGCTGCAGACCCTGACGCATGCCGCTGCATCTGCTGGTGCCGGATGGCCGAGGGCATTCCGGTTCGCGGAGGCAGGTTCGACCACCCCTGTAATTCGCCTCTCCTCGGGAACCGGGCGGATATTCAGGATAAAATCACGCGTTTTCTCTGCGGAAGCGTCGCATGCCTACCGGAACCATCGAGTCGCTGGACCACGAGGCGCGGGGAGTCACCCGTCTTGACGGCAAAACGGTTTTCGTCGAGGGCGCCTTGCCGGGCGAATGCGTCGAGTACGCCAGCTATCGACGGAAACCCAGCTATGAGCTGGCACGCACGCTGCATGTGCGGGCATCGTCGCCGCAGCGGGTGACGCCACGCTGTCCGCATTTTGGCGTCTGCGGCGGTTGCAGCATGCAGCATTTCGATCCACAGGCACAGGTCGCGGCCAAGCAGCGCCTGCTCGAGGACAATCTCTGGCACCTCGGCCGCATCAAGGCAGACCAGCTCTACGCGCCGATTTACGGCCAGCCTTGGGGCTACCGCTATCGAGCGCGCCTTTCCGTTCGTCTGGTGCCGAAGAAAGGTGGCGTTCTCGTCGGCTTCCACGAGAAGAAAAGCAGCTACGTCGCGGACATCAAACAATGCGAAATTCTGCCGCCACACCTGTCGGCGATGCTCTTGCCGCTGCGC
>DIME01000017.1:0-14369 GCA_002425405.1 Candidatus Accumulibacter vicinus
AGCAATTTTGTGAACACGGCCTAGTTAATCCCACAGCACTTCATCAAAAAGCGCCTGCAAACGCGCGCCCCGTTCGGGATTGACTTGTCGCAACCAGGACAGCCGCCCCCGCAAATGGGCGCGAAAATCGGGCAGTCCACGGCGATTCTGGCTTGCCGGTCCGTGGCGACGGCAATTGGTCAGGATGGCCTTGAGCGTGTCGTATTCGGCACGCGGCAGGTTGAGCCGCTCATTCACCACCAGGCCGGTAATCCGCTGGCTGGCGCAGGCAGGTGCGAGTCGCGTCTTGCGCCAGTTCGGGGCGAAGCCTTCTTCGAGAATGATGTCCTGAACCATGAACACGATGCGCCTGCCGCGGGCCAGGTCTCCGTCGGCGCAAGAAAAAACCAGATCGTCGACGTAGCGACTATAGCCAGCCTGACATTCCCGTGCCGCGCCGGCCAGGCGCAGGTCGAGACGATAGGCGCAGAGGTTCGCCAGCGCGGGAGACGTCGGCGCACCCTGGGGCAGATGCCGTCCCATGAACTGGCGTGCCCAATCGCGACGGCGGCAGCGCTCTTCGGGACTCGGATACGCCTCTTGCGGCACCTGGCGAAGCAGCCAGGCGGGGCTGCAGCGAGTGGTCAGGCCAGTCAGATAGCGGGCCGTCTCGCGCGGGTAGCCGAGGGTGCGAAACAGCGCATGCACGCGGGCGCCGGAGATACTGGCGAAGAAATCCCGCAGATCCAGCTTCAACAAGAGCGCCGAGCCAAGATGCAGACGCGCGTTATCCACCACCGAGCGGCCTCGCACGCAACCCTGCGCCGCTTCGTGCACCGGCACCCGATTGAGGATTTCCCGCAGGATACGCCGTTGAATGAAGCGCAGGTTCTCCTTGGGCGCCTCGATCAGGCGCGCGCCACCTGCCGCCTTGGCAACCCAGCGGGAATGATAGTGATCGAGTTTTTCAGCGCGCGAACGGCTGGACCACGCGGACGCATCGGCGTACCAGTCGAGCATGGACGGCGCCATCTCCAGCCAGTCCGCGAGATCACCGATGGTTGCCAGCGACGGCAGGAGAAGCCCGGCCAAAGGCTCGGGCGGATGTCCCATCGGCTGATGAAATGGATAGTAGGCACGGACCACCGGGATCGCTTCAGGCCGCTCGAAGGCCGCCAGGAAGGCCGGAAAAGCGAGGATGGACGCGACTACCTGATCATGTTGCTGCGGCGGCCAGACCTCACCCGCTGGTGCCGCACGCGCGAAGTGTAGATGCAGTGCCAGCGGCACCAGCCACGGCGCGGGGTGGCCAAGTACCCGCTCAGCTCTCGCCCGCATCGCGGGAGGACTCGCCTCACCCGCCATGAAGGCGCGCGCCAAGGCGGTCGCCACCCGGCGCACGGCTGCCGACGAGCAGTTGGGGCGATCAGAAAGTTCATCCATAGTGACTTGCAAGATCAAGGCGTGGCGCCCTCTCCAGCCTGTCGTGTGACGCCTGAGCCAAACACGCCGCAGGCGTGAGCCGCTCAGGCAACGAAAAGCCAACTACCGAAAAAACTCCAGGGTAACCCTGGAATGGCCGGGCCAATTGCAACCCGAACCCGCCAGGAGAGGCGCACCACAGTCAGAGATTAATGCACCAGCAGGAAACGAGTCAAATGACCGGGCACTCTTCCACAAGCCGTTCGGGCCAGTCACCACCTTGCCGTTCGGTACGTCGCCAGACACCTCCCGCCTCGACCAGTGCCGCCGGCGTTGTGCGGACGCGGCCTCCGCGCGCTACAAAAACCGTAATCGGCGCGATTACCGGCCGTCGCGCCTGTGTTCTCGCGCATGCCGGCGAGGTGCGAAGATAGCGTTTCCCGGAAAACGGGCGCCCCCTTCAGCCCGCCGGCGAAGCCTCCTCGGCCAGGGAGCGAAACGCCTGCGCCGTGCTCAGGAAAACCTGCCCGCTGAGCTCCTTGCCGAGCAACTCACTTTGCTGCAGGCGGTCCATCACCGGGCCCTTGACCTCGCTCAGATGCAGTTTGATTCCCTGCGCCTGCAGGCTGCGATTGATCTCGGTCAGCGCATACAGGCCGGTGGTATCGATCAGGCTCACCGCCGACATGACCAGCAGCACGTGGCCGGTGACCCGACCCTGCGCCGCTCGCGCCTTCAGCAGGTTCTCGAGGCGGTCGACGACGGCGTCGACATTGCCGAAGTAGAGGTCGGCGTCGACGCGCAGCATCAAGACCTCGGGCAGTGTTTCCACGTCGTGCCGTTCGACGTTGCGGAAGTGCTCGCTGCCCGGGATCCTGCCGATGACGGCGATATGCGGCCGACTGGTGCGCCAGATCAGGGTGGCGAGTGACAGCACGACGCCAAGGATCACGCCCTCTTCGACGCCGAGCAGCAGCACGCCGGCGACGGTGGCCAGCAGCGCTCCGGCGTCGCCGCGATCGTAGCGCCAGGCGTCGCGCAAGGTCGTCAGGTCGATCATCCCGAGCACGGCCAGGATGATCGTTGCCGCCAGCGCCGGCAACGGCAGCAGCGACACCCAGGACGTCGGCACCACCAGGATCAGCACGACCAGGGCGGCCGAAATCACGCTGGCCAGGGGCGTGTTGGCGCCGGCCGAGTAGTTCACCGCCGACCGCGAAATGCTGCCGGTGACCGGCAGGCCCCCGGATAGCGCACTGGCCAGATTGGCGGCGCCGAGGCCCAGCAGCTCGCGGTTGGTCGCGATGCGTTCACCACGCTTCTGCGCCAGCGATTGCGCCGCAGACTGACTGGAGAGAAAGATCATGAAAGCGACCAGCACGCCGGGAACCAGCAAGGCTCGCCAGTGTTCGGCCGACACCCTCAGGGCGATTCCGGGAATCCCTGCGGGAATCTCGCCAACCGCCTTCACCCTGCCTTGCACCAGACCCAGAACACCGACCACGGCCGTCGCCACGACCAGAACCGCCACCGGCGCCAGTCTGGCCAGTGTCTCGGCAACGCGCGTCGACACCCCCAGGGCGCTCAGCGCCTTGGCCAGATACTGTTTCGCCGCCCACAGCGCGAGCAGCGAACTGACGCCGATGATCGCGCTCGGCAGATGGACGGCCGCCAGCGGTCCGCCCAGCAGCGGCTGCATCTGGCCCCCGGCGATCAGCAGGGCCGCGCCAGTGGTGAAACCGCTCATCACCGGTCGGCTGAGGAAACCGGCGAGAAAACCGAGGCGAAAGATGCCGCTCAGGAACAGCACCACGCCGGCGATCAGCGCCATCTGGCCGGCCAGAACGACGCTCAGCGCCGAGCCGGGCGCTGCGAGAACCGCCAGCGCCGTGCCCGTCATCAGCGAGGTGATCGCCATCGGTCCGACCGACTGGACCATGCTGCTGCCGAAAACCGCATAGGCGATCGGTGCCAGGATGCTCGCATACAGCCCAGCCACCGGCGGCAGCCCCGCGACCATGGCATAGGCCATGCCCTGGGGAATCAGCATCAGGGCGACGATGACGCCGGCAGCGAGGTCGCCGGCCAGCAGATCACGTCGATAGTGTTTCAGCCAGAATGGCATGGCGACTGTCTCCCGGTTGTTCACAAGGCGCGATGGGACGCGACGATCATGGTACCCGTCGTGCCGCTGTCGTCCTAACATGAGACCGGGCGTCCGGCAATGGTCTGCTGCGCTTGCCTGCTGCCAGAGCGATTGAACGCAAACCGCGAGAAGCGTAAGGCGAGAATCGTAAGGCGGGCATCGTAAGTATTCCCGCCCGGACGACGACCAAGCTTCATCGTAACTCGTGGAGGCTTCCATGTCCTGGCATTCCCTGGCAAGTCCGCTGCTCCTCGCCGTCGCTTGCGGCGCTGCCGACGCCGCTCCGACGGCTGCCTGTCAGCGCAGCAGCCCGCCGCATACGGTGGCGCTGGTCGAACTGTTCACCTCGGAAGGCTGCAGCAGTTGCCCGCCTGCCGACCGCTGGCTGAGTACGCTGGCTGCGCGCTACGGACCCGAACAAGTCGTGCCGCTGTCGCTGCATGTCGACTACTGGGACTACATCGGCTGGCAGGACCCTTTTGCCCAGGCGCAGTTCAGCGAGCGCCAGCGCCAGCTCGGACAGCGCTCGGCCAGCCCGGTGGTCTACACCCCGGAGGTATTCGTCGGCATGCGCGAACTGCGTGGCTGGCACGATGCAGCCAGCTTCGAACAGCGGCTGCGCCAGATCAATCGCCAGCCGGCGCGCGCAGACATTCGCCTGGCGATGAAGGGCGGCGAAACCGGAGCGATCGCCGTCGAGGCCCAGTTCCGCACGGCAACCGCCGAGGATGGCCGGAACAGCCTGCAGGGCGTGCTGGTGCTCTACGAAGACCGTCTCGAATCGAGTGTGCGGCGCGGCGAAAACCGCGGGGCAACGCTGCGCCACGACCACGTCGTTCGCTACTGGTCGCCGCCCTTCCCGCTGCGCGCCGACGCGACGCTGCAGACGGTCCGCCGCACGCTGGGGCTGGGCGCCGAATGGAACACGACGAAACTGGGCCTCGCCGCGTTTGTTCATGACAGCCGCACGGGCGAAGTGCTGCAGGCGATCTCGCTGCCGGTCTGCACCGCGGCAGCAATGTGAACGACGAGGCGCATCACACCGAGGTCTGTCCATTGTTGCGGTTTACGCAACAAATATTTGCCGATTGTCGGCTATTTCAAACCCAAAAGGACGATTAGAGTACGGCAATCGCTTCAGGAGTTGCCCGCATGACCCCCTCGCTACCCGTTTTCTTCGTCCCCCACGGTTCCCCCGGCTTTGCCCTGCGACCGGGTGCGGCCGGCGCGGCCATGGTCGCCGCGGTGGGCGGACTGCCGCGACCGCGCGCCATTGTCATCGTCAGCGCGCACTGGGAGATGCCGGAGCCTACCGTCGGCTTTGCCGAACGCCCGCGCACGATCCACGACTTCTACGGCTTCCCGGAGGAACTGTACGCCCTCAACTATCCGGCGACGGGTTGCCGCGAAGCCTCGCGCGAAGTCGTCAAGGCGATCACGGCGGCCGCTCTGCCGGTTGAGGAAGAGGCGGCCCGCGGCCTCGACCATGGCGCCTGGGTCCCTTTGCGCCTGATGTTTCCCGAAGCCAACGTGCCGGTGATCCCCGTTTCCATCCAGAGCGCCGGGGGTCCGCAACAGGCGTGGCGCCTCGGCCAGGCGCTGGCGCCGCTTGCCGCCCAGGGCTTCCTGATCATCGGCTCGGGGAACGTCACGCACAACCTGCGCGACTATCAACTCGCCGCGCGCCAGGCCGGGCAGACCCCGGATTATGTCCGCGCCTTCTCCGGATGGCTCGCCGATCGCCTCGCCACCCACGACATCGCCGCGCTGCTCGACTATCGCCGGCAGGCGCCGGGCGCCGTTCGGGCGCACCCGAGCGAGGAACATCTGCTGCCGCTTTTTGTCTCGCTCGGTGCCGGTGGCGAAAAAGCAACGGTGCAACGCTTCCATGCCGGCATCGACGATCACGTCATCGCCATGGACGCCTATTCATTTTTTCCGCCATCAGGAGGTACCGCATGAGCGAGCGCTACACATCCACCGCCAAGGCCCTGCACTGGCTGATGGCCATCCTCTTCTTCGGTCTGCTGGCGCTGGGTTTCTACATGCACGACCTGCCGCTCTCGCCCGAAAAGCTGAAACTCTATTCCTGGCACAAGTGGGCCGGCGTCACGGCCTTCCTGCTCGTCTGGCTGCGGCTTTTCTGGCGCCTCACGCATCGCCCCCCGGCGCTGCCGGCGAGCATGCCGCGCGCACTGCAGTTCGCCGCCCATGCCGGCCACTTCCTCATCTACGCGCTGATGCTCGCCATTCCGCTGTCCGGCTGGCTGATGAGTTCGGCCAAGGGTTTCCAGACTGTCTGGTTCGGTATCCTGCCCATTCCCGATCTGCTGAACAAGAACAAGGAACTGGGCGACCTGCTGCAGACCGTCCACATGAGCCTCAACCTGCTCTTCGTCGCGACCATCGTCGGCCATGTCGGCGCCGCACTGAAACACCACTTCATCGACAAGGACGACATCCTGACCCGCATGTTGCCCGTCCATTCCCGGGAAAACTGAGAGGCGACGAATCGACATCGCCATCGAGGCGATCCGGCAGCAAGCCCCCCCATCGATCCCTGACCTGCACTCGCCAGCGCCTTAATGCTGAGAGTGGCAATTGCCCGCAGCATCCTGCAGGCGATCCCCGGCGACATCGTCTCCCTGCAGTTTCTCGGTCTGCTCTATCACCGGACCAGGCGCCGCGCGCAGGCCATGCAGGATCAGAACTCGAAGACCTGATTGCTCTGTAGCATCCTCGGTTTGAATTCGCCTGCGCAGGCCTGGATTTCAGCCATCGTCAACTCGATCTGGCTGGGCTTCAGATGACTGATATAGATTTCTGGAGCAATGGACAGCTTCTTCAACTCGTTTGCCAGCATCTTCGGACAGAGGTGCTTGGAGATTTCGGCAAGCCCCTGTTCGCGGTTTGGAAAAGCCGTTTCAATCAGCAAATAACGCAGGTTGGCAATGCGATTGACCACCGGCCAGAAGGCATCATTGGCAGTGGTGTCGCCGGTAAAGACCAGGCTGCCCACCCCTGAGTCGAGCTGATAGCCGACTGCCGGTACCGTATGCTCGGCAGGAAGCGCCGTAATCGTTCGCTCACCGAGCCGCACCGACTGGCCCAGGCTGATGGACTGGTAGCGCATGATGGCCTTCTCGCGGCTCGGGATCACACTGAAATCCGGCCAGATCGCCCAGTTGAAGATATGATTGCCGATGATTTCGAGTGTCGCAGCCGTTGCATAGACCGTTAGGGGCTTGTCCCGCAAGTCGCTGACCGAATCGATCAGCAGGGGCAGCAAGGCGATGTGATCGAGGTGTGAGTGGGTCAGAAACACATGGTCAATGAGCGCCAGTTCGGCCAGCGATAAATCAGCGACACCCGTCCCGGCATCGATGAGCAGATCATGATCGACGAGCATCGCCGTGGTTCGCCGATGACGCCCGCCAATACCTCCACTACAGCCGAGGACCCTGACTCTCATGGCAGCGCAGCCGGATTCATCTGCTTTCCGAATCTGCTAGCCGTGCGGCCTCGTCCGCAGAGAACATTGTCCATCACTGCTTGAGGAGAAATTCCATCTTCACCCCGGCAATCTCGATCAGGTCATGGTTCTCCAGAAGGCGCGCCTGCGCGTCGATGACCCGGCCGTTCAAGACCGGGAATGCTCCTTCGACGTGGGTCAAGAAGTAACCGTGCGGCCTTCTGGCGATCACCGCCACCTGCCCAGGCTTGCCGAGAGTGGTCAAGGTCTTGGTCAGTTGCAACTGATGTCCGGCGTTGGAACCACTGAGCAAGCGAATCACCGCCATGCCGAGGACAGGCGCCGGACCCGCGGGTTGCGATGCACTGGCCGGCGTCACATCAGCAGCACTCGGAACATTGTGCACGGCTGCTGGCCGCGGCGGTTGCGTCGTCTGCTCATAAGGTGAAGCCTCGTGCTGGGTCACCGTTGCGACAATGTACTTCATTTTGTACTTGCCCAGCTCGATGACGTCACCGTCCTTCAGAAAATGCTTCTTGACCGGCTGGCCGTTGACCAACGTTCCGTTGGTGCTGTTGAGATCCTCAAGGAAAGAATCGTTGAGTATGGTCACCACCGCCGCATGTTCACCGCTGATCGCCATATTGTCGATCTGAATGTCGTTATGTGCCTTGCGGCCGATGCTCACCCGCTCCTTGAGCAGCGGGATTTCCTTGAGAACCAGACCATCCATGCTGAGTATGAGCTTTGCCATCGCCTTCTTCGTCCTTAATTGAGCCATGACCAGAGTTTGGACCAGCCTCTTTTGGCGGCCGGAAATGCATGCAAAACCTTGATCACCACCACCGAAATATTGTCGTTCCCACCATTGTCGTTGGCCATCTGGATCAGTTTCGCTGCCGAGCGCTCAAGATTGACCGTATGCATTTCCAGTGCGTAATGGATTTCCACCTCTTCGACCAGGTCGTAAAGACCATCGGAGCATAGAAGGTAAACATCTCCTGGACGCACCGGGTGAACGTGGATCTCCGCTTCGACCTCTGCCTCAATGCCGACGGCGCGTGTCACCAGGTTCCGCTGCAATGAGTAACGCGCCTCTGCCGCCGAAATCAAACCGCTATCTATCTGCTCCTGCAGGACCGAGTGGTCGTGGGTCATGGCCATGAACTCATCGCCCCGCAGTCGATACAGACGCGAGTCGCCAATGTGGGCGACAACCACCTGATCATCGCAAAATACGGCAGCGACAAGCGTGGTACCCATTCCGCCAAACTTCGATTGACGCTCCGACGCCTGATAGATCGCCAAATTCACCGCCGCGATCTGCTCCTTGAGGCAACGATGCGCGAACAGTAGTCCGCTACCGCTATCGGTCCGGTGCGCGGCAGTCGCCTTGAAAGCTGCGGTCAGTCCGGCCGAGAGGAGCTTTGTCGCCATGTTGCTGGCGATTTCTCCGGCATTGTACCCGCCCATTCCGTCCGCCAGAATCACCAGCCCTTGATTGGCATCGGCAAATACCGAATCTTCATTTTTCCCCCTGACCAATCCGGGGTCGGTACGGGCGGCGATTTCGAGCGCTCCCAATAGACTGTTTGCCACGTCCACTCCCATCACTGATCAGCAAATCCAGACGGCCATCGGCATTTCCTATCTCAGGCATGGCGGCAGTCTCGACATCCTCTGCCAAGACTATGCGCCATAGGGCAGTTCGACACCGAAACCGTGCTCACGTGCCAAATCCTCAAGGGTGACGGCGACTGCCAGATCCTGGACGGCCATGCCCTGCGACTCGAACAGGGTGATCTCGTCAGGTGTCGAACGCCCAGCCTGCCGACCGCAAATGACGTCGCCGAGTTCGATGAGCTGACGCGCATGCAGGCGCCCTTTTTCCAGCAGTGGCAGCAGATCACCCGCTTCACACAGCGCCGTTGCCACGCTATCGACGACGATCGGCGAGCAACGTTTGATGACGTCCTCGCCAAGTTCCCTGCGGATCAGCGAATTCGATCCGGCGGCATTGATGTGTGTTCCCGGCGCAAGCCAATCGGCATCGAAAAGTGGCGTCGCCGACGTGGTCACCGTGCTGACGATATCACTGCCACGTACCACTTCTTCGGGCGAAGCCACGGCAACCACCTCAAGCGCAAGCCGTTCGGACATTCTCTTACAAAAGGCGGCCAGGCGCTCGGCATGGCGTGCGTAGACCTTGATCCGTTGCAGCGGGCGCACTGCTGCGATCGCTTCGAGATGCCCTTCGGCCTGCCAGCCGGCACCAAATACGCCCGCCACGCGGGCATCGGACCTGGCCAGCCAGCGCGTCGCGACGCCGGCTGCCGCACCCGTACGCATCATGCCCAGGCGATCGGCTTCCAGCACGGCGCGCAGACTGCCACTCGAGGCACGATACAGGTGAACCAGGAAACGCACACCCGATCGGTTACTGGTGTAGGCCTTGTACCCGATGACGTCGAGTTGCGGCAATGCCCCCTGCAGGATATGCAGCGTCGTCTGTGGCAGGCGCGTCCGTTGCCGGGGCATATCACAGGCCTGCATCGACGCGAGATCACGGTGCGCAGCCTCGACTGCCGCGAGCGCCAGCGGCATGGTCAGCAGTTTTTCAACCTCTTTTTCACTCAGAAACAGTGGCATCGTTGCCTCCAATTCGGCACCTCGGAATCAAACGATCAGCACGATCTTCCCAAGTTGACAGTTTGCAGCTCGGAGCGGTGATTTTAACGGCAAATGTCACAGATCAATGGCAAACAAAAAAGGCAGACCGGAGTCTGCCCTTTTTTGCCAGGAATTCAGGCAACCACAGCAGCAACCACAGGCGCCCTAAATCAGCGACTGGATCATCTTGCCCATCACCGAAGGATCACGTGTCACCTTGAAACCACACTCTTCCATGATTGCCAGCTTGGCATCGGCAGTATCCGCACCACCCGAAATCAGCGCCCCTGCATGGCCCATGCGCTTGCCTGCCGGAGCGGTCACACCGGCGATGAACCCGACGATCGGCTTCTTCATGTTCGCTTTGCACCACACGGCTGCGTCGGCTTCATCAGGACCACCGATTTCACCGATCATGATCACCGCGTCGGTATCCGGATCGTCGTTGAACAGGCGCATGATGTCGATGTGCTTGAGGCCGTTGATCGGGTCACCCCCGGTACCGACTGCAGACGACTGGCCAAGACCGATTTCGGTCAACTGTGCAACCGCTTCGTAGGTCAGTGTACCCGAACGTGAAACCACACCGATGCGACCCTTGCGATGAATGTGACCGGGCATGATGCCGATCTTGACTTCATCCGGAGTGATCAGTCCAGGGCAGTTCGGCCCGAGCAGCAGCGTCTTCTTGCCGCCGGCGGCTTCCTTCCTGAGCATCTTGTTGCGCACCACCAGCATGTCGCGTACCGGGATGCCTTCGGTGATACAGACGACCAGATCGAGGTCGGCTTCGACCGCTTCCCAGATCGCTGCGGCAGCACCTGGCGGCGGCACGTAGACCACCGAGACGGTGGCACCGGTCTGGGCAGCGGCGTCCTTGACCGAACCAAAGATCGGAATTCCGAAAATACTCTCGCCGGCTTTCTTGGGATTCACCCCGGCGACGAAACAGTTCTTGCCGTTGGCGTATTCCTGGCACTTCTCGGTATGGAATTGTCCGGTCTTGCCGGTGATGCCCTGGGTGATGATCTTGGTATCTTTGTTAATCAGAATCGACATGGTGGCTCCTTAACTGACCGCAGCAACGATCTTGGTGGCGGCATCAGCCATTGAATCCGCAGAGATGATCGGCAGACCCGAATCACCGAGAATCTGTTTGCCGATGTCCTCGTTGGTCCCCTTCATGCGGACCACCAGTGGCACCGAGAGATGCGTTTCCCTGGCTGCTGCCACGACGCCGGTGGCGATCGTGTCGCAGCGCATGATGCCGCCGAAGATGTTCACCAGAATTCCCTTGACCTTGGGATTTCTGAGCATGATCTGGAAGGCTTCGGTCACTTTCTCGGTGGTCGCACCGCCACCGACATCGAGGAAGTTGGCCGGTTCGGCACCGAAAAGCTTGATGGTGTCCATGGTCGCCATCGCCAGGCCAGCGCCATTGACCAGGCAGCCGATGTTGCCGTCGAGCGAGATGTATGAGAGGTCGAACTTGGAGGCCTCGAGTTCGTCGGGGTCCTCCTCGTCGAGGTCCCGGTAGGCCATGATCTCGGGCTGCCGGTAGAGGGCGTTGGAGTCGAAGTTGAACTTGGCGTCGATCGCCTTGATGTTGCCGTTGCCTTCGAGAATCAGCGGGTTGATCTCTGCCAGCGAGGCGTCGGTCTGCATGTAGCAATTGTAGAGGCCCTTGAGCGTCGCAATGGCGCGGTCAACAGACTCGGCCGGGACACCGATGCCAGTGGCCAGTTCGGCCGCCTGTGCGTCGCTCAGCCCATCCTCCGGGTCAATGAAAGCCTTGAGAATTTTCTCCGGCGTAGCGTGGGCGACCTCCTCGATGTTCATGCCGCCTTCCGAAGAGGCCATCATCACGACCTTCTGTGACGCCCGGTCGGTCAGCGCAGCAACGTAGTACTCCTTGCGGATGTCGGCGCCCTCTTCGATCAGCAGCCGGCGAACCTTCTGGCCTGCCGGACCGGTCTGGTGCGTGACGAGCTGCATGCCGAGGATCTGGCTGGCATACTCGCGAACTTCGTCCAGCGACTTGGCCACCTTGACGCCACCGCCCTTGCCACGACCACCCGCATGGATCTGGGCCTTCACCACCCAGACCTTGCCTCCCAGGGTTTCAGCTGCCTTGACCGCATCATCGACGGTCGGACAGAACACCCCGCGCGGAACCACGACGCCGAATTTCTTCAGGAGTTCCTTGCCCTGATATTCGTGAATTTTCATGCGCTTTCCTTGCTTGAGTTAAGGTTGCGAAACGTAACGAACCACAGGCAGGACGTCCTACCCGGGCTTCTGGCCACGGTACCAGCGCGGGTAATAGCGCCGTACTGCGTCCGAATGCGATTCCAGCGCGTGGCAACGGTCGAGCTGATAGGGCTTGTGTGCGCTATCGTCGCTATCGAGTACGTCACTGGCAAAAGTCTGCAGCGCCGCGGTAGGCAGAAACATCAACAGCTCGCTGAGATGCGAGCAACCGCGCGTGCCACGGAACAGATTCTTGACTGCCGTGCGAAAACCATGAAAGAGATTGAGACCGATCAGTTGCGTGTAATCCGGGGTAATCCGGTCACAATAACCCACGTAGGGCATCGCATCGGTACAGGCCACTGCGTCAAGAACATTCATCTGATGGTCGATGGTCACCCGCACCCACATGTCGTGCACTGCTTCGCCGCGCTGCCGCAAACCCGACGACAGCGGATAGTCGTGGTCTTTGGTATCGACCAGTCGCGCCTCGATGTCCCAGCAATCATCGTCACGCTTGTAACCATCGAGTTGAACGCTGCGGGCGTGCATGCGGGTGCGTTGGGCAGAAGGCGGGGGCAACGGCATCGATGGTCCTGGGGGGATTTGCGAGCATGGCAAGGCTTCGTAGCTGGCAAGGAATTCTACACCAGAACGCCTTGGCGTTTTTGGCGAAATACATAATTATGAGTGCTGGCTGCCCGAACGCCGGGCACGCTATCGAACTGACCAGCCGGTCGGAAATTCCGACGTTGAGGTTCCCTCGGTATGACCTCTTGGGTAACGGCATCGAGCGCACCCGGTACGTTGAAGCGCTGCCGGCCCGAGGGCGCCCTGATCCAGCTCGGGCCAGGCGGCACCAGACCATCGACAGGAAGGCTCCCAAGACAAGGTGTGCGCCGCGGCTACGAAGAACACGGCACGTTGGCCCTCCTGCGCTTGAAGCAGATGCGGTACGTGAATCTCAACCTTTTTCCGAAACCGAAAAGAGGGTCATTTCGTTGCTGACCAACGCAGAGTCCTTGCGAATGAAAAGGATATCGATCTGTATCAGGACACCGTCACCACGACGAGAAATGTCGAAGATCTCATAGGCACGAAATCCATGCTCGTCCATCCAGGCCACTACGTCGGCCAGTAAGGGACTCCCTTGATTGTACGGCCAGAGACTCACTTCCATGAGCACGAAGCCGGCAGTGGCCAGCGCCGACGTCGCACCTTTCAGCACTTCCAGTTCGTATCCCTGGACATCAAGCTTGATCAGATCGGGTGGCTGCATCGAGTGCCTGTGGATCAGTTCATCCAGGGTCGTGACCGGCAAGGTCACGACATGCCGCGGCACGTTGGAGTTCTCCGGAAATACCGACGAACCTGTACCCCCCGCAGCGTCGTCCAGGATGACGAATGCCGTCTCTTTCAATTCCGGCGGCCCGAGCAAGGAGTTTGCGAAGCTTATCCCTTGTTCCTGCCCGCAAAATCGTTCCAGAGCAGCCATGTGCCGCTGCTGTGGTTCGACCATTAATACCTCGACGTCCGGGAAAACCCTTCGCAATAGCCGAGTCCAATCGCCAATACACGCACCGGCGTCAATCACGGACCGTAGCAATACGCCGCGGGCGCGTAACGCCAGGAGCCCTGAAAGCATGCCTGGTGCCCCCAGTTCATCACAGATCTGGCCCCAGCCAGTATCGGTCGCCAAGAGCCGTGCGGCATGAAGCAACTGCCTCGAAGCACGGTCCCTGACTGTCCGCAGTAATTCAATCACGTATCGCCTCCCTTGATGAGCCCTTACCAGAATGTTAGACCGTAAACTGAGCACGGAACTCAAGAGAAACCGCCCGAGTTCGACATGTCCACCTACCTGCGTATTTCGCGGGACGTGACCGGTGGAGAGATGCTGCATGGATAGGGTTGAATGTTACCTCAATCGGTCACGCTTTTGATGAAATGGCGGGCATGCTTTCGTTAAATGGCGGTCAAGGGCGGGCGCAGCCCGGCGAAGCGAACCCTTGAGTGCCCCCTCAACGCGGATACGCTCCAGGGCTTGGGGCTGGTTGCGGATTTTCGCAGCCGGCCCCCGAGCCCGTCCGGCGGCGAGGACTTCCCCGCCCTGGGGGGCGGGGTCAGGGGTGGGGGAAGCGCTGGGGTTTGGCCAGGGCGCCCGCTCTTGCGAAGTTCAGCTTGGAGTCGCAGACTCAATCGTGCAGAGAGGGATGGAGACTCCAGGCTGAGCCGATTAGGCCAAGGACCGTTAGTCCATCGTTGGGGAGTGTCTGGCGCATGGCTACTCATTGTGAAACTGTAACGCGAAGTAGTGATCAAACTCGTCATCGCTCATTGCCTGCGTGACGACCCGATCGGCGTCCTGGATTGAGCTGTTCGAGGACCGCGCGTTGCGTGGTGCCGGCGCGACGAGCCAGTCGGCCCAAG
>DIME01000017.1:14668-54684 GCA_002425405.1 Candidatus Accumulibacter vicinus
AATAGCTGCCGTCGAATTCGACGTGATAGTCGATATTGACCCGCGCGCGCTTCCATTCAGCGAGCGTGAAGGGGGTCGTCGGCAAGGGCCGCAGGTAGGGCGCATCGAGCAGGGCGAAGGCAGAGGCCCGGCAGCCGGGCAGTTTCTTGAAGGGGCGCGAATTCAGTTCCGGCAGCAACGCCGCGATCGCCGCATCGGCCTCGGCCACCGAGAAGAACTGCCGGTGGCGCAGTCGCGCCAGAATCCAGCGCTCGACGACCTGCACGCCGCTTTCGACCTTGGCCTTGTCCTGCGGGCGCCGTCGGCGTGCCGGCAGAATGACGGTGCCGTAGTGGGCGGCAAACTCCTCGGTGAGGCGGTTCAACACCGGCTCATAGGGGTCGGCATCGCGAACCAGGGAGCGCGGATTGTCCGGAACGATGAGCGCGGTGACGCCCCCCATATAGGTCAGCGCCCGCGCCAGTCCGCCGAGCCAGTCGGCCTGCGTCTGCTGCGGCGTGGCACAGGCGAACGTATAGTTGGAAGCCCCGAGAACGGCGACGAAGACGCTAGACGGTCGAATTTCGCCCGTTTGGCCGTCGATGATCGGCACTGTAGGCCCCGCGTAATCGGCGAAGAGCTTCTCGCCGGCACGATGAATCTGCCGCATCGAGCGCTTGAGCTTTCCGGCCCAAGCGCGATAGCGGGTGCAGAATGCCGTGTATTGGTAACCCCGCTCTCTCGTCGCTTGCAGGTACTCTTCCCAGAGCAGCGCAAGCGTCACGCCCTTCTTCTTGAGTTCCTGATGAACGCGCGCGTAGTCGGGCTCGTTTTTGCTGGAGCGACATCATGGTGAAGTATCGGATCCTCTTAACGGAGTCGGATCCAGGGTACCGCGCCCGCGTGCGCCCTTCAGGCGCCGCCGTCGGCCCTTACGGCCTTTTTTTGACCGCCTCGGAGTGGCCCTTGTGGCCCGCCACAACATAAACCTCGTCACACTCCACCTCGCCCGAAAGCGTCGGCTCCCCTTGCACCGCCATGATGCCCGTGCGCAATTGCGAGGTCATGCGGTGTACGTCATCTTTGTTCAGACCCCACTCCTGCCCGATCTGCTCGTTGGAGACGTTCAGGCCCATCAGATACAGGCACAAGATCCACACCCGCAGTGGCGGGTGGTGACCCGCGAAGATCGTCCTGGTCAAGTCGTCAAAGTAGTGGTGGCAAGCCGTGCAGTGATATTTGCGGCGCGACGGCTGGGTCGTGTCATGCCCTTGCCGGGTCACTTCGGGCGACGCACAATGCGGACAGCGTACAATCCACTGCTGTCGTTCCTGTCGGCAAAGGTGATGGGGTGAGTTGGTGAGCGATTGACGGCGATCCGCCGTAACACAACAAGAATAGGGAGAACCCGTTGCAGCAAACGGATGGAGGGTTCCCCGACTAATATGGGTGCCCGCCCGATCAGCTTGTAATAGGCCGTCCAGCGCGCCTCTCGGCGAATGGCCCCAATGGCGCGGGTGACCCATCCTTCCGGGTTGAACATGCCGCCGATCAGGAGTTCGACGAAGGGACGACGCGAACGGGGGAAACGGCCTCCAGGAGGAAGGAGGCCCATTGAGAGAGCAGCAATAGACCTGAGGGAAACTCCGAGATCGAATCAGGTTGTCTGGGGACAGACAGTACGGGGGGCATCGTCTCGGCTCAACGGGAAATAGGCAACAACGTTTCCCGGCGCAGGGTGATTTAGTCAACACGCTCTTACGCTTCGCGACGTCAGGGCAGATCGGCAGAGCGCATGCGCGCCAGGATGATGGCGGTTTTTCTGGCCAATCCCGGTGTGTTACGGTTACGGTCGTAAAAGCGTGGGCTGGGGAGCATTCCGGCCAGCCTCGCAGCTTGCTCGGGGGCAAGCTGCGAGGCGGAAACGCCGTAGTAATGGTGCGCGGCGGCGGCAGCGCCGAAAACGCCGTTGCCCCACTCGATCACGTTGAGATAAACCTCGAGGATCCGTTGCTTGCTCCATACGGTCTCCAACATCAGCGTGATGATTGCCTCTTCAGCCTTGCGCCAGGGGGTCTTGGCGGGTGTCAGAAAGAGGTTCTTCGCGAGTTGCTGCGAGATCGTCGATCCGCCGGCGACGACACGCCCTTTTTGCTGATTCCTTTCGATGGCGTGCTGGATGCCTTCCCAGTCGAAGCCCTCATGGTCAACAAACTTGGCGTCTTCGGCCGCGATGATCGCTCGCTTGAGATTCATCGAGATGCGCTCGTAGCCGACCCACTGCTTTTGCAGTTGCACCTGCGGATCCTTGACCCGCAACTCCTCGAGGCGAATTTTCATGAAGCGGGTGGTGTCCGGGTTGACCCAGTTCCACCACAGAACCCAGCCAAACAGCCAGAACTGGTAGACCAGCAACAGCGCGACGCAGCCGAGAAGCAGCCGTTTTGCCCACAGCAGCACGATCCTCATCCGGTTGCGACGACCTTCGTGGCCGCGACGCGTGGCATGATGCCCTTCCCCATAACGAAGGCAGCATGATTGGTCGCCGGCTTGCCGAATACGCAGTCACGAGTGCTCATCGCTTCGCCCCCTTGGTCTCCAGACTGTCGCGCTGGGTGAAGTTGAAGGTGCGGGTAAACGTCAGAATGTCGGTATCGTGCCGGATGGCGGGTGGGAATTCGGCGAACGGTGCGGCCATGGCGACGATCCGCCGCGCCGCGTCGTCGAGAATCTGGTGCCCGGACGAACGGTTGATCTCGATTCCGGCGACCGTGCCGTCGCTCCTGAGCGTCACCGTCATGACCAAGTTGCCGTACAGTTTGCCCCGCGCGGCTTCCGGGTAATTGAGCGTGCCGACGCGCTCGATCTTGCGCCGCCATTCATCGAGGTATTGTGCATCGCGGTACTCCACTGCGCTCGTGCCGATGAATCTCTTGCGTGGCCGCTTGTTGTAGTCGTCGAGTTCCTTGGCGATCTCGCCTTCGAGACGTGCCATCGCCAGGGCGCTTTGCGCCAGGTCACGGCCGCTGACATTGGATACCGGTTCGGGCTGAGCTTCCTTCTCGGCTTTGGCAGCAATCGTGGTCCTGCTCTCCCTTTGCGCCACCAGTCGCTGCTGATGCGTTTCGAGGGCCTGGACACGCTTTTGCGAGTGTTCGAAGTCGTCACCCTCCTGATGTCTGGGGGCTGCCGGCAAGGGCGTCCTGGCGCGGCGATCCTGATCGGTATTGCCACCCTTGTCGAGATTGGCCTGCGCTTGTACCTGCGCGTCGGCAGGGGGGCGGGCTGAACGGCTATTGACCAGGATGATGTCGAGGGCGCGGTCCTTGACAGCGCGCGAGGCATCCGGGTAACTGAAGTGCAGTGACAGCAACAGGCCATGCAGAAGCAGCGAAGTCGCGAGTGCCAGCCCCAGAGCATGCGTTGTCAACCAGCGTACAACCATTTCACGCGATCCGGCGCTCACCTCAATCGACCGCCTCCAGGACCTCCGGTGCCTCCTCTGCGGCATTCTCGATACCGGCTCCTGCCACGGCAACGGTTTCGAGATAGCGACAGCCAAGTGCCAGGGTCAGATAGTCGATCGACTCGATACGCAGCCGGATACGCTGGCCGGGCTTGAGTTCCGGTGCCGAAGGCACTCGTTGTACCAGCGGCAGATGGTCAAGCCTGGCAAGATTCTCGCGGCCGATCGTTGCCTCGATACTGTCGATCCCTTGTTGGCGCAGCCAGCGCAGACACCAGTACCGTTCCATGCTGCGCTGGAATTCGGCATAGGCACTGTAGGTCAGCTCAAAATCGCGCAGTGCCGCGAAGAGCGCGTCCGAACGCGCAGCGAAGGGCGGCGTCTCTCCCCGCAGGCTGGCGATCAACTGCCACTGGTTGATCAGGTCGACATAACGACGCAGCGGCGACGACGACCAGGCGTACTGTTTTACCCCGAGGCCCTCGTGCGGCTGCGGCGAGGTGCTCATGCGCACCTTGCCGCCGGTCTGTACACGATAGATTGCGGGCACGCCCTTGACGGCCAGCAGTCCGCCCCAGGTGCTGTTGGCGACAATCATCAACTCGGCGACCAATTTGTCGAGCGGGCTGCCACGTTTGCGTGCGGAAATCTCGATTCGGCAGGACTCGGCATCGCCGAGATCACCGTCGATCCGGAAATTGTAGTCGAAGTGGCCTTGTACCGCCGAAGGCTTGCCGCGTCGGCCTTCGCAGGCGTTGGCAAGGTGCCAGAGGGTCAGCAGTTGATCACGGAAGGGAAACTCGGGCAGACCATCGGCAATCGTCTGTTCGTTGAACAGCGGTTCGATGTCGTGGTGGCGTAGGTTGGCAACCACTGGAACGATTTCGATGCGCGACTCGTGGGCCGTAATCTCGAACTCGGGGCTGACCGTGAGATACAGCGAAATGGCTGGGCAGTCTCGGCCACTCGAAAGGGTGAAGGAGTCCAGTACCGTATCCGGCAACATGGTGATCTTGCTGCCGGGCAGGTAGACCGTCGACAGCCTTGCGCGCGCGATGTGGTCCAGTGGCGACCCCGGTGCGATACCCAGCGACGGCGCGGCAATATGGATTCCGACCCGCCAGCCCAGACCAGGCAGTGTCTGCAGGGAAAACGCGTCGTCGATTTCGGTCGTTGTCGCGTCGTCGATGGAAAAGGCCTGCACGTCGGCACGCGGCAGACCAACCGGCAATGCCGGTGCCGCCGTCGCCGGGAAAGCCGTACCGTGCGGGAACTGCTCGAACAGGAAATGCTTCAGGTGATAGTCGTGTGCCGAGCGGATGCCGCCACACTTTTCGAGCAACTGTGCTGCCGACAAACCCGTTTCACTGCACGCGGCTTCGAGTGCCTTGGTCTCGCCGCGGTTGCGGTCGGGCTTGTAGAGCAACTGGTTGAGGATGGGCAGAAACTCGGGGGGCAATGAGAAGGCCTTGAGTTCTCCAACCATGCGCTCGATGGTCAGGGCTTGCTGGCGTTTCCTTTCGAGGCCGGCAAGGGCAGCCTGGAGAATTTCTGTCGGGGCCTTGCGGAAACGACCTTTTCCCTTGCGATGAAAATAGATCGGTGCCGCATGCAGGGCAAGCAGGAGCGCAGTGGCTTCAAGCGCCGTGGCGATGTGACCGAAGTACTCGTTGGCAAAATCAGAAAAAGAAAACTCGCCATCACCGACACACTCCCAAAGAAAGTCGGGCTCGATATCGGCAGCCAGAGCTTCCGCCTGATCGAGCAGTCCCGTCGCTGCCGGTTCGTTGTAGCGTAACAGGACGTTTGCCGACTTGATTTTGCTGCGCTTGCCCGAGGCCGTCTCGACCTGCAACGAGGTCTCGTTGTCGGTCACAATGGTGGCTGCCTTGAAGGCCCCCTCTTCTTCGAATAGAACATGCATTGCAGCGATTATAACCCACAGAATTCAATGATTTGCGGTACAAGATCAGGGAAGCGCGTAAAGCTGTGATCGCCCCCGTCAAGAACTATCTGGCGACAGCCGGCGTAGCGCGCGACAGCCTGACGGTAGTCGAGCACCTCGTCTCCGGTTTCGATCAGCAACAGATAGCGCGCAGCCGTGACGATCGGGGTGTCGAGCGCGCGCAGTTGGTCGACGTGCGCCGACGTAAACTCGAAGGTCTCGCCGGTATGGAAGTTGCTGTGCGTGCCGACCAGTCCGTCGAGCAGCCGCGGTGCCATGACTGCCGGGTTGATCAGGACCGCGCGCAGGTCGTGCTTTTCGGCCAGCCAGCTCGCATAGAAGCCCCCCAGCGAACTGCCGACCAGCGTCGTCGGACCGTCGTTGCCGGCCAATAGCGCTTCGACACGGGCAATCGCCGCCAGCGGCACCGGCGACAACTGCGGGCACCGGAAACGGTCGCCGAGACCGATGGCAGCCAGGCGTTCGCCGAGCAACCTGGCCTTCCAGGACGCTGGCGACGAGCAGAAGCCGTGCAGATAAAGAACGTTCGGACTTGTCACGTCAGGAGGTCCAGGAAACCCAGTGGTAATGCCAGGTGACCAGTACGACGATGCCGAATACGATGCGGTACCAGGCGAAAATCGAAAAGTCGTGCGTACTGATGTAGCGAAGCAGCCCGCGCACCGCCCAGAATGCCGAGATGAAGGCGGCCAGAAAACCGACGATCCACATCCCCAGGTCGTCGAAGGAGAGTAGTGCGCGTTCCTTGTAGAGCTGGTAGAGGGTGGCGATGATCAGCGTCGGAATCGCCAGGAAAAACGAAAACTCGGTTGCTGCACGGCGCGACAGGCCGAAGAACAGGCCACCGATGATCGTCGCTCCTGATCGCGAGGTGCCGGGGATCAATGCCAATGCCTGTGCGCAGCCAAGCTTGAAGGCATCGGTCAGCGACAGATCATCGACCGATTCGACGCGAATGCGATGTTCGCGCCGCTCGGCCCAGAGAATGAGGAAACCGCCCGCAATGAAGGCTAGCGCCACCACCGGCGCGTTGAACAGATGCGCCTTGATCATCTTGCCGAACAGCAGGCCGATGATCGCCAGCGGCAGGAAGGCCACCAGCAGATTGAGCGCAAAACGCTGCGCGGCACGTTCGCTGGTCAGTCCGAGCAGTACCTGCGAGAGCTTCGCGCGATACTCCCAGCACACCGCCAGGATCGCGCCCGACTGGATGACGATCTCGAACAGCTTGCCGCGCTCATCGTTGAAGTCGAGCAGGTCGCCAGCGAGGATCAGATGGCCGGTCGATGATACCGGCAGGAACTCGGTGAAGCCTTCGACAAGACCGAGAATCAGCGCTTTCAGCAGGAGCAACAGGTCCACAGGGAGCTTTCGACAAAAAGCGGCATTCTAGCACTCAGGGTCGGGTTGCCTGTTCCAGTGCGGCTAGCCAGGCAATCGCCTGTTGTCGATGGTCTCCGCACATCTCGACGGAGGGTTTCAGTCCGGCGCAGCATGACGGCCGCTCGGGGCGACCCCACAAGCCACAGCGCCAGTCTTCGGTCAGATTCGCGCAGCGTTCGCCAGCCGGTTTACCACGGGGGTGGCCGGGCATCGCAGTCGTGATCGAGGGCGCGATGCAGCAGGCCGCGCAGGCGGGCCGGCAGTCACGCAATGCTTTGGTCATCGACGCTGCCGTGACCCAGCCGCCGGGAAAGCGTCGCTGCCGCCTCGCGCGTACTCTGTGCGATCGGGCTTTCCCAGTCAATGTCGAAGTTCCCGATGATGCCCAGCGAAGTGATTGCGGCAACCATGCGGCCGCTGTGATCGAAGACCGGCGCGCTGAAGCCATTGATTCCCGGAGTGACACTGCCCGAAGCGCGCGAGATGCCGTGGCCGCGGATCTCGTCGAGTTGCTCCATGAGCGCTGCGAGTACCGCCTCAGGCTGCACATTCCTTGCCTCGGCAATTGCCCGCACTTCAGCGTCGAGCCTCTTTTTGAGATACGGCGAGCGATAGAAAGCCGCGAAAGCCAGACCAGTCGCTGACGAAGTCAGCGGCAGCACGACGCCGGTTCGCAGGGTAATGGTGACCGGACCGCCTGCTTCGACCCAGCGTACACAGGTTGCGCCGTGATTGCCCCACATGGCGAGTGCCACCGTTTCGCCACTACGCTCGCAGAGGTCGTCAAGCACGGGTCCGGCCAGACGCACGGGATCGAGCCGCGCCAGACTCGCGAGCCCAAGTTCGAGCGCAAACTCGCCGAGATCGTAGCGGCCGGTATTCGCATCCTGTTCGACAAGGCCCATGCGCATGAAGCTCACCAGGTAGCGGTGTGCCTTGGCGGCTGGCATGCCGGCGTTGCGGGCGATGTCGCGCAGCATCATCGCCCGCCTGCCGGCTACCAGCGCCCGCAGCAGGCGCGTACCGACTTCAATCGACTGGATGCCTTGTCGCTGTTTGGCCGGTTCAGCGTTGCTGGTCTCGGACATGGGCTCGTTTCGGCGATCAGGCCAGCACTTGCAGCGCGGCGTCGTAGTCGGGCTCGTCCTTGATCTCGGCAACCAACTGGCAGTGCAGTACGCGGTCATCGGCATCGAGGACCACCACCGCGCGCGCCGCCAGCCCCGCCAGCGGTCCGTTGCTCAAGGCCACGCCGTAGGCTTCGAGAAAATCACGCCCACGCATGCAGGACAAAGTCAATACCTTGTCCAGACCTTCAGCTCCGCAAAAACGGCTCTGCGCGAAGGGCAGGTCGGCGGAAATGCAAAGGATGACCGTATTGCTCAGTGCGCTGGCCTTTTCGTTGAACTTGCGTACCGAGGTGGCGCAAGTCGGGGTGTCGATGCTTGGAAAGATGTTGAGAATCTTGCGCTGGCCGGCAAAGCTGCGCAGCGAAACGTCGCTCAGATCCTTGCCGACGAGCGTAAACGCGGGTGCCACCTCGCCCTTTTGCGGGAAATTGCCATTGACCTGAAACGGCTTGCCGCCTAGTGTCACTATGTTTGACATGTGGGTTCCTGATTGGAAGTGAATTGAAGAAACTGCCGTTGACCATCATCGGCAGCGTTGCTTGGGCATTATTTCACGGCCGGAGTTCTCACCGTGGCCTCCAGACCGAGATCAGCGGCCGTCGGTGGTCCATTCCGGACTATTTGACGCGCATGCCGGGCTCGGCACCGGCATCCGGCGAGAGCAGGAAAATGCCCGGCATCTGGCCATCCGGGTCGGAGGCGGCCAGCACCATCCCTTCCGAAAGGCCGAACTTCATCTTGCGCGGCGCCAGGTTGGCCACCATCATGGTCAGCCGGCCGACCAGCGTTGCCGGGTCGTAAGCGGCCTTGATGCCGGCAAAGACCTGCCGGGTGCCGAGTGCGCCGACGTCGAGCAGCAGACGAACGAGCTTGTCGGCGCCTTCAACCGGAGTGGCTTCGCTGATGCGCGCAATACGCAGGTCGACGCTCATGAAATCGTCGATGCTGATGTGCGGCCTGGCGCTTGCTCCGACGGCAGCCTGCGCGACGGCGTCGGCCGCTGCTTTCTCCTGCTGCTCGGCATGCCTTTGCGGGCTGGTTTGCAAAGTTGCCGCCAGCGATTCGCGGTTGGCGGCCAGTAGCGCTTCGACCTGTGTCTTGTCGACACGGGTCAGCAGGTGCCGATAAGTCCTGATGGCATGCCCGGCGGCGAGGACCGTACGGCTGTCCTCCCAGACCAGCGGGGCGACGTTGAGAAAGGCTTCAGCCTTGGCGCTGAGCGCCGGCAATACCGGTTTGAGCAGAATCGCGAACAGGCGGAAGAGATTCAGAGCGTTGCTGCAGGCGGCCTGCAATTCGTTTGCGCGACTTTCCTGCCGGGCCAGTTCCCAGGGCTTGACGCTGTCGACATACTGATTGGCAAGGTCGGTCAGGGCCATGATCTCGCGGATCGCCTTGCCGAATTCGCGCGCTTCATAGTGATCCGCGATCGCCGTCTGTCGTTCGCGGATGGCCTGGATCGCCGGCAGCGATTCGTCGCAGGTACAGAGCTGGCCAGCGAAGCGCTTGACGATGAATCCGGCCGAGCGGCTGGCAATATTGACGAATTTGCCAACCAGATCGGAATTGACACGCGCGATGAAATCGTCGAGGTTGAGGTCGATGTCTTCCATCGAACCCGAGAGTTTGGCTGCGTAGTAGTAGCGCAGCCATTCGGGGTCGAGGCCTTGCGCCAGATAACTTTCGGCGGTGATGAAGGTGCCACGCGACTTGGACATCTTGGCACCATCGACGGTCAGGAAACCATGCGCGAAGACCTTGCTGGGGGTGCGGTAGCCGGCATGTTCGAGTTCCGCCGGCCAGAACAGCGCATGAAAGTAAAGGATGTCCTTGCCAATGAAGTGATACAGTTCGGCGGTCGAGTCCGGGCGCCAGTACGCGTCGAAATCAAGGCCGTTCCTGGCGCAGAGATTCCTGAAAGCGCCCATGTAGCCGATTGGCGCGTCGAGCCAGACGTAAAAGTACTTGCCGGGAGCGTCGGGGATTTCAAAGCCGAAGTACGGCGCATCGCGCGAAATGTCCCAGTCGGTGAGCCTGTTCTCGCGCTCGCTGCCCAGCCACTCTTGCAGCTTGTTGGCCGCTTCGTGCTGCAATCGGCCCTCACTCTGTGTCCAGCGCCGGAGAAAAGCCTGGCAGCGTGGATCGGACAGTCTGAAGAAGAAATGTTCCGATTGCCGCAGTTCCGGCCTGGCACCGGAAACCGCCGAATAGGGGTTTTTCAGCTCGCTGGCGGTGTACGCCGAACCACAGCTCTCGCAGTTGTCACCGTACTGGTCGTGCGCGCCGCACTTCGGGCACTCGCCCTTGATGAAGCGGTCCGGCAGGAACATCTGCTTGAGCGGGTCGTAATACTGCTCGATGGTGCGTGTCTCGATCAGACCTGCCGCCTGCAGGCGCGCGTAGATTTCGTTGGCGCAGGCGCGGGTCTCCTCGGAATGCGTCGTGTAGTAGTTATCGAAACCGACGTGGAAGCCAGCGAAGTCGCGCGCGTGCTCGCCATGGACCCGTTCGATCAGTGCTTCCGGGGTGATTCCCTCCTGCTCGGCGCGCAGCATGATCGGCGTGCCATGCGTGTCGTCGGCGCAGACATACCAGCATTCATGCCCGCGCATTTTCTGGAAACGCACCCAGATGTCGGTCTGAATGTACTCGACCAGATGGCCGAGGTGAATTGCGCCGTTTGCATATGGCAGGGCGGAGGTGACGAGAATCTGGCGTGTCATTGAGTTGGGCGCAACCGGGGCAAAGGCGCATTCTACCAAAGCGGGGTCAGGCCGGTGACTGCTGATCGTGATAACGGGCAATTTCGTAATCGCAGCCACTCGCTTCGACTTCCATCGGCGTCAGCAGATGGATACGGCCATCCAGGCTGAAATTCAGGGTTTCCCGCACACTGAAGCTGCCCAGGGGCAGCACGATGCGTACGATGCCAGGCACTTCATCATCATGCAGCCAGATACCGGGGATGGCGACGGCTGCCGCGAAACCACTGCGGCGTGGTTGCAGCTCGACGCCCTGCGCCTGCCGCGCCAGCAATTGCACCCCCAGGTTGGCGCGCCCACCGGCCTGCCTGTTGAAGCGCCGTGCCGTCCCCAGCAGCCAGTTCTCACCCCCTTCCACCTGCATGCAGAGCAGTGAGCCAAGCTTGATCCGGTCAGTCGCCGATTCGTCGAAGCAGGTGCGCAGCCCCCCGAGACTGACGTTTTCGACGACCCAGCTTTGCGTTTGCGTCTGCAGGTCTGCCGAGGCGCCCGAAAAGACCGTGTAGCTGTGGTCAAAACCCGGCAAGACCGCCATTCGTGTCTTGACCGCATGGCGCTGATGACGTCGCTGAGGCGGTTTCAATGCCCAGCAAACCCGCAAATGGCGCAACACCGGCAGCAAGGCCTTCTGCGGAAATTCACCGCCGAGATTGAGGCTGCTCGGAACTTCGTCGCGTTCGACCACATGGATCAACTCTTCGAGCCCGGCGAGCGCCTGTCCCGGCGAAAAGAAGCGCAGGCCGGGTCTGGCTGCACCGGGATGACGAGCCAACCGTGTCGGTGCCGAACCCTTGGCCGCGTCGACCCAATACACGCTATCGGGTCGGCAATCCGGAGAACACACAAAGGCCGGCAAGAAATGTGCGACCATCCGATCGGCCAGTTCGATCTGCTGCGGCAGCAAGCCATCCATCGAGGAGGTAGAAAATACCAGGGCGTGCAGATATTGCTGCCCGGCACTGCTCGAACCCAGTGGACCCGGATAAAGCTGGACCGGCTTCTGCGCATGACCCGCCGCTTCGGCCAGCAGAGAGGTTCTCCCGAGACTTTTCCAGAGTTCTCCCTCAACCGGCTCGTAGCGATACGCCAGCCACTTGATGAGGGTGCGACGTGCCGCCTGCAAGCGTGCGTCCGCCAGCGGCAGCGAAACTTTGAATGCCTCCGCGCCTCTCTCTTTGGGTTCGAGTCGAGCGCGTGTCGTGCACAGAGCGTAGAGCGCAGCAACCGCCGTCCAATAGCCGTAACTCCGCTCCCATAACCGTTGCTGCTCAAGCCGCGACAGGTATGGCGAGTAAAGGTAGTCGCGTGCCAGGCGTCGCAGATGTGGCTGCCCGGCGTCATCGAGCTGGCGAAGCACGTCAAAATAGTGGTCCAGGCGAAAGTTCCTGGCGTGCTTCAATGACTCGAACCAGCTCGCCAGTTCATCGACGGCATGGGCCGCCTTTTCGACATGCAGTTCGGCAAGGATCCGTTTCAACTCCTTGGCGTCGGCGAGGGGATGATCAGGACGTTGCGGAAACAGATTGATGCGCATGGAGAGCCCGCCTTGGCCAGGAATTACGGAGTTGAGACGAAGATTGTAAACCAGGAGCGCCCTCCCTGCCGATCAATGCGTGGCCCTTGGCAAGAGGATGCCGACACAGCATTCCCCGGCACTCTCCTTTACAATGCGCGCTGACAGATCGACAGGCAAAACGGCATGCAGCAGTATCTCGACCTGATGCGGCACGTCCTCGAACAGGGGACTCCCAAGGCAGACCGCACCGGCATCGGCACGCGCTCGGTGTTCGGCTGGCAGATGCGTTTCGACCTTGGCGTCGGCTTTCCCTTGCTGACCACCAAGAAATTGCATTTGCGATCGATCATTCACGAGCTGTTGTGGTTCCTGCAGGGCGACACCAACGTGCGCTACCTGCAGGAGAACGGCGTCCGCATCTGGGATGAATGGGCCGACCGGAACGGCGATCTCGGTCCCGTCTATGGCCAGCAATGGCGTCACTGGCAAACTGCGCAGGGCAGTGAAATCGACCAGATCGCACAACTCGTCGACGGCCTGAAGAACCACCCCGACTCGCGCCGACACCTGGTCACTGCCTGGAATCCGGGGGACATCGAGCGCATGGCGCTGCCACCGTGTCACGCGCTCTTCCAGTTGTACGTCGCGCCGCCTGCCGATTCAGAGGTGGATCGCCGGGCGAAGCTTTCCTGCCAGCTCTATCAGCGCAGCGCCGACATTTTTCTCGGCGTGCCCTTCAACATCGCCTCCTACGCACTGCTGACCCTGATGTTGGCACAGGTCTGCGGCTATCGGCCAGGCGATTTCGTGCACACGTTTGGCGACGCGCACCTTTACAGCAATCATTTTGAACAGGCGCGCCTGCAACTGACACGCGCCCCGCGCCCCTTGCCGACGATGCGACTGCAGCCGGCAGTGCGCGACCTGTTCAGTTTCCGCTTCGAGGACTTTGTGCTCGAAGGCTACGATCCACACCCGCACATCGCGGCTGCGGTCGCCGTCTAGGCCGGCAGGCCGATGCGTGTGCAGGCGCCGGCAGTAGCAGAACGGCTCCCCATCCTCTCGCTGATCGCGGTCGTCGGCCGCAACCGCGCGATTGGCAAGGACCAGCAACTGCTCTGGCACCTGCCGGAAGACCTGCGGAATTTTCGCGAAACGACGCGCGGCAAGCCGGTGATCATGGGCAGAAAGACCTGGGAATCGCTGCCGACCGCCTTTCGCCCATTGCCCGGGCGACACAACATCGTCGTCAGCCGCAATCCCGACCACCTGCCGAGTGGCGCGACGCCGGCCCGATCGCTCGCAGAGGCGATTGCTCTGGCAGGCGACGCCGCCGAGGTCTTCATCATCGGTGGCGAGGCGCTGTATCGTCAGACCCTGCCGCTGGCCAAACGTCTGTACCTGACCGAAGTCGCCGAGAATGCACCGGGGGACCGCTTCTTCCCGAAAGTTTCGCTTGCCGAGTGGCGGGAAATCTCCCGCCGTACCGGCAACGCCCAAGCACCGACCACGGCCTCTGGCGGGAGTATCCCGGCCTTTGATTTCGTGATTTACGAGCGTCGCTAATTCCCGTCGCGGCGCGGCCGATCACCAGGCGATAAATGTCTTTGTGATTTCTTAGAACGGCTTGTGTCGATCTCGCCATGACGCCGGCAGCGCGGCAGCGAGTGCTGCAGGTTTGCAGGGGCAAGTGCGAAAAGCGTAGCGGTCGTCCGTGGAATGATGACCTGGCTGGCCGTTCACACCGGCCGATAACGTTCCAGCCAGTGGGCATACGGGGAAGGCAGGACCCAGGCGGCACGTTTGACTTTGAGCTTCAATGCGGCGTGATAAGGCCAATGAGGGTTCGCCAGATGGGCGCGCCCCACCAGCACCAGATCGAGTTGGCCGCTGGCAATCGTGTTTTGGGCGATTTCGGGGTTATCGATGCCCCAGGCGGCCGCGACGGGAATATTGGCTGCCCGGCGGATCTGCTCGGCAACCGGAGCAAGGAAGGCGGGTCCCCAGGGGATGACCGCATCCGGAGTCGAGAAGCCGACGCTGATGCTGAGCAGGTCCAGCCCGTAACGCCTGAACGCCCTGGCCAGTTCGATCGATTCGGCGAGCGTTTCGGTGTCCCGACCGTCATATTCGAGCACGCCGAAGCGGGCAGTCAGCGGCAGATGTTCCGGCCAGACCGCGCGAACGGCAGCCAGCGTTTCGAGAAGGAAGCGGCTGCGATTCTCGAGGTTGCCTCCGTATTGGTCGTCGCGCTGGTTGGCATGAACCGAGAAGAAACTCTGGCCAAGATAGCCATGGGCAAAGTGCAGTTCAAGCCACTCAAACCCGGCTTCCCCGGCTCGCCGGGCTGCCCCGACAAAATCGTCACGCACCCGGGCGATGTCCGCGAGGCTCATCGCCTGCGGTATCTTCGGCAGGTTGGCACCAAAGGGAATGGCTGAAGGCGAGAGCGTTTGCCAACCGCGGGCGTCTCCTTCAGGAATATGGTTATCGCCCTCCCAAGGACGGTTGGCACTGGCCTTGCGGCCCGCATGGCCGATCTGGATGCCCGGTACCGCGCCGCTGGCCTTGATGGCCGCGGCTATGGGCGCCAGTTCCTGAGCCTGGGCGTCATTCCAGAGCCCGGTGCAGGCGGGAGTAATCCGCCCTTCCGGGGAGACAGCCGTCGCCTCGACGGTGACCAGACCGGCACCGCCGCGGGCCAGCCCGGTGTAATGGGCCAGATGCCAGTCGTTAACCACGCCGTCGGTTGCGGAATACTGGCACATGGGAGGGATGGCAATGCGATTGCGCAGGGTGACGGATTTCAGTTGAAAAGGGGAGAACAGTTCAGACACGTTGAGTCTCTTTCAAATGGATGGATCGGGGAAGTGCGGCAGCGCCCGTTGGGTCATGTCCGGACAATGACTGTGCCTTGGCGTCCTGCAGGCCTCGGCGCTTCGTTACGGGGTCCAGGGAACCGCCACTTTCGTCAGGAGTACGGTGACGCTTTTGCACCTTGTCAGCGCCAGATGCTCTGGAAACGATATGAGGCATTGTCGCTGATGCCCAGCGCCGCAGGCAACAGGTCATGCGTAACGCCTGCAGACAATTGTCGATGAGCGGGGCCTGGCGCCACTTCTCATGCGACCTGCCTCCGGATTGCCTCATTAAAGTCGCACATCGCGTTGGCAGCCATTCCGGCTTGGAGTGGCTGGCGGGGGTGCGGGCGTGGTAGGCGTCAAGAGCGGTTTGCTTGGGTGTTCATCGTGGGCTCCGTGATATGATTGACGACGTCATCATGAACGCGCCGTTCAACCTGGAAGCCAGGTTTGTTCGCCAAAATTGTGCCACATCGATACATTGAAAGTGGCGCTGGATCAGACTGGGGCTGCGCGGAAGGATCACGTGCACCGGTTACGGCAGCAGCACCTGAAACAAAGGTAATCGATGATGGAGAATGCGATTCTGGTCTGGTTCAGGCGCGATCTGCGGGATTTTGATCACGCGGCGCTCTGCGCAGCGCTGCGGCGTGGGCGCCGTGTCTATTGCGCTTTCGTCTTCGATCGCGAGATCCTCGACGCGCTGGAACAGCGCCGCGATCGCCGCGTCGAGTTCATTCGCGAGTCACTGGTCGAACTGGATCTGGCGCTGCGCGTTCGCGGCGGCGCCCTGATCGTACGCCATGGCTGGCCGGTCAGCGAGATTCCGGGCCTGGCAAAGGCGCTGGGCGTGACGGCGGTGTTTACCAATCGCGATTACGAACCGCAGGCGAAGAAACGCGATGCCGCGGTCAGGGCGGCCTTGCAGGCGGACGGAGTTGCCTTCGCGTCGTTCAAGGATCAGGCGCTGTTCGACGGCGACGAAGTGCTGACCCAGGCCGGGCGGCCCTACACCGTGTTCACGCCTTACAGGAAAGCCTGGCTGAAGCGGCTCGGCGACGATGACTGGCAACCCTACGCCGCCGGAGACGGTAGGCTGGCTGCGCCATCGGGCGTCGGCGGTGTGCCGGCGCTGGCGGAAATCGGCTTTTTCCGCAGCGATCTGCGAGAGCTGGGCATCGTGCCGGGGATGTCCGGCGGCCGTCAGCTCCTGGCCGATTTTCGTTTTCGGATGGCGCGCTATCACCAGCAGCGTGATTTTCCGGCGCTGCAAGGGGGCTCGCATCTCTCGGTTCATCTACGCTTCGGGACCGTCTCGATTCGCGATCTGGTGGCTCGGGCGATCACTGCCGGCGCCTTGGGCGACGGTGCCGAAGGGGCTGCGACCTGGCTTTCCGAACTCATCTGGCGCGACTTCTATTTCATGATTCTGGACCGTTTTCCGCAGGTCTGCGAGCACGCGTTCAAGCCGGCGTACGACGCGATTCGCTGGGAACAGGGGCCATCGGCGGACGCGGCCTTTGCCGCCTGGTGTATGGGACGCACCGGTTTTCCGCTGGTCGATGCGGCGATGCGGCAGCTCAACGGCACAGGCTACATACATAACCGCCTGCGCATGCTGACCGCTTCGTTTCTGATCAAGGATCTGGGCATCGACTGGCGGCGCGGTGAGGCCTATTTTGCGCGCCAGCTCAACGATTTCGATCTGTCGGCCAACAACGGGGGTTGGCAATGGGTGGCGTCCAGCGGCTGCGATGCACAACCCTATTTCCGCATCTTCAACCCGGTGACGCAATCGCAACGCTTTGACCCTGCCGGCAGCTTCATTCGCCGCTACCTGCCCGAGCTGGCCGCTATCCCCGACCAGTTCCTGCATGCGCCATGGCGGATGAGTCTGCCCGAGCAGGAGGCCTGTGGCGTGCGTATTGGACGCGATTTCCCGGCGCCGCTGGTCGAGCACGCGCAAGCGCGGCTGCGGACCCTGCAACGCTACGCCGTGGTCAAGCCTGGCGCTGCTCCCTGACATGGCCGGCCACCAGGCGCAGCAACTCCTCTTCCTGATAGGGCTTGCCGAGGTAGTGATTGACCCCCAGCTCGATGGCGTATTGGCGATGCTTGTCTGCGGTTCGCGAGGTAATCATGATGATCGGAACCGTGCTCAGGCGTTTGTCGGCACGCACGTTGCGGGTAAACTCGAAGCCGTCCATGCGCGGCATTTCAATATCGACCAGCAGTACGTCCGGGACCAGAGCGACCAGTTGTTCAAGCGCATCGACGCCGTCCTTGGCGGTCATCACCTGGTAGCCTTCACGTGCCAGCAGGCGACTGGTGATCTTGCGCACGGTCAGCGAGTCGTCCACGATCATGATCGTCGGCAAGGTGGCGGTGACGCTGTCCGTGGCGACCGGTTGTCGCACCGTTGGCACCGGCGAGACCGCGCTCGCCGTGCGATCGCGGCTGGCCAGGGCAATCGGGTTCAGGATCAGCACCACCTGACCATTACCGAGAACCGTTGCGCCATCGACGCCGATCACCCGCGCCAGCTGGGGTCCGATGTTCTTGACGACGATTTCCTGATTGCCCAGCAGCTCGTCAACCTGCATCGCGATTCGCTTGCTGCCGCTGCGTAGCAGCAGAACCCAGTACTGGGAATGCTTTTCCGGTAGCGCGCGGGTCTCGCCGAGAAGGTGAGGCAGGTAGCTGAACGAATAATGATTCCCGGTCCAGACGGCTTCCCTGGCTTCACGAATCCGGGCCAGCATCTGCTCCTTGAGATCGAGCACCTGCTCGATCATCGCCGACGGGATCGCGTACTGCCGGTTGCTGGAGCGTACCAGCAAGGCCTTGGTGACTGCCAGGGTGAGTGGCAGGTAAAGGCGGAACGTCGTCCCCTGGCCTGGACTGGAGAGCACTTCAATGCGGCCGCCCAGGCTGTTCACTTCGCTTTTCAGGACGTCCATTCCGATGCCACGCCCGGAGAGACGTGACACCTCGCTGGCCGTCGATATTCCCGGCGCAAAAATCAGATCCACCACGCGCGTTGGATCACGGGCTTCGTCTTCGGTCAACAGGCCGGCATGCAGGCCGCGCGTGCGCAGTCGGTCGAGATCGAGGCCGGCGCCGTCATCGGCGAAAGAGAGAATGATCTCGTTGCCTTCCTGTGCCAGCTTCAACGAGATCTCGCCGATCTCGGGCTTGCCCTTGGCCAGCCGCGTGGGCGCGTCTTCAAGGCCATGCACGATGGCGTTGCGCAACATGTGTTCAAGCGGCGCAACCATCTTTTCGAGAACCGTCCGGTCGAGTTCGAGTTGGGCGCCCTGGATTTCAAGGTTCGCCCGCTTGCCGATCTCCTTTCCGGCCTGTCGGACGATCCGGTAGAGACGATCGGCAATGCTGACGAATGGCACCATGCGTACCGACATCAATTCTTGCTGCACTTCGCGGTTCAGACGCGCCTGCGCGACGATGGCTGCGTTGGCGTCGTCAAGATTCTTGAGCAGGTTCTGCTGTACCGTGGCGACGTCATTGACTGATTCGGCCATCATTCGCGTCAGCTCCTGGAAGCGCGTGAAGCGATCGAATTCCAGGGGGTCGAAATCGGCATGCAGTTCAGCACTCTGACCAGCACGTGACTGCATCTGCAGTTCGGCCTGGATCTCGATATCGCGCAACTGCCGACGCAGACGGATGACATTCTCGGTCAGGTCGAGCAGCGATCCCTTGATGGCTCGCATTTCGCCTTCAATCCGCGAGCGGGCGATCGACAATTCTCCGGCTTCGTTGACCAGCCGGTCGATCAAGTCAGCACGCACCCGCAGGGTGGCACGTTGTGCCGCAACTTCGCTCTCGACTTCCTGCGGGCTGGCAGTCGTGCCCTGTTCGGCGGCCAAGGCGGTTCCTTCGGCGGCGTGCTCGGCGGCCAGTTCTGACGCTGCCGCGTCGGATATCTCGACCGGTGCGTCTGCAGACTCGCCGTGCTGCAATCGCTCGACAATCTGCACAATCACGTCGAAGGCACTGTCGATGTCGTCGATCAGGTGCGGCGGCGCACTGCTTGTCTCCCGTGCTTCCTGTATGCGCGTTTCAATGGCGTGCGTGAGTTCGCCAAGGTTCATCGCGCCGGCCATGCGCGCACTACCTTTGAGCGTATGGAAAAGACGCGCCAGCCGGCGCACGGCTTCGCCATCCGAGGGATTGCTGCGCCAGGCGTGTAACTGCGTGGCAATGTTCTGGTTGAGATCGAGCGCCTCTTCAAGAAACAGTGGCAACAGTTGCTCGTCAAGCTCGTCATGCAATGGCGGCGCTTCGACCGCAGTGGCCGCGGGGCGGTCGGCAGGCACGGCTGCTGCGGCATCCGTTGCACCCTGCCGGGAGACCACCAATTCCGGCTTGTCAGTCGTGCCCGGTGCCACCGGTTTTTCGACAGCCGGCTCCGGATAGAGCGTGTCGAGTGTATCGACCAGGGCGGGGGTCGCTTCAGGCTGATGTTGGCGAACCACATCCGCGAGCATCAAGGCGAGTGCGGCGATCGCCTGCTGGACGCAGGTAAACGCTTCGAGGCTGTCGGGATGTTCGGCGTGTTTGCGGCGCAAGAGCGCCAGTTCGAGTGCGTGCGCCAGATCCTTGGCTGCCGTGATCCCGATGGTTCCGGCGATGCCGGCAAGGGTGTGCGCCGCTCGGTACATTTCGTGCGTTGTCGGGGCGAATTGGTCTTTCTCCAGAATCGCGAACTCGCGCTGCAAGGTGGCCAGGTGAACGCCGGCTTCTTCGTTGAAGATCTCGGCCAGTTCCGGGGTGATCGAAAGCTGGGCAACGGCGGTGACCTGCGTCAATGTTCCCGAGCTTGCTTCCTCTGGAATGGCAGGAATGGCAGCTGTGGCCGTCATCGCCGGGGGTTCGCCCGGCAGAGCTCCGGCCTCGCCTGGCAGTGGCGACAGGAGGCCGGTTTCACTGCCGTCGCGCAGGGAATTGGCCAAAGCGACCATCCCCGTCACGTCAGGGGCATGGCCGCGCCTGGTTTTGAGATGTTCTACCCAAGCGAGAAAAACGCTGTAAGCCTGTCCGAGCAGGTCGAAAAGAGTCGGCGTAACCTCCTGTTCCTGCCTTAACCAGAGGTTGAGAACCTGTTCAATCGACCATGCCGCTTCTCCGAAATCCTTGAGTCCAACCATCCGGCCGCTGCCCTTGAGGGTGTGCGCGGAACGACGGATGGCCACCAGCAGTTCAATGTTGTGCGGTTGCTCGTGCAGCAGACGCAAGTGTTCATGAATACTGGCCAGGACCTCGTCGGCTTCATCAAGAAAGATCTCGACTAGCTCGGCGTCGACTTCTTCAGCGGTGGCCTGTGCAAGCTGGATGGTTTCTGCTGAAGGCGGGGGCGCTTCCGGCGTCTGCGGCTTGAGCGTCGCCATGGCCTCGTCAATCTGCTGCGCGGCATCGCCACCCCCAGCCAGCGCCGACAGCACATGTTTGGTTTGCTGTCCGAGTTGCTTGTCGGCAACCAGATCGGCATCCTTGTGCAGAGCCGTCAGATTTTGCCGGACCTCCTGGCGCAGCCCGGCATCGCCGGGCTGCTCCTTGAGGGCCACCAGCAAGGCGTGCGTGTCGCGCTTTTGCTGCTCCACTTCCTGCTCGACGCTTGCCGCCGTGTCGTCCTGTTTGCGGGCTGCGGCCGCCTGCATCTTGCTCACGAATGTCGCAAAATCGGTCGTGCTGTGCTGCATGGCATCAACAAAGAAACCGACCAGCGAGAGTTGCTCGGCGACGTGTTCGAAGTCGCTCTCTTGCGGAACATAGTCCGTTTCAGAGAAGGTCGAGATGTCTTTCGCACACCGCTTCAGAACGGCTACGGCACCATCGTGGCGCATCATGGTCAGCGCACCGATGACCTGTCGCAGCGGGGTTTCCAGTCCGTTCAGATCGGCACGTTTCTCGGCATCGCGGAAAAAGCCATCGAGGACTTGTTCGATTTGTGCCAGGTTGCTGGTAATCTCCCGGGCGACCTGGCCAACGACCAATTTTTCCTGTGCCAGGCGCGACATTTCGTCGAGCGACGGCAACTCCGACTCCGGGCGTGGTGGCGTGCCGGCAATACAGCCCCGGATCCGGTCAACCATCACATTCACCTGGTGCGTAAAACTGCTGTCCAGGTACTGGATGTTTTCCTGCGCGTTCTGGGCGAGCAGGATGGCCGTCGCGGTTTCCATGGCCAGGGCTTCGGTATGGCGAGACGGGGTTTGCGTCAGCAGGCCGGCAACCTCGGCAATGGCTTGCACCAGACGACGGTAGTCGGCGTGACCCAGTTCTTCGACCAGGATCGACAGCGTACTGGTATGGGTCCTGAACAGAGGCAGAACCTGCATGGTTCCGGCGCAGAACCGGCTCCAGGCCTCTTCGGTAGCTGCGATCGCTTCACGCAAACGGCGGCGGACGGATTCCACGGCGACCGGAGCCGTGCTGGCAACGCCGGGCATCAATGCTGCCAACTGGTAAGCATCCTGGACCCGGCGTACCAGAGGGTTGTCGCTGTTGGCCTTGCCGACCAGATACAGCGCATCGCGCATCAGGCGTTCGGCGACATTGCTCGAACCTTCGAGGAGTCGGCGAGTCTGCAGATCGATGCGGCTGCAGAGTTGCCGGGCATCAGCATCCGCCGGCAAGGTATGTTCGCCCAGGGCGGTCAGGAAAGCCGTGGCGACCCACCAGAACGAGCGTGCCGACGGGGTCTTCTGGAGGGCGGCAATCCGTTTGACGGCGTTGAGCATTTCGTCTATGCCCTGGACGTCCAGGGGGGCGCGCAACCACGACAGCAGGCCATGCTGAAAGTGTGCGCGCTGCTGATGGAGGCGATGCTCAAATTCACCGCGGCGGTGCTTTGGCGCCGGGCCGGTCAAGGGGGGGGGCTGGACGCTGAGGTCGGGGAAGAACAGATCCGTTGGGAAGACACGTTCGATTCCGCGTGCCGACTGCACTTCACGGTACAGCGGCAATAGCCGGAGTGGTTGGTTCGGTTGGCCGCTGATCAGATCATCGAGGTAATGACGAAGCGCCGCCAGTGCGCCCTGTACAAGTTTGACAGCCGTTGGGGTGGCGGGGCGCTCCTGCAGTTCGAAGGCTTCCAGCAACAACTCCAGTGCTTCGGCAAACTGGGTCACACCATCCAGACTGATGATCGTCAGGGCGCCATGCACTTGGTGCAAATGGGTGCGACAGAATCTGATTTGTGTGAGGTCGCCGCCATGCCCATCGACAGCGCTCGCGGTAAACTGTTGCAACGCCGCGTCGCCTCGCTCGAGGGCGAGGTCGATCTCGCTCTTGACCCAGGTCAGCGGGCCGATATCGAAGTCCGTTGGGGCGTTCATCTAGATTTCAGGACACCTTGAATCCGGCGACCGACCCTTTGAGCTCGATCGCCAGACCAGCCAGTTCGCCGATTGCCGTGGCCGTTTTTTCCGTTCCAGCGGTGGTCTGCCCGGTGACCAGCAATATTTCCTGCATTTTCCGGGCCACCTTGGTTGCCGAGTCAGCCGCTTGGCGGGTTGCTCCCGAGATATTTTCAATCAGCGCCGTCAGCGTCCTTGAAACCTCACCAATCTCGGCCAGCGCCTGACCAGCCGCATCGGAAAGCCTGGCCCCTTCGACGACGCCACGGGTGGATTCCTCCATCGCCGAGACCGTATCCTGGGTGTCGGTCTGGATGGTTCTGACGATTGCTCCGATCTGTTTGGTCGCTTCGCCCGAACGCTCGGCAAGACGTTGCACTTCCTCGGCCACGACCGTGAAGCCGCGTCCGGCTTCCCCGGCAGAAGCAGCCTGAATGGCAGCATTGAGTGCCAGTACGTTAGTCTGTTCGGTGATGTCCGAAATGAGTTCGACGATCTCGCCGATTTCCTGTGACGACTCACCGAGACGCTTGATTCGTTTCGAGGTCTCCTGGATCTGCTCGCGGATTTTGTTCATGCCCTTGATCGAGTCTTCCACCGCCTGCGCACCTTTGCCGGCAGCCTCCAGTGACTGGCGCGCCACCGTTGCCGATTGCTTTGCATCGCCGGAGACACTGGTCATCGAACTGGCCACGGTCAGTACCGATTGGCCGGCCGCCTTGATCTCGGCGGCCTGGCGCTCGGCAGCAGCGAGCAATTCGGTGGAGGTCTGTTGGGCCATTTCAGTCGCCTGTGTCACCCGTCCGGCCGCATCATTGATGCGGCCGACGAGTACCCGAAGTTCCTCGATCGTATAGTTGATCGAATCGGCGATGGCGCCGGTGATGTCCTCGGATACCGTTGCGGTCACCGTCAGGTCGCCATCGGCGAGATCGCCGAGTTCATTCATCAGACGCAGGATGGCATCCTGATTCTGACGGTTGAGCAACTCGGTTTCCTGACGGCGTTGTTCGGCTTGTTCGGTTTGACGCTGGCTCTCCGCGAGGTAGGTTTTGCCCAGCAGAAACACCAGCGAGATGGCGAGCAGGATCAGAATCAGCAGCGCCATACCATAAGCGGTACGTTGCATGAAGCTGCCATGATAGGCCTGTGCCAGCTGGTAGGTGCCGTCAAGCAACTCTTCGCTGTCGCGGAAGATTTGCGAACCGGCCTGTTTGGCAATGATCAGTTTCTGCATGTTGCCTAGGATGCCACCAACGGCCTTGCGATACTCGGCAAAGCTGCTATCGAGGGCGTTGAGCTTCTGTCGGGTATCCGCATCCGTTGTTGCGGCGATGCGCAAGGTTTCACTCCCCTTGGTCAGCGCTTGTATGGTGTCGCGAAAGGTGTTCGTGTCCTTGCCCAGCAGGAAGGCAATTTCCGGGTCTATGGCATCGCCCAGCAGCAACGCACTGGCGTTTTTCGCGATTCTCTGGGTCAGCATCACCAACAGGTTGGCCGCCGCGATCTCACGGACGCTAGCGCTGCCCTGCAGCTTGAGGGCGGCGATCTGTTCCGAAAGTTCGAGCAACTGTGGATTCTTGTCGTTGATCGTGGCGATGTCCTTGCCCAACGAGATCAGGTTTTTCTCCATTTCGAGCAGGCGCGAAGCGTTCTTGTCGGTTTTTTCCCAGATCTGGGACAGTGTTTGCAACTGACCCTGTACACTCCCCGGAGAAGGGGGTACGCGCGTGGCGGCCAGTTCTCCGCCCGTGATCAATCGCTCAAGGTAACCGGCGAAGCTGTCACGCGACTCGAGGAGTTGCTTGAAGGCGACCGTGTCACCCAGCAGCGCCAGGCTCGACGCCTTGGCCAGGCGCTGAGAAAGCATGCGCATCTCACCGGCAGTCGCGATGTAGGCCGTGTTATAGGCCGACTGACGGTCGTCGCGATAGGCCAGGACGGCAATCACCAGCATGACCAGCACCAGGCAACCGCCAAGAATCTGAAGTTGCTTGACCACCGGAAAGCGGTTCAGCAGCGGCAGCAAAAACGGGGTCGTCGTCCCTTTGCTCACCGGTTCGCTGGGATCGATCACGGTACGAGCCACGAAGGTCTCGTTTGCCGCAGCAGTCATCCGGGACAGGAAAGCCGGTAGCTTGGGTTTGAACGTCATCTTGCGTCTCCGGTTACACTTTTTCGACAGCGTAAATACTGCTTGTTGCAGAAGAAGATTTCATGGCGCGCAGGCAGTTCAGGCGCCAATGTCCATGAACGTCTCGTCAGCCAGGAGTTCGCGCACCCTGAGTTTGTTCCAGCGACGTCCTTCGTTGTCCGAATAAGCTTCACGGGACCAGTCCGGCACGCCTGGTGCGACGGTTTCAGGAGTCAGGGCCTCGATATTGCGCAGGCCGATCATGCGCGTGACCAGCAAGGCTGCGTTGCTGCCATGGCGGGTTCCAATCAAGAGAAGTCGCGAGCTGGTATTCTGGGGCGTCGCTTCCTTGCCGAGGAAGGCGGAAAAATCGACGACCGAGTACAGATTGCCGCGAATGTTGGCGATGCCCGCGAACCAGGGTTTGGTCAGAGGAACCTTGGTCAAAGGGGGCAGCGGGATGATTTCGCCGGAATCCGTCAGGTCGAGCAGCCAGTGGTCTGGACCAACCTGAATGCCCAGCAAGCCAGCCGAACTCTGATTGCCGGTGCCGGTCAGGCGGGCTGCGAGGTAGGTCTGAAATTCATGTAGGCTGATCTTCTTGGCCATGCCCTGGCGATCTTCTAGAGCGCTGCAATCTTGGCCAGCAACTCTGGGCCGTTGATCGGTTTGACCAGATAATCTTGGGCTCCCTGGCGCAAGCCCCAGATCTTGTCCGTCTCCTGGCCTTTGGTCGTGCACACGATGACCGGAATGTTCCGGGTCGCCGGGTCACGGGTCAGGGTTCGGGTGGCCTGATAGCCGTTGAGGCCGGGCATCACCACGTCCATCAAGACAAGGTCCGGCAATTCACTTTTCGTTTTGGCAATGCCTTCTTCACCGCTCTCCGCGGTAATGACTTCATAACCATGGCTGGTCAGCAGTGCTTTCAACACATGACGTTCGGTTGGTGAATCGTCTACAACGAGGATTTTCTTGATGGTCATGGCTTCTTAGCTTCCGTGGTTGCCCCTCAACAAGGTTGGTTTCATTCAGGTTGCTGCCGGAGCAAAGGCCGCGACCGTTTGCAGCAGACTGTCTTTGGTGAATGGCTTGGTCAGATAGTGGTCCGACCCGACCATGCGGCCACGTGCGCGGTCAAAGAGACCGTCCTTCGACGACAGCATGATCACTGGCGTAGTGCGGAAGCGCTGGTTCTTTTTGATCAAGGCACAGGTCTGGTAGCCGTCCAGACGCGGCATCACGATATCGCAGAAGATCACGGCGGGCTGGTGATCAGCGACCTTGGCAAGCGCGTCGAAACCATCTTCCGCGAGCAGCACTTGACAGCCGGCCTGCACAAGAAATATTTCCGCGCTGCGCCGGATCGTATTGCTGTCATCGATGACCATGACCTTGACACCGCGCAGGTTTGCTGCTTCAGCCAATTCTCTCCTCCAGAGTATCCCGGATCGTTGTTTTAAGGAAGTTCCGGTTCCAGCGTGCTTTCGCGCCAGTAGTTACTATAACGCATTGTCTTCAAATTTCGACCATTTCAAAGTCTTCCTTGCGCGCTCCACATTCCGGACAAGTCCAGTTGATGGGTACATCCGTCCAGCGGGTTCCTGGTGCGATGCCTTCGTCCGGCAGGCCTTTGGCCTCTTCATAGATGAAGCCGCAGGTCAGGCACATCCAAGTGTAATAGGGCTCATCGCTTGCTGTGTTCATGGTCTTGGTCAGTTTTCGGATAGAATCGAGTAGAAAATTCATGGATTCTAGCCAAACCTTTCCTATTCCGCCAAGATTTTGTCGACAAAAGCACTTTGCCGACGCCCGTTTGCTGTCATGAACCCAAGCGCCCTACCACTGCCGCCACCCATCGTTCTTACCTTTGCCGCCAGTGATCCCTGTGGAGGCGCGGGGATGCAGGCCGACCTGATGACTCTGTCGTCGATTGGCTGTCATTCGCTGTCAGTGGTGACAGCGCTGACTGTACAGGATACCGTCGGCGTCAACAGCATCCTGGCGGTCGATGCCGATTGCGTTGAGGATCAGGCGCGGACGCTACTCGAAGACATGCCGGTCGCCGCTTTCAAGATGGGCCTGTTGGGGAGCATCGAGAATATCGCGGTGATCGCCGAAATCCTCGTCGACTACCCCGGCATCCCACTGATCCTCGACCCCGTGCTTGCTTCCGGGCGTGGCGATGAACTGGTCGACGAGGAAATGATTGCTGGCCTGTGCGAGTTGCTGATGCCGCTGACGACGATCCTGACGCCCAATTCTCTTGAAGCGCGCCGCCTGCTGGACGGCAACATGGATGACGAGGAAGACAATGAACAACGGACCCTGGTCGAATGCGCGCAGAGCCTGCTCGACCTGGGTTGCGAGTACGTGCTATTGACCGGTACCCATGAAAACACGGTACGCGTGGTCAACAGCCTGTATGGCCGCAGGCTTGGCCTAGTCCGCAGCGACATCTGGGACCGCCTTCCCGGCAGCTACCACGGTTCGGGTTGTACGCTCGCCTCGGCGATTGCCGCCTATCTGGCGAGGGGCTGGTCAGTCGAACAAGCAGTGGGGGCAGCTCAGAAATATACCTGGCAATCGCTGGCCGCCGGCTTTCGACCTGGAATGGGTCAATTCATCCCGGATCGCTTCTTCCAGATTCGAGGCCATAACGGGACTCCCGATGCCTGAAGCGGTCGGCAGGACCCTGCGCGGTCTTTATGCGGTCACGCCTGAAGGCCTCGCGCCGAGCATCTTGCTGGCCCGGGTCGGGGCTGCCCTGGAGGGAGGGGCGGGGTTGGTTCAGTATCGGGACAAGAGCCAAAACGCTGCCCGGCGGGCCGACACTGCGCGCGCGCTGCTGAGCCTCTGCAAAGAGTTTGGCGCGCGCTTGCTGATCAATGACGATCTCGCCCTGGCACTGGCAGTCAATGCCGACGGCGTGCATCTCGGGGCCGCCGACGGTGATCTTCAGGCGGCTCGGCAGGCACTTGGCGCCGGCGCTTTGCTCGGTGCCTCGTGTTATGCCGATTTTGATCGCGCGCGTGCCGCAATGTTGGCGGGTGCCGATTATGTCGCTTTCGGAGCAGTCTATCCTTCTGCGACCAAGCCGCAGGCCGAGCCTGCGCCGTGGTCGCTGTTCTCCCGTTGCCGCAGCGAACTCAGGGTGCCAGCCTGTGCCATCGGTGGCATTACGGTGAACCGGGCCAGACCCTTGCTTGCCGCCGGCGCCGACCTGCTGGCAGTGATTAGTGACTTGTTTGAAGCGCCTGACGTGACGGCGCGCGCGGCGGCCTATCAACAACTTTTCGAGGAAGAGCATCGTGAGTTCTCGCAGCGAACAACTGTTTGAGCGCGCGCAGCAGCGCATCCCTGGTGGCGTCAACTCTCCGGTACGGGCCTTTCGCTCGGTCGGCGGTACGCCGCGGTTTTTTGCCGCGGGTGCCGGCGCACGCGTGCGCGATGTCGATGGCCTGAGCTACATCGATTACGTCGGATCCTGGGGGCCGTTGATCCTCGGGCACGCGCACCCCGAGGTGGTCGCCGCCGTTCAGCAGGCGGCGCTCAGCGGTCTTTCCTTCGGGGCACCAACCGCAGGCGAGGTCGAGATCGCCGAACTGCTGTGCGAGCTGCTGCCTTCGCTGGAAATGGTTCGTCTGGTCAGTTCCGGGACGGAAGCGACCATGAGTGCGATCCGGCTGGCGCGCGGCTTTACCGGGCGTGATCTGCTGATCAAGTTCGAAGGCTGCTACCATGGCCATTCGGACAGCCTGCTGGTGAAGGCCGGTTCGGGGATGCTCACTTTCGGCAACCCGAGTTCCAGCGGCGTACCGGCTGACTTTGTCAGGCACACGCTGGTTCTCGACTACAACGATAGCATCGGGCTGGCAGCGGCCTTTGCTGAACACGGGCCGCGAATTGCCGCAGTGATCGTCGAGGCTGTTGCCGGCAACATGAACCTGATCGCGCCGCAGCCTGCTTTCCTCCAGAACCTGCGCGAGCTGTGCAGCCGCCACGCCGCGGTACTGATTTTTGACGAGGTGATGAGCGGCTTCCGCGTCGGTGCCCAGGGTGCACAGGGCCTGTACGGCGTCATTCCTGATCTGACGACTCTTGGCAAGGTGATCGGTGGCGGCATGCCAGTGGGCGCTTTCGGCGGCAAGCGCGAGATCATGAACCAAATCGCGCCGCTGGGCCCAGTGTACCAGGCGGGCACCCTGTCGGGCAATCCGGTGGCGGTTGCTGCCGGGCTGGCGACGCTGAGACTGCTACAGGCCGAAGGCTTCTACGAATCCTTGACGCAGCGCACCCGACAACTCACCGATGGGCTGTCTACCGCGGCTGGCAAGCATGGGGTACCGTTTTCGGCGAAGGCGATTGGCGGCATGTTCGGGCTGTATTTCCGTTCCGAGTGTCCACAGAGCTACGCCGAAGTGATGGAGTGCGACACGCAGGCCTTCAATCGCTTCTTCCACGCGATGCTCGACGCCGGTCACTATTTCGCTCCCTCGGCCTTCGAAGCCGGCTTCGTTTCGGCAGCGCACAGCGAGGCCGATGTCGCCACGACCATTGCTGCGGCTGAAGCGGTGTTCCGCGCCTGGTGATGAACCTCCCTGGGTGGCCACAACCCACCCGAGGTTCGCGCAGGCATCGGCAGGGCCCGGCGCATGACAATCGTGTGCTGAACGCTGGTCATTCGCGGTGAGGACGAATCTTTCATGATCGAGGCTGTGCCCACAACAGCGATGACCGATAGAGGCCGTCGACACCCTGTACGCTGAATGAGATCCCGCATCCTCTGGCCATGAGCATTCGTGGAGTGATCGCCGCATCCGAACCGCATACGGCGCTGGCCGGTGCGCGCATCTTGCGGCGCGGCGGCAACGCAGTTGACGCGATCGTCGCCGCCAAGTTTGCCGCCACCGTGACCGAGTTGCCGCTGACTTCGCTTGGCGGCGGCGGGGTCTGTGTCTGGGGCGACGCGGCCGATGGCTACCAGGTGCTCGATTTTTTTGCTGCCGTTCCGGGCCTTGGCCTCGGCGTTTTGCCGACGCTGGACTTTGCACCGGTGACCGTCGATTTCGGCCAGACCAAGCAGGTCTTTCACATCGGCAAGGCGGCCGCAGCAGTTCCCGGTGAACTGGTCGGCCTGCTCGAATTGCACCGGCGCGCCGGTCGCCTTCCCTTGCGTGACGTCGTAGCGACGGCAGCCGCCTGGGCGCGCAACGGATTCACGGTCAGTCCGCAGATCGCGATGATCATCGGCCTGATCGAGCCGATCGCCAAATCGACGCCAGCGGCAGCAGGTCTGCTCCTGGCTGGCGGACGCCTGCCGCAAGCCGGGGATCGCCTGGCCAACCCCGACCTCGGCGATTTTCTGCAGGCGCTTGGCGAAGGTAATCCGAACTGCCTGGTCGCCCAGTACCAGGCGTCGTTGGTCAATCACTTCGGCCCTGCTCAAGGCGGACTGCTGACCACGCAGGATGTTGCCGCCTACGCGCCGGTAGTGCGTGAACCGCTGCACGTTCCCTTCGGTCCTTACCGCGTGTTGACCAACCCGCCACCAGCCGCCGGCGGCGGCCTGATCGGCGCCGGGCTGCGCATCGCCGAGAGCCTGGGTATTGGCCAGGAGTCATTTCTCTCGCGCGAGCATCAACTCGTGGTGGCGGCGATACTGGCAACCGTATCGCAGATTCGCCTTGCGGGTTACGATCACCGACTATATGCCGACCCGGCGTCGATCCGCGCACTGGTTGCCGGCGATGGCCTCCCGGCCTGGGTCGAGCGGGCACGCTCACGCACTCACGAGAACCTGCTCGGTGCGACCACGCATATCTCGGTAATTGATGCCGAGGGCATGGCCGCGGCAATGACCACCAGCAACGGCGAGGGTTGCGGGCATGTGTTGCCGGAGCTGGGAATCCACGTCAACAACTTCCTCGGCGAAGACGACATCAACCCGGCCGGTTTCCATCGACTGGCACCGGGAAGCTGGATGAGCACCATGATGTCACCCACCATCGTCATCGCCGGCGACCGGCCATGTTTTGCCCTCGGCAGTGGTGGGTCAAACCGGATTCGCAGTGCCATCCTGCAGGCACTGCTCAATCTTCTGCTCTATCGGCGCCCGCTTGACGAAGCGTTGAACGCCGCCCGCCTGCATGTCGAAGGCAGCAAACTGTGGTTCGAGAACGTCGGCCTCGACGAGGGGGTGGCTGATGCCCTGCAGCAGGCCTGGCCGGCCGCGACCTGCTTCGAGGCGACGAGCATGTTCTTTGGCGGGGTCAATGGCGTTGCCAGTGCCGACGGTCGTTTGTCTGGTGCCGCTGACCGCAGACGTGGCGGCGTGGTGATGGTTGCCGAGTCGTAACCGGATTCAGCGGACCTTGATCTCGGTCCACATCCGCGACAGCAAGCGGCGCGTTTTCGGATCGAAATCGCGCAGCATTTCGAGGCGCCGCAAATCGTCCGGCGGCGGGAAAATCCCCGGATTGCCGGCGATCTCGGGAGGAATGTACGGCATCGCCGCCGCGTTCGGGTTGCCGGCACCGATCAGGCTGGAGACGTCGGCAGCGTTGGCGCCTTCGAGCATGAACTGGATGAACTGGTGCGCAAGGTCGGGGCGGCGACCGGATTTGTGCAGTACAAAGCTGTCGACCGCCAACACCGCGCCTTCCTTTGGCGTTCGAAAACCAATGGTAAATGGGCGCTTGGCCTCCTGCGCGTCCTGCTGGGCGCGGAACATGTCGCTTGAGTAACCGTGTGCGACCCAGATGTTGCCGATTGCCAGGTCCTTGATGTAGGTGCTGTTGGAAAAGGTCGCCCAGTACGGCTTGGCGCGCAGGATCAGGCGCTTGGCCTCATCCCAGCGTGCCGGGTCATTCTCCTGAACCGAGTAGCCGAGGTATTTCATCGCCGCGGCCATCAGTTCGCGCTGGCTGTTGAGGACCGTCACCTTGCCTTTCAGTTTTTCGAGGTGACGCGGTTCGAAGATCAACGCCCAGCTGTCGGTCGGCAGGCCGAGTTCGGCCAGCCGGGTGGCGTTGTAACCGAGCAGTGTCACCGTGGTTGCGTAAGGCACTGCATAACGCATGCCGGGATCATACCATGGATCATGAAACTCGGCCTTGACGTTCTTCAGATTCGGCAGTTTGCTCTTGTCGAGCGGGCGCAACGCGTTCTTGCGGAGCAGCGTCTCGACGGCGTTGCCGGTCGGAACGATGAGATCGTAGCCGATTGCGCCGGCTTCGAGCTTGGCCAGCATTTCCTCGTTGTCGGAGTAGAAGTCCTGTTTCAGCCGGCAGCGACATTGCACCTCGAACCGTTGCACGGTGTCTTCCGAGAGGTAGGTATTCCAGATGTAGAGATAGAGAACGTCTTCAGCATGCGCCAGCATCGCGAGGACTGCGAGCAGCACGGCAACGACGCTGGCGCGCAGCGCTTTCATGCCCTGCCCTGCAATGTGTCAGGTGCAAGTTTCGAGGCCAGCGCGATCAAGGTCAGCGTCAGCGCCATCAGCAGCGTAGACACGGCGTTCACTTCGGGACTCACGGCCACCTTGATCATCGAGTAGATTTGCAGCGGCAGCGTCGTGACGCCAACACCGGCGACAAAGACGGTGATCACGAAGTCGTCGACCGAGAGCGTGAAGCTCATCAGAAAACCGGCCAGAATGCCCGGCAGGAGCAGGGGCAGAGTCACGCGCCGGAAAGTCTGCCACGGGCTGGCGCCGAGATCCCGCGCGGCTTCGAAAATGCTCTCGTCCATCCCGGCCAGACGAACGCGGACGATGATCGCGACGAAGCCGATCGAGAAAGTGATGTGCGCGATCAGGATCGAGATCAGCCCGAGCGTCAGGTCGAGCACCTGCCGGAAGAACAGCAGGAGAGAGACCCCGAGCAGAAGCTCGGGCATCGCCACCGGCGTCAGCACCAGAACAGGCAGGAAGCGCAGAAAACCCGCTCGCCAGCGCTGCATGGCCATGCCGGCCATGGTACCAAGCACGGTGGCCACGCTGGCCGCAGCGATGGCAATGAACAGCGAATTGGCGGCGGCATTCAGCATCTCGGTGTCGTCGAGGAGCGTGCCATACCAGCGGGTGGTAAAACCGACCCACTCGGCGTTGAGCAACGAATCGTTGAAAGAGAAGATCACCACTACCGCCAGCGGCAGATAAAGAAAGGCGTAGACGGCCAGTGCCGCGGCCCACAGCCAGAGCGACTGGCGAGCACGTGCCATCAGGCACGCCCCCGGCGCAGCCGCCCGGCCCTCGCTGACAATCCCGCCAGCGCCAGCACGGCGACGGTCAGCAGCAGCGACAAGGTCGAACCAAGCGGCCAGTCGCGGTTGTCGAGAAACTGTTCCTTGATCAGGTTGCCGATCAGCAGATCGCGTGTGCCGCCGAGCAACTCGGGAATGGCGAACATGCCGAGAACCGGAATGAAGACCAGCGCCGAGCCCGCCCAGATACCGGGTAGCGAGAGCGGCAGGGTGATTCGCCAGAAGCGCGTCCAGGTGCCGGCCCCGAGATCCTGGGCCGCTTCGAGCAGCGCCGGGTCGTGCTGCTCCAGGTTGTTGTACAGTGGCAGGACCATGAATGGCAGGTGCACATAGACCATGCCGGCAATCACCGCGAAAGGCGTGTACAGCAGATCGACCGGGCCGAGGAGAATGATCCAGGCGTAGATGCGGATCAGGAAGTTGCTGGCCAGGGGCAGGATCACCAGCAGCACCAGCAGATTGCGATGACGCTGGCCGCTGCGGGCGATCAGCAAGGCCAGCGGATAGGCCAGCAACAGGCAGATCAAAGTGGTGGCCGCGGCGACCAGGAAGGAACGGCCGAAGATTTCGGCATAGATCCAGTCGCCGAGGAAGAAGCGGTAGGTTTCCAGGGACAGGGTGAACTGGCCATCCTGCATGGCCGGCACCAGTCCTCCGAAGTCACCTGGCTGCTGGAACGAGGCACCGACCATCAGCAGCGCCGGGACGAGAAAGAAAACCACCAGAAACAGGGTTGGCGGCAGGCTGACCAGCCATTTGGTCAACGACTCTCCTCGACCGACCGGACGGCTGCCTGTTTCAGTCACGCAGGTAGACCCCTGCGTCACGCTGCCAGCCGACTGCGACCGGGGCGCCGCGTTCGAGGAACCTGGCGCGTCCTGGCACCGCGTTGGTGAGCATCGCATCGAGGACGACCCTGTTTTCGAGCTCGATCTTGTAAACGGTGACGTCGCCGAGGTAAAGGTGGTCGCGAATGCGGCCATGGAAATGGTTGTCCAGCTCGGTCAGGTCCCCAGCAGTGACGATGCGCAGTTGTTCCGGGCGGACGGCAAAGGCACCCTGCTCGCCGGGGCTGGGTCCGACGATCGGTGTGCCGACAATCTCCCCGAGTCCAGCAGCGAACAGGCGCAGTCCATCGTGATCCGTTGCCCGCACTTCGACTGGCAGCAGGTTGATGGTGCCGATGAAATCGGCAACAAAGCGATTGCGCGGATAGCTGTAGATCTGCTCAGGGGCGCCGACCTGTTCGATACGCCCATTGTTCATGACCGCGATGCGGTGCGACACCGCCAGCGCCTCCTGCTGCGAATGGGTGACGAAGACGAAGGTGATGCCGACCTCGCGCTGCAGTGCGATCAGTTCCCCGGTGATCTGTTCACGCAGCTTGGCGTCGAGTGCCGCCAGCGGTTCATCGAGCAACAGCAGGCGCGGCTTGTTGATCAAGGCCCGCGCCAGGGCAACGCGCTGCCTTTGCCCGCCGGACAATTCGCGGGGAAACTGGCGAGCCTTGTTGGCCAGGTGCACCAGTTCCAGTGCCTCCTTGAGACGACTACTGATCTCGTCCTCGGACTTGCCGGCCATCTGCAAGGGGAAAGCGACATTCTGCGCCACGGTCATGTGCGGAAACAGTGCGTAGCTCTGAAAAACCGTGTGCACCGGCCTTTTTTCGGGTGGAATGCCAGCCAGTTCTTGCCCGTCGAGCAGTAGCTGGCCGGCGTCGGGTGCATCGAATCCGGCGATCAGACGCAGCAGGGTGGTCTTGCCACAGCCCGAGGGACCTACCAAGGTAAAGAACTCGCCCGCTCCGATCGACAGAGAAACGTCGTCGACGGCCTGGAGTTCGCCGAAACGGCGGCTGACATTGCGGATCTCGAGTAGCGCCATGGTTCGAATAGTGTAGCTCAGAAGACCTTGGTCAGTATAGTGGCCTGTCGGTGGAGGGCAGGGTGACTTTGCCCTCTCAGGCAATGGACGGGGAATCAATCGGTTGCTTTTCCCGCTGAACATTGTCCCGGAGAGTCTGGATAACTGCGAGATGGAACGTGATCTCGGTGCACTGGCTGTTCGGCTGATCGACAAGAGTGAAGAGGCTCGTTATCGGGAAGGGATGGCGCAGCCTCACTCTGTGGGAGATCTGGCGAAGATCGGGCACACGCTTTGGTACGTCGCGCAACCAGGCGAAGCGTGGGCCGCCTTGCCGAGTTTTTCTGCGGCGGCCTGGAAATGCGGTGTTGATCGGCTGGGATGACCGACGCGTGGGCCAGATCGACAATTGACCGCAGTTGATAGGGGAACATATACTTTCGCCGTTAGGCTTGACTTGCCTTTCTTCGGCAAGTGCCATGAAACTCTCCCATGTGCCCGAGCAGATTCAGCGCGATGATGATAGGCCAAGGCGGCGTCGGAGCTGCCGGCTCGCGCGACTGGAAGTAGGGCGTATTCCGGCTTGCGCGCCGGAATGGCTCGATGGACGCGGAGCAAGCGCCGTGGATTCCCCCATTTCATCCCTCCGACCACCTCCCACTTGCGGGTGAGGAAAGATTCTTGAGTCACCCGTACGACGCTCACATCAAGCACAGGCGTACCCTTCTTACCCCCTGGTGCGCACTTCCCCCAGGAGCAAGCCATTGCCTTCACCCTCGCCTGAACCTGAAATATCCGCGCCAGCGATGCCCGCTTCGCAGATTCGCCAACTGGCACTGCAACTCGCTGCAGCGCTGACCGTTCTTTCGCTGGCCTGGCCTTACTATGGCATCCGCAACGAAGCGCTGCCCTGGCCACAAACGGCTTTCGCCATCGGCGGTGTCGCTGCGCTGTTCGCCGCTCTCAGCCGCCAGCCCTGGTGGTGGCGGCTGATACATGCATTCTTCGCGCCGCTGGCCTGGAGCGTTTCCAGTTTGGCGATCGACCCCGGCTGGTTCCTGCTCTTGTTCTTTCTGCTGCTGCTCGTTTATCGCGGCGCACTGACTGGCCAGGTCCCGCTCTATTTCTCCAACAGCCGAACTGTAGCAGCCATCGCCAAACTCACCGCCGACGTGCACGAACTGCGTTTTCTCGACCTCGGCGCAGGCATCGGCAGCATCCTGATTCCGCTCGCCCGGGAGCGACCTGGAGCACATTTCTGCGGCGTCGAAAACGCACCAGCGACCTGGCTCATTGGTCGCTTGCGTAGCGCCGGCCTGGCCAATTGCCACTGGCGCTGGGGCGACCTCTGGCAAACCAGCCTCTCCGGGCACAACGTGGTGTATGCCTTCCTGTCGCCGGCTCCGATGGCGGCATTGTGGGAAAAGGTACAAAGAGAGATGCCGCCGGGAAGCCTGTTCGTCAGCAACAGTTTTGCCGTACCGGGAGTGGTTGCCACGCGCGTCATTGAAATCGATGACGCACGACGGCTTTACTGTTACCAAATCTGAACGATCGGTACGTGCCACCCAGCCTAGCCTGTGGGGGTCGGCGGCGCTACCCGCCGCAAACCTTAAAACTTTGCTAAGATGAACTCTCCCCACCACAACCGGAGCACCATCATGCCCAATCTCGATTCCGTCACGGATCCTCTGAACTTCGCCAAAAAAATGTGGGGCGGCATGGGATTTTCACTGCCGAACCTGGTCACCCCTACCCTCAACATTGAAGAGATTGAACAAAAGATCAAGGATCTCAAGGCTGTCGAGAGCTGGTTGAAAATGAATCTGTCGATGCTGCAGATGACAATTCAGGGCCTCGAGATGCAATGCGTCACCCTCAATGCGGTGCGGGCGATGGGCCAGATGGCTAGCAGTTATACCGCCAACGCCACCGGCGGCGATGCCAGCCAAACCGGCACCCAGGTTGCCGGCAGCGGCAATGAAGCGCTCAGGCAGGCGGCACTGTGGCCACTGACCATGCTGCAGCAGATACAGGAACAGATGCAGAAGGCCGCCGCCACTGCGGTACAAGTCAGCCAGGCTCACGAAGACACCCCGAAAGCGTAGTGCAAGCGGCAACCCCAGGGCTGCTGTTGGCGCGATCCTGCTTCAGATGATCGACGCCTCCTGCAGTCTACGGATTTCGTCCGCACTGAAACCTGACTCACGCAGCACCTCTGCGCCATGCTCACCTGGCGACGGTGCTGCTCGTTCGACGGCGAAGACCCAGCCGGAGAGTTTCAGCGGCGGCGCGAACTGGGTCACACCATCCGCCTGTACGGCCATGTTCCGGGCAACGAACTGCGGATGTTTGAGAGCCTCGGCAACGCTGAGTACGGGCGTGACACAGCAATCGACACCGGTAAAGAAATCCTGCCATTCAGCCTGATTCCGACTGGCAAAGAGTTTTTCGAGTTCACGACGCAGTGCTGCTGCTGCCGCACCGCGCAGCCCATGCCTCGGCTTCCATTCGGGATGTTCCAGGGCATCACAGAAAAGATCCCAGAATTTCTTTTCCAACGGTGCAACCGCCATGTAGCGCCCGTCGGCGGTAGCATAAACCCCATAACCGGCGTCACCACCAGTCAACAGATCGGCGCCGCGCTGCGGTACCACCCCTGCAGTCTGAAGCGCGAAAAACGGGAAGAGGTTGTGCGCCAGTACCGCTTCACTCATTGCCACATCGACCAGGCGTCCCTGCCCGCTACGCTGCGCATCAAACAAAGCGGCGAGGATGCCCATCACCGCAGTCATCGCCCCACCCAGCAGATCACCGATCTGGAGATTGGGAATCGCCGGTTGGCCGCCGTCCACGCCGATCTGATCGAGAACGCCGGCAAACCCGATATAGTTGAGATCATGGCCTGCGTCCATTGCCAGCGGCCCGGTCTGGCCGTAACCGGTGATCGAACAATATACGATTCTCGGATTGACCGCCAACGATGCCTGGTAGCCAATCCCAAGCTTGTCGCTGACACCCGGCCGGAAGCTCTCGACGACAATGTCGGCCGCTCGCGCCAGGCGCAGAAATACCGCACGCCCTTGCGGGTGCTTGAGGTCGAGGCACAGACCACGCTTGTTGCGATTGACGCTACGGTAGAAGACGCTGACACCGTCCGGGCCGTTGCCGAGGATACGTGCGTAGTCACCGGCGCCATGATCTTCGATCTTGATCACGTCAGCGCCCAGATCTGCCAGATGCAGGGTAGCAACCGGACCGGGCAGCAATCGCGTCAGGTCGAGAACGCGCACACCGCTCAACGGGCCGCCGCTCATGTGTTCGTCTCGCAGGGCGCCAGCCAGTTGGCATCGATGTCCAGTACCCCCCCTTTGTACAGCTTCTGGCCGAGAAACTGCCCGCGATAAAGCCATCCGATGCCGCCGTGCTGCGGCGACCAAGGTGTTTCCCATGCCTCAACGGCAACTCGCAGGCGCAGCACGGGGACTTCCTGAACCTCGGACTCCTTGTCCACGCAAGGCATCGCCGCCGCCAGGCGCAATTGGTCAGCCTGCGTATAGGCGGATGCCTGCTTGCCGATGTGTGGGCAAAGGTTCGCTATCCGCCTTTCGCTGGATAGATCCACAATCAGGCCCTTGAACCAGTAGGTCGGTGCCTTCAACAGCCAGCCTGCCCCGCCCTCGCGAAAGATGACGCAATCGCCGATTTGCAGGCCGGATGCTGCTCCCACCGCATGGTCAGCACGCGCCGGAGCGACAAGCAGCCAGGCCGCGATGGCAGCGCCCATCAGCGACATTGACGAAATGTTCAACTTGTCGTCATTGGCGGGAATATTTTTAGAGCCAGGGATCAACTCGAGTTCCAAGAGGTTTCATTCGGGCCACATGGTTCAACTCACTCACGATAGCCAGCGCTTGCGGCGACGATAATGCTTCACATCGCGAAAACTCTTGCGCCCGACCGATGACAGTCCCAGGTAGAACTCCTTGACATCTTCGTTGGCGGCCAGATCGCTGGCACCCCCCTCCATCACTACCCGGCCGTTTTCCAGAATATACCCGAAGTCGGCATAGCGTAGCGCCATGTTGGTGTTCTGCTCCGCAAGCAGGAAAGTCACGCCTTCCTTCTGATTCAGATCCTTGACGATGGCAAATACCTCGTCCACGATCTGTGGTGCCAGACCCATCGACGGCTCGTCGAGCAGCACCATGCGCGGATTGGCCATCAACGCCCGTCCGATCGCGCACATCTGTTGCTCACCGCCCGAGGTGTAGGCCGCCTGGCTGCTGCGGCGGGTCTTGAGACGAGGAAAATAGGCGTAGACCTTGTCGAGCGTTTCAGTAATCGCGGCTTTGCCGTCGCTGCGCGTGTAGGCGCCGGTCAACAGGTTTTCCTCGATGCTCAGGTGGGCGAAACAGTGTCGTCCTTCCATGACCTGGATCACACCGCGCCGGACCAGTTGCGCCGGAGACAGTGCTTCGATGCGCTCGCCGCGCAAGTCGATCGTGCCTTTGGTCACTGCCCCACGCTCACCGTGCAGCAGATTGCTCACCGCCCGCAGGGTCGTCGTTTTGCCAGCGCCATTGCCCCCGAGCAGAGCAACGATTCCTCCCTCGGGAACGCTGAATGAAACCCCCTTGAGAACCAGGATCACGTGATTGTAGATCACCTCGATGCTATTGACACGGAGCAGGATATTGTTGGCGTCGCTCATGGCATCATGACTTTCATCATGCGTGATGGCGGTCCTGGCCATCACCGTTGGGGCCGCTCTCCCGCAAGCGGGAGAGCGGATAAAGGGCTCGTCCGGCGCGCCCTGACTGCGAGTTTTCCGCAATCTATAACTTGCACTCGTCAGGGGTGCGCGGCTTCAGTTTCTTTTCTTCGGCGTACTTGCCCGAGGCCAGCATCACCATCGGACGCAGAACCTTCTCGTCGGCCTGGTACCAGTCGGAGCTGAATTCCCACTTGCTGCCATTCCAGGTATGGACGCGCACCCACGATGACCCCATGTGATCGAGGCAGGAAGTCTGCACCGGCCGCATCACGCCGGCAAAACCCATGCCGTCAAGGGTCTTCTGGTCGAGGCTGAGGTTTTCAAGGCCCCAGCGAACCTGCTCGCCGGTCATCACCTTGCCCTTGCCATAACGCTCCTGGGCCTTGCGGACGCCTTCAACACCGAGCATCGCCGACAACAGGCCACGCATATAGAGGACCTGCCCGACCTCGTTTTTCGGCCCGGTACCCTGTCCCTTGGCATATACCAGATCAAGCATGTCCTTGACGACCTTCGAATTGGGCTCGGC
>DIME01000017.1:55031-61308 GCA_002425405.1 Candidatus Accumulibacter vicinus
CCCGCCCACCAGATGCCCATCATCTTGTCACGCGGATAACCGGTGGCCTGCGCTTCGCGCAACGCGGTCGAGTTCATCACCCCCCAGCCCCAGAGCAGCAGGTAGTCCGGTTTTTGCTGCCGGATCTGCAGCCAGGTGGCCTTCTGCTCGACACCGGGGTGTGCTACCGGCAGCAACTGCACTTCGAAACCATAGGTCTTGCCCAGTTCCTGCAGGATCGGAATCGGCTCCTTGCCGTACGGGCTGTCATGGTAGACCAGCGCGATCTTCTTGCCCTTCAGCTTGGCGGCCCCCCCTTCCTTCTTGGCGATATGCTGGATGGCCACTTCGGCGCCGACCCAGTAAGTCCCCAGCAAGGGGAAGTTCCAGGTAAACACGGCCCCGTTCTGTGATTCGCTGCGACCGTAGCCTGCGGTAATCAACGGGATCTTGTCGACCGGCGCTTTCTCGGTCAAGGCAAAGGTGATCCCGGTCGACAATGGCTGGAATAACGTCCCGCCGCCGTTTTTACCCTTCAAACGCTCATAGCATTCAACGCCGCGGTCAGTGGCGTAAGCCGTCTCACATTCCTCGAAACTGATCTTGACTCCATTGATCCCACCCTTAGCATTCACCAGCTTCAGGTAGTCAACGTAACCATTGGCCCATTGACTGCCGTTGGCGGCATAGGCACCGGTGCGGTAGACCAGGACCGGGAAAAACTGCTCCTTGACTTGCGCCAGGGCCGTTGGTGCGGTCAGTAGCGACGACAGAACCACGGCGGTTGCCGAAACCGTCAGGGCAAGCTTGCTTAGTTTCATCAGTGTCTCCTCTTGTTGTCATTGCAGTGGTACGTAAAAACGCTCCAATCGCAGCGAAACCCGCCCCGGCCGCGCCTCAGTGTGGAAATGGCCAGAGCCGAAGTTTTTCCTTGCCGGTAGACCACAGGCGAGCAATGCCATGCGGTTCCTTGATCAGAAAGAAAATGATCAGTCCGCCAAAAAGGATCAACTCGGCGTGCGATACCCCGGCGGTGGAAATGCTGATCCCGAACAACGCTCCGAAAGCTGGCAGGAACTGATTCAGGGCGATGGGCAGAATGACAATAAAGGCTGCCCCGAAGAAACTCCCCATGATCGTACCCAGGCCGCCGATGATGACCATGAACAGCAACTGGAATGATCGATCGACCGAGAAGGCAGCAGGCTCCCATGAGGCCAGATGGATGAAACCCCACAGGGCGCCGGCCGTGCCGACGAAAAAGGAACTGACGGCAAAAGCCGAGAGCTTGGCAAAGAGCGGCCGGATGCCGATTACCTCGGCGGCGACATCCATATCGCGAATCGCCATCCACTGCCGGCCGACCGCACAACGCGTCATGTTTTTCGCCAGCAACGCGAACACCGTCAGGAACATCAGGCAAAACAGGTACTTGTTGACCGGAGTGTCAATCTGCCAGCCCATGATCTGAAGATTGGAAACCGAAACGGAGCCTGAAGAGGCATGGCCGGTAAACCAGGGAACACGCAGAAAGACCCAGTCGGTGAAGAACTGTGCCGCCAGGGTGGCGACCGCGAGATAGAGTCCGCGGACGCGCAGACTCGGGATGCCAAAAAATATGCCCACGCCGGCAGCGGTGACGCCACCCAGCAGCAAGGAAACCAGCAACGGCAGGCCTTCGATGCGTATATGGAAATTGTAGGCCGCGTAAGCTCCTACCGCCATGAAGGCTCCGGCACCGAGCGTGATCTGCCCGCAGAAACCGACCAGAATGTTGACCCCGAGCGCCGCCAGCGACAGGATCAGGAAGGGAATCAGGATCGCGCGCAGCAGGTATTCGTCGACCAGCAACGGTACCCCGATGAAGGCCACCACCAGGAGACCGAAAATCGCCCAGCGATCCTGTGCAATCGGAAAAATCTGCTGATCGGCAGCGTAGGAGGTCTTGAACTGACCATTTTCTCTGTACAGCATCTGTCTGCTCTCCGATTAGACGCGGTCGATGATCTTTTCGCCGAACAGGCCTTGTGGCCTGAACAGCAGGAAGAGCAAAGCCAGTTGGTAGGCAAACCAGATTTCGATGCCGCCACCAATCATCGGTCCGAGATAGACCTCCGAGACCTTCTCGCCAACACCGATGATCAGTCCGCCGATGATCGCGCCAGGAATTGAGGTGAGACCGCCGAGAATGACCACCGGCAAACCACGCAGCGCCACCGTCGCCAGCGAAAACTGTACGCCCAGCTTGGAACCCCAGATCACCCCGGCGACCAGCGCCACCAAGCCAGCTACGCACCAGACGATCACCCAGATACGATTCAGCGGAATACCGATCGACTGGGCTGCCTGGTGATCGTCGGCAACGGCTCGCAAGGCCCGCCCGGTGGCGGTCTTCTGGAAAAACAGCGCCAGCAGGCCAACCAGCACCGCCGCGATCAAGGCTGCGACGAAATCCTCCTTGTTGATCAGCAGGCCGCCCTCAAAGGTCCCTTCGAGGATCATCACCGGCTCCTTGGGCATGCCGACGTCGATCTTGTAGACGTCGGTACCGAAGACGCTGGTGCCGACGCCTTCAAGAACGTAGGCGATGCCCAGGGTCGCCATCAGCAAAGTCGCGCCCTCCTGATTCACCAGGTGACGCAGGACCAGACGCTCAATCAGCCAGGCGACGACAAACATCAGCGCGCCGGCCAGGCAAAAGGCGATCGTATTGGCCAGCCATGCACTGTCGATGCCCAGGTGATCCGGGAGCCACGCCGAAAAACGGGCCATCGCCAGGGCTGCGAACAGCACCATCGCACCCTGTGCGAAGTTGAACACCCCCGAGGCCTTGAAGATCAGCACGAAACCCAGTGCGACCAGCGAATACAACATGCCGGCCATCAGTCCACCAATCAGTGTTTCAAGAAAGAAACCCATCCGATGCTCTCCTCAGTGACTGGCGCCAAGGTAGGCGCTGATGACTTCCGGATTGGCTCTGACCGCGTCGGGATCTCCATCGCCGATCTTCCTGCCGTAATCGAGAACCACCACCCGATCGGAAATGTCCATCACCACCGCCATATCGTGCTCGATCAGCACGATCGTCGTGCCGAACTGATCATTGACGTCGAGAATGAACCGACACATGTCCTGCTTCTCTTCGACGTTCATGCCGGCCATCGGCTCGTCAAGCAGAAGAATGCTCGGCTCCATGGCCAGCGCCCGGCCAAGGTCGACGCGCTTTTGCAGACCGTAGGGCAGGCGGCCAACCGGCGTCTTGCGAATATGCTGAATCTCGAGGAAATCGATCACTTCCTCAACTTTGGCCCGGTGCAGAAGTTCCTCGCGCCGCGCCGCTCCCCACCAGAATGCCTGCTGGATCAGATTGCTTCGGATCTTGAGATTACGCCCGGTCATCAGATTGTCGATCACGTTCATGCCCTTGAACAGGGCGATGTTCTGAAAGGTGCGTGAGATACCCGCCCTGGCTGCCTTGTAGGGGTTCATGCGGCTGAAGTGCTGGCCACGCAGGATGATCTCCCCCTTCTGTGGGCGGTAAACCCCATTGATCACGTTGAGCATCGAACTCTTGCCTGCGCCATTCGGGCCGATGATCGCCCGGATCTCGTGTTCGCGAACGTCGAACGAGATGTCGGTCAGCGCCTTGACCCCACCGAAGGACAGGGAGACGTTTTTCAGGTCGAGAATGATTTCTCCGCTTTGCCGACTCATCAGCTGATCCTCCCGGCAACTGCAAAAGTCTTCGGATCGCTGATGACGAGATCGGCAGCCACCCTGCCCTGTCGCCCGTCCTCGAACTTCACTGCAGTTTCGATGAACTGCCGTTCTCTGCCGTTGTACAGCGCGTCGATCAGCACTGAATATTTCTCGGCAACGAAATTGCGGCGCACCTTGCGCGTGCGAGTCAATTCATCATCGTCGGGATCGAGTTCCTTGTGCAGGATCAAAAAACGATGAATCTGCGAATCGGCCAAGGTGCCCTCCCCCACCAGTTCGCCATTGACTTGCTCGATGCATTCCTGAATCAGCCCATAGACCTCGGGCTTGGCCGCCAGGTCGGTATAGCCTGAATAAGCAAGGCCGCGCCGCTCCGCCCAGTTGCCGACCGCGCCGATGTCGATGTTGATGAACGCACAGACCATCTCGCGGCGATCACCGAAGACCACGGCTTCCTTGATGTACGGGAAGAACTTCAACTTGTTTTCAATGTAATTGGGTGCATACATCGCACCATTCGCCAGTTTGCCAACATCCTTGGCGCGATCGATGATCTTGAGGTGACCGTCATCGTCGAAAATTCCCGCATCACCGGTCATGAAATAACCGTCGGCGTTGATCGCTTCAGCCGTCGCATCCGGCCGCTTGTAATACTCCTTGAGCAGCATCGGACCCTTGACCAGGATCTCGCCATTATCGGCGATCTTGACCTCGACACCTGGTGCCGGCTTGCCGACGCTGTCAAACTTGATCTGACCGTCGGGCTGCAGGCAGACATAAGCACAGGTTTCGGTCTGACCGTAGAGCTGCTTCAGATTGATGCCGATTGATCGATAGAAACGGAACAGGTCGGGGCCGATCGCCGCTCCGGCAGTATAGGCGACGCGGATGCGACTCATGCCGAGAACATTCCTCAGCGGCCCGAAAACGCAAACCTTGCCCAATGCGTAGAGCAGCCGGTCGGCGAACGAGACCGGCTGGCCGTCGAGAATCTGGGCACCGCTGCGCCGGGCGACGGCCATGAAGTATTGGAACATTTTCTGCTTGATGACGCTTGCATCTTCCATGCGGATCATCACCTGCGTCAGCAGGTTCTCGAAGACGCGGGGTGGCGCGAAGTAGTAGCTTGGCCCGATTTCGCGCAGGTCGGTCATCACCGTTTCGGCTGACTCCGGACAATTGATCGTGAAACCGGTGACCATCGCCTGTGCAAATGAAAACAGGTGGTCGCCAACCCAGGCCATTGGCAGATACGAGAGAATGTCCTCATCAGCGGTCAGACGGTCGAAATCCGCCCCCCCTTGTGCCGCGCTGATGAAGGCATGGTGGGTCAGACACACTCCCTTGGGCTTGCCCGTCGTCCCCGAAGTATACAGCATCACACTTACATCATCGGAGCGGCCCGCGGCGACCTCGGTGCTCAGCAGATCCGGGTGATTGCGGTTGTGAATCCGTCCCATCGCCATCAACTCGCGGATGTCGTGGATGAAAGGCTGCGTATAGTGACGCATGCCCCGCGGATCGTCGTAAAGCACATGCTCGAGTTGTGGCAGTTGATCCTGGATCTCGAGCAACTTGTCGACCTGTTCCTGATTCTCGACGAAGACAAAACGGATTTCCGCATCGAGCAGGGCGAACAGCATTTCGCTGGCGACTGCGTCCTGGTAGAGTGGCACGGGCACGCCGCCAAGACATTGCGCGGCGGTCATCATCATGTACATACGCGGCCGGTTTTCGCCGACGATAGCCAGATTCTCGCCACGTTGAAAACCCATTTCTGCGAGACCACAAGCAAGTGCGCGAACCTCTTCGGCCACATCGCCCCAGGTCCAGCACTGCCAGATCCCCAGATCCTTCTCGCGCATCGCCGGTTTGCTGGCACGTACTTGCGCATGTTGAATCAGCAAGCGCGGAAAGGTATCCAGCGCTTGCGAAGAGGCCATGTCCGGCATCTCATCTCCTCCGGTGCGCTGACCATCAGAACGCTGATGGCCAAGCCCTTGTCGTTATTCTGGCAATTCTAGTCCTTTTTCACGGATAATCATTGTGCAACGCCACATTGCCGCTCCGGATCAATGGCATAACGCTCCAGCATGCTCCTCCAGACTTCGCATCAGCTTAAGTGTTAAGTGACGCGAGCACTGACGCTGTCCTCGGCCAGCGGCCTCAAGACTTCCAGCGCAGCGGAATTGAACAAGCCATTGATTTGGGTTAGTATTCCGCGCGGCGAGGGGAAGGACTTGTTAACACCTGGTCAATGCGCTGCAGAAATCGCAGCAAAACCGCTTCAACAAGACAACATCGGAGGATGACATGAGTAGTGTTATGTACGAGCGAATGCGGGTCAATCCCAAATTCCAGAAATTAGTTAGCGAGCGGGGACGCTTCGCGTGGACTCTGTCGGCCATCGTGCTGATCCTTTTTTATGGATTCTTCATGCTGGTCGCCTTCAACCCGGGACTGCTTGGTCAGAAGATTGCCGAGGGATCGATGTGGCCGATCGGCTATACCATCGAGCTTTGCCTGTTCATCTTTTTCTGGCTGCTGACCTTTGTATATGTTCGCCGCGCCAACGGCG
>DIME01000085.1:0-3250 GCA_002425405.1 Candidatus Accumulibacter vicinus
ACGATCTATCCTTATTCGTTAGACGCCTGCATATCAGTTGGTGAGTATTTCGGTTGCAATTTGGACACACTCATCACAAATGAAGACGGCTGGCCCCGCAACCAACTTACGAACCTCGTTATTGCTCTTCCCACAGAATGAGCAATACGGTGAGTGCAGGTCTGAATTCGAATCGCAGTCACGCGTTTCTTTAATTGATGGGATTGTTTTTCCCGTGATGGCCGCGAGTTGTTCGACGGCCTCCTGAACTTCTCTTTGTGCTGCTTGGTAGGAGAGTTCCGCGGCTCGTTGCCGCTCGATGTCAATTGGGGGTGTGACCTTTTTGGGCTGATGTAACGCGTCCGGTGGATCATAGGCGGCATACGGACTAGAGGCGGGGTCGGATATCAGTTCTACTGAGGTTGTATCTGAAAGCTCGGGCCATTCCCACGAAACGTGTTCAAGCACCGAATCGCCGGTCATGAGCTTTGCATCCGCCCGCAGTTGAAGGGTATGTCGCTGTGAGTACGCAACAAGTTGGATTGTGAGCAGCGAGCAATTGGATGTGCCGACAGTCCGTTCGCCTTCGGAAGTCCTAATGCGGATTCGTGGCATAAGAGGTCTCCTGGCGGCTAACGTGAAGGTGAGGGGCGACGGCCGGCTTGCCGGCTGGCGTCCCAGCGGCGAAGCCGCGACTCGACCGACTGGTTAGACAAAAGCATGTTCAAGCAGTCGGACTACAAACGGAACCAGCACTTGTTTCGCCAGAGCCAAGTAAGCAAAGAAAAGTGCGTAGGCAGCTACTCGCTCAAAACCACCCCAGTATGGCAGACGGATTGATGACGGCGAGAAGAACCAGATTAAGCATGGTGAGCCAACAATTACACATGCCACGAATACGAGGGCGAAGTCCTTGTTGACAAATGCGGAGGCGGACACGATCAACACACAGGCAGCAAAGACGGCTAGCCAGAGGTAGTTCCTTGGCTCCAGGCGGACATTGAGGTTAGGCGGTTCTAGTTCCATGGGCGCTGCGTTGTCTAACGTAGAAGTAACCGGCCGCCGGAGCCGAAGACGGAGGGGACCTGTAAGCGCAGCTTGCAGGCGGGTTGACTGCCGGGTTGGGCCTATGCAGCGACGCCACTGATGTCCTCCACGGTAATGTGCTTCTCTTCGTCTTCGCCGGAGACGATTAACTCCAAAAGGACGGCTGCTTTGTCGGCAACGGGCACTGGGCATTCGATCACAGCGAACAACCCTGTGGTGTTTGGCGAGAAATACTTTACGGTGATTGCAGGCGGCAAGTACGCGCCAGATGCAACTGCAATGGGCGATGCAACCGCACTCATGAAATCTACTTCTAATGCGGCGGCGGGCGGACGGTCGTAGGCGAGGGCGTACCCAAATCGGCTGGCAAGAACAGCGTAGTCATGGCGCACCAGTAAGGCGCGCGCCTCTTCACCAAAGGCAGTGAGTGAGGTCTCGTCAATCTGCGTGGGGAGGAGCTTCATTCAGAGGCCCAACGTTCGCGTTGAGCCGCAGACCACGGCTTGCCGTGGGCTGTCGGCTCGAACGCGGGGTTAGGCGGCACGTGCTGCTCAGTAGCGAAACGCGCTGCGACAGTGTGAACAAACGTAGTCGACTTGGCCTGCTGCAGAGGCAACCGGGCGGCGGCAGGTCGGGCACAAGACTGTGGCTCCTGAGACAGGAGGAGGCGAAGCAGCTGCGGACAGCCGAGTAGCGGCAGGGGTGCTCGGTGCTGAGACACTTGCCGGCCTCGGTGGTGTCTTTGCAGCGGGACTGGCGTTCTGCGCAAGTGGTCTTTGGGTGGATGGATTCGGGATCGGCTTGGGTGCTGGCGCCTCAGGAAAGGGCTGACCACTGGTTGGCTCGGCGGCCGCCGACCTGGCTGGGCACCGAAACCCTTGTCTTTGGCGAAGGATGATCGCAAGCTTCTCTTTGAGAGGCTTGTTGCCCAAGAGCGAGTTGATGGCTTTGCAGCATGCAACAACGTTCTCTTCCGCACTCGTACCGCCGTTCGCCTGGGCGAGCAGATGCTCAATGCTTGCATCCGCCTTCGCCAGCGGCTGCTTGCAGAAGAAGCAGTCTCCGCCCTGCTCAAAGAGAAGCCGATCAAGTTGCTTCATGCGCGTCTGGGTGTTGGTCTTGCCGCCTAACGTGAAGTGGACATCCTACTTGACGATTTACTTTGCGTCATTACTCTGTACATATGAACAGGTGTCGGTAAATTTCCAACCGAAACAAGGAGGTGCCCAATGGACACGTTCACTAAAAGTTCGGGCAATTGCGTCAATGCCGGCGGTGCTGCTCGACCCCCCAGGCGGCTGCTTGAACAGCTCAGCGACCGCATCCGTGTCAAGCACTATAGCATACGGACCGAGCAGGCTTATAGCGATTGGGTGTGACGGGTGCAATCGAAAGTCACGGGAGCGTTGTGACTCAAAGGGGGTCGAAGGGGGCAGTGGGATGAGGCGGCAGGCACGAAACGTGTATAGTCGGATAGGGTGACCTTATCGGAGAGATGCCATGGATCTGGAGAGGAAGATTGCGGTGGGCAAGCGAGAAACCGTTGCGGAGCGGTTAGAACGTCATCCGGCCTTAAAAGCTCGGATGGAAAGGATGCTGGATGTGGTCGAAAACGCCTCAGGGGACGTGCGACGAGCAGACGACGCCGAGCGCCGAGCGATTGAAGAACTCCGCCAAATGGGGCTTGAGGTCATGCAGGACTGGGGCCGGAAGACTGCAAATGAGGCTGCAGTCGAGTTGGAAGCAAGGGGTGGGGTTGTTCGCGAGGTAAAAAAACTGCACTGGACTTGCACGTTCGGTGACGTGACGGTGGAAGAGCAGACCTACCGGACAAAGGAAGGCGGCAAATTGTGCCGGCCCTTTCAGAGCCAGGCGGGCATTTCTTGCCGGGGATATTCCAAACGGCTGCAGAGGGCCATCACCGATTTTGGTGCTGACGTTCCGTTTGCCCAGGTTCGGGAGAAGATTCGCGAGCATGACGGGATCGACATTGCGAATGGAGCGGCGGCAACGATCACAGAAGATCACGCCCGCAGGATAAGTATTACGGACATGACGCCCGAAGCTCGCCCGACGAAGGAGGCGCTGACGTTGATCGCCGAAATCGACGGCAACATGATTCCGATGGTAGAAACGGGAAAGGCCGGCGATGATGGTCCGCAGGATCGACGCAAGACACGCCACTTGTTCTGGAAAGAAGGCAAGCTGTCGATGATCCGACGTG
>DIME01000085.1:3636-6362 GCA_002425405.1 Candidatus Accumulibacter vicinus
GCAGTTTGGATTGAAGATCAGATGGAGCGTCAGTTCGGTGCGCGATGCAAGTACCATGTCGACTTCTTTCACGTGTGTGATTACCTTGAGGCGGCTAAGGTTTGCGCTGCCCACGATCCGAACTGGATTGAACGGCAGAAAGACTGCCTGAAAACGGACAGGCTTTCCGCGGTCTTGACGGCCCTGGCGCCTTTCCAGGAACCGGACTCCGTGCCGTCAGAACAGGCCCCGGTCCGTGGGTGTTACCGTTATCTGATCAACCGCCCCGGGCAATTCGACTATCAGGCCGCCATTCAAGCCGGCTTGCCTATCGGCTCCGGCGAGGTCGAGAGCGCACATCGCTATGTGATTCAGAAACGCCTCAAACTACCAGGCGCCTGGTGGACACCAGAAAACGCCCAAGCCATGCTGAACCTCCGCGTCACCCGTGCAAACGGCGGCTGGGATCGGTATTGGGACGCCTTGGCTGCTTGAGATCTTTGCAACCGTCACTTTCGATCACACCCGGGTGTGACGCCCGGACGAACAGGCCCAAGGGCCTTATCCGCAAGCGTATAATCATCGCTCGAGGCTGCTTGCCAGCGAGAGCGTTTTTATCCTTTGGGAGGAGGCCAGATGGCTTTGTACGAATCCGATCACACCAAATTCATGCGCGAAATGATGGCCCAGCACCCCGAATGGGCCGAGGATCAGCGCCGCGGCCGGGCGATCTGGTGGGACAGGAAGGTCGACCTGAATGAGCAGAAGTCGCGTCGGGAGGCCAATGAACCGCATCGATCCTATCCCTACGACGTGAACTTCGACCTGCAGTAGCTGGCGGACCTTACCAAGAGAAGAAGCGCCCGGAGGGCCGTCGTCTGGCCGCTTCTTGTTGTTGGCGGGGCCGAAGGCTTTGGCTTCGCCGAGTTTGATGCGTTGCCTTGTCCCTGGCCCCTGAAACTTCTCCTAGTTGTTCAAGGGTTTGATCACGCGTTTGACGGCCGGGTCGTCGGGATGCGGGTGGATCGTGAAGCCGAGCCTGGTCATCAGGTTGAACATCTTGGTGTTCATCGACAGCACGTCGCCGACGATGGTGCGGTAGCCCTTGACGCGTGCACAGTCGATCAGCGCGCTCATCAACTTGCGGCCGACGCCGTGTTTCTGCCAGTCATCGGCGACGGCCAGCGCAAACTCGACTGATTCGCCATCCGGGTTGGTAACATAGCGGGCGACACCGATCTGCAACTCCTTGCCATCATCGTCGGGGAGGGTCGCCACCAGAGCCATTTCCCGGTCGTAGTCGATCTGGGTGAAGCGCACCAGCATGGTCTGCGTCAGTTCCCGGATGGTATCCATGAAACGATAGTACTTGCTTTCGTCGGACAGTCCGATGACGAACTGCTGCTCGCGTTCAGCGTCTTCCGGGCGGATTGGGCGAATCGTCACCGTCCGGCCATCCGGAAGCTCCCAGTCCTGGATCAGATGCACCGGGTAGGGGTGGATGGCCATGTGCGCATAGCGGTCCCCCGAGGGCGCCGCATAATCGATGACGATGCGCGCGTCGGCAGCGATTCCGCCGTTCTCATCGACGATCAGCGGGTTGAGGTCGAGTTCCTGCAGCCAGGGGAGTTCGCAGATCATCTGCGAAACATGCAGCAGCACGTCTTCGAGGGCTTCGAGGTTGACCGGCGGCATATTTCGGAATTCGCCGAGCAGTTTGGAGGCGCGCGTCGAGGCGATCAGGTCTCGTGCCAGAAAGCGGTTGAGCGGTGGCAGGGCAACTGCCCGGTCGCTGAACACTTCGACTTCGGTACCACCGGCGCCGAAAGTGATGATCGGACCAAAGATCGGATCGCGCGAGACCCCGATCATCAGTTCTCGACCGTTCGGTCGCGCCAGGTACGGTTCGATCGAAACGCCATTGACGCGCATCGTCGGATGCCGCTTCTTGACCGTCTCGAGGATGTCGTGATAGGCGTTGCGCGCCGCTGGCGCATTGGTGATGTTGAGCCGTACCCCGCCCACTTCGCTCTTGTGAAGGATGTCCGGCGAATCGATCTTCATGGCGATCGGAAAACCGATCTGTTCGGCCAGCAGAAGCGATTCGGTCGGCGTATGCGCGACCATGGTCTGTGCGACCGGGATGCGGAAAGCGCGCAGGATAGCTTTCGATTCCATCTCGGAGAGGACCTTGCGCCGCTCGTGCAACACCGCTTCGATCAACATCTTGGCCCCTTCGGTTTCCGGCCGGGAATGCTTCGACAAGGGAGCCGGGGTCTGCAGCAACAGCTTCTGGTTCCAGTAATAGGTCGAGATGTGGTAGTACAGTTCGACCGCGGTTTCCGGCATACGGAACGAGGGGATGCCAGCGTCCTCAAGCATGGAACGTGCCTGATATACCTGCTCTTCGCCCATCCAGCAGGTGAGAATCGGTTTGGCGGTCAGCAGGTCGACTTCGATCACCGCCTTGGCAACCTCCATCGGTTGCGTCATGGCTTGTGGAGAGAGCATCACCAGCACCCCATCGACGTTGTCATCCTCGGCGACAGCCAGAATGGCGTCGTGATAACGCTTCGGTGTGGCATCCCCTTCGATGTCGACGGGGTTGCGTTGCGACCAGGTAGGCGGCATCTTCGAATTGAGTGTCTGAATGGTGCTGGCAGACAATTCGGCCAGCGGAATCTCGAGATCGCCGGCACGGTCCGCGGCCATTGCTCCCGGTCCTCCGCCGTTGGTGATGATCGCCA
>DIME01000023.1 GCA_002425405.1 Candidatus Accumulibacter vicinus
GCGACCCTGTTTAGCCGCTTTGAGCGGCTCACATGATGAAAGCCCCCGGCTTTTCCGGGGGATGGTTACCTCAGATCGAGCGGATTGATCTGCAAACCACGCTCAAACAACAACTCCAGATTGTCGAGCAGCAGTAAGTCATCTTTCCGTTCCTTGTCGGCGATGTCCCTCAGCAACTGGCCCACCGAGAACCCGCGTCCGGCATGCGGGGTCGCCGACAAGCGACGCCCCAACTCCAGATTCACGTTCAAGGGCTGCACGCCCAGTTTTGCGCCCAGTTCCTGCAGCAGTTTGGTTTTACCGCTTCCACGCGGGCCAGCCAAGACGATCAATTTGTTATTCAGTTCGCCGAGTTGGTCTATGTACCGTTCCAGTTTTGTCAGCATGGCGCACGCTCAGTCCGACTCGGCATCGCGCCGAAGGGGTTCGGGTGAGCGGTAGCCTGGTGCCAACAGGGCGTTTTTCACGCCATACAGTGCCAGATGATCTTTCAGCCACAAGCGATATTCATGGCCGCGCAGGCTGTGATCCGGCGAACAGTCCACGCACCACTGGCGCAGGATGTAGCCGGCAGTGGCGGCACGTAGTTTCATGCGCAGGATCCCGCTATCCATGCTGTAGTCCATCTCCGTGATCTCGGGACGGGGCTGGTCGGGGTGCGGCACCAATTCCAGCTCAACGATACGGGTCCACTGAATATCCTGGTCGCTTCGCTCATGCGGCTGCACCGGCGCACCTTTCATCACAACCGGATTTTTGATCCGGGTAATGACGAAATCACGGAATTCCTGGCTCTTCCGGTCAAAAGCGCGGACGTGCCACCGCGAACCGTTATCGAGCAGGGCAAAGGGAACAATCTCCCGGTCTGTACGCCCACTGGTGATTGAGTGATATTCGATCGCCAGCGGACACTCCTGATGGATTGCCCTGGTTACGGACGCGAGCACATCCAGATCCGGCTGAGTCAGCCGTGACGGTGCATCACTGGTTATCCATACCTTGAGCCGTACTGGCTCGCCATCGCCGAAACCCTGCGTTAGCCAAGAAAGCACGCGTTCAGGAGGGGAATCGAAGACCGGTCGAAAAGCCGGCCCGAGGACGTATGACTTGCCCTTCGAGTCGTAATCGATGTTGCCGGGCGCCAGCTCCTTGTAGAGAGCAAGGTCCCTCGTCGCTGCGGCAGATTGGATGCCAAAGCGCGTAACCAGGTCCTGGCGACGGATCTCCCCGATGAAGCGCACACGCAACTCCACGAAGGCGAGCCGGTCGCGCTGGGGCTGAGTTAGATCAGTGAGTAGTTCGTTCGACATCCTACTTGCTCATGTGGGTTAGCGAAGGCGTGTGCGAGTTATTGCGGAAAGTATATGGGATGCTCTACAATCTGTCTATCGGATGTTATTGCGTCGCCAGTACGCTGCATTGTGATTACCATATGACAGGCGATGCCCGCACTTTGGAGCATGGGAGTGAAAGCAGACAAAGCCATCGCGACCTACCGGCGCATGCGGGCGCAGCCGCTGTGGCGTCTGCTTGCCTCGACGACCGGGCCTACCGTCATTGGCCTGCTTCAATCTCATCTGTATGAGAGCGAGCGAAGCCTCCCTGCCTCCATTTTTCACGAACGCATCGCAAGGGATCTGGAAGAACTGCGCGCCCAAGGCGAAGACTTTCCCCAAACGGCACAGGCGTATGTCGCTAGCTGGCTCGCCGAAGGGTTTCTGGAGCGACGCTTCCCGGCTGGGGCTTCAGAAGAAGAATATGAACTCTCCACGGCGGCTGTCGAAGCCATTCGGTTCGTATCTGGACTGGCACAGCCGCACTCCGCCGCGACCGAAAGCCGCCTGACGCTCGTCATTGAGGCATTGGCCCGACTTGCCGAGGACACCGACACTGACAAATTCCGCCGCATCGACCGGCTCATGGCCGAGCAAGTCCGCATCGATAAGGAGATTGATGCCATCCAGAAGGGGCAGATGCGCGTGCTGCCCCAAACAACGGCGCTCGAGCGCACGCGGGAGATCATCACGCTGGCCGACGATCTGGCCGGTGATTTCCGCCGTGTCCGCGATCAGTTCGACCAGCTCAATCGAGATCTCCGTGAACGCATCATGGACAACGATGGCAATCGTGGAGATGTCCTGGATTCGCTGTTCGCCGGAATCGACCTGATTTCAGAGAGCGACGCAGGAAGGACTTTCTCCGCTTTCTGGCGTTTGCTCACGGACCCAGAACAGGCGGCCACGCTTGATCAGGCGCTTGATAGCGTCATGTCGCGGGAGTTCGTGGGGCAACTCGAAGCCAAGGAGCGACGGTTCCTTCTGCGGCTAACGCGCACCCTTCTTGAGCAGGGCGGCATGGTTCACGAGGTGCTCCAGACATTTGCGCGCAGCCTGAAGCACTTCGTCCAGAGTCGTGAATACCTCGAGCAGCGCCGACTCAATCACCTGCTGAAAGACGCCCAGCGCGCAGCACTGGCCCTGAAGAACGAGGTCAGGGCCACAGAAACCCTCCAATACACGCTTGAGCTCACGAGTAGTCGTTTGCGCTCCTTGTCCCAATGGGTGCTGCACGACCCATCCCTACAAGCATTGCCCGGGCAGATGGCAGAAGGGGATGCGCCGCCAATCGACCTGGAGTCTGTGAGCGAACTGGTCGCACAGTCCGAGATCGACTTCCGAACACTGAAGGCCAACGTGCTGGCTGTCCTGGAGCAACGCTCCCAGGCATCCATTGCCGACGTGCTGGAGCAGTTCCCCGCTGCACAGGGGCTGGGCAGCGTCGTCGGCCTGCTTGCGTTGGGCAGTCGGCATGGGTTCAAAGCCGACCACAGTGAAACCGTAGGCTGGGTTGGAGGCGACGAGAAGCGTCGTTGCGCCCGAATTCCAAAGATCTTCTTTTTGAGGGAGCGGGCCAATGAACTGGTCTGAGAACGACGAATCGGCAATACCAGCCGAAGCACAAGCGCCAGATGCTGCTCAGGCACCGGCGAACACCCTTTTCATGGGCGACAGCGGCGAGTTGGCACTGGATACCCGGCGCGCACTAGTACAACTGCTGGCAGGGCCATCGCTCGACGGACGTCGGCATCCAAAACTGTGGCCGATCTTGGCGCGAGACGAAGCAGTGATCCGTCGGCGTCTTGCCGAACTGTTTCTCGAACTGGTCATCGATCGGGATGTACAAGTGGCCTTCACGCGCCAGGCAGATACCGGCGACCTCGAAGTGCCCCTCCTGCTGCGTCGCGCCCAACTGACGTTCATTGACTCCATTCTGCTGCTCCACCTTCGCCAACGATTGACACAAGCGGACTCGCAGGGCGACCGTGCCGTGGTGTCTACAGACGAGATCACAGAGTTTCTCTCCCTCTATGAGCGCGCCGCCAACACCGACCGTGCAGGATTCGTGAAACGGGTTCATGCCTCCATCGAGAAGATCAAGAAGCACAGCATCCTGCAGAAAATTCGCTCGAGCGAGGATCGCTTCGAGATTTCGCCGACGCTGAAGCTCCTCTTCTCGGCAGAGGAAATACAAGCGCTGACTCACCTGTATCAGCGCATGGCGGCCGGAGAGACGCCAGCGCAACTGGTTCAGACTGATGCCGATGAGGATGCCGACCAATGATCTCGGAACCCAAAACCGCCTCTTTGTTTGCCCGCGAGCAGTTCCGGATGACCCGCCTGCAGGTTTACAACTGGGGCACTTTCTCCGGCCTGCACGACGTACCGATCAGCGAGCGAGGCTTTCTGTTTGTCGGACGATCCGGCGCTGGAAAGTCGACGCTTCTCGATGCATTTTCGGCGTTGCTGACGCCACCTCGCTGGATCGATTTCAACGCTGCTGCGCGCGAGGCAGACCGCAGCGGTCGTGACCGGAACCTCGTGACCTACATACGGGGCGCCTGGGCCGAACAAAAGGATGGGGAGTCGGGAGAGATCGCTACACGCTACCTGCGCTCCGGGACAACGTGGTCAGCCTTGGCACTGAGCTACCAGAACGCCTTGGGCCAGTCTGTGGTGTTGGTTCAGGTGTTCTGGCTGCGGGGCAATGCGAACGGCAGCACCGACGTCAAACGCCACTACCTTGTCATGGAGCGGGCCTTTGACCTGCGCGAGCTGGAGGACTTCGGCCAATCCAACTTCGACATCCGAAAGCTCAAGCAGTCCTTCCCGGAGGCATTCGCCCGCGACGAATTTCGCCCCTATTGCGAACGGTTCTGTCGTCTGCTTGGCATCGAGAGCGAAATGGCGCTGCGTTTGTTGCACAAAACCCAGTCGGCCAAGAACCTCGGCGACCTCAATACCTTCCTGCGCGACTTCATGCTCGACAAGCCCGAGACCTTCGAGGTGGCGGATCGCTTGGTCAGCGAATTCGGCGAACTTAATGCTGCCCACCAGTCGGTCGTCACGGCCCGTGAGCAGGTTCAAACGCTCGCGCCAGCGCGGGACCAGCATCTGCGCAGGGACTCGTTGATGCTGCAACGCAATGGGCTGGACGAGCTTCGGCTTGGCGTTGATGGCTATCGGGAAACCCGTCGCATTGAGCTCCTCAAGGAGCACGTGGCATCCCTAGAGGTGCAAGCCAACGGCTCAGAGGGTGAAGTGGGGCGGCGTCAAAGCACCCTGGATAACCACGCCGCAATCTTGCGCGATCTGGAGCGACAGCACCGTGAGGCAGGTGGTGATCAGATCGAACAATGGGAGGCCGAGAAATCGGGGCTGGAGGGCCAGCGCACAGATCGTCTGCGCAAACGCGGTCAGGCCGAAGAGGCATCCAAGAAGCTGGGGTGGAGCCTCCCGGATTCGCCTCAAGCCTTCGCGGAACTGTTGGGCAACGCGCGGCAGGAAGTCGAAAACTGGGAGCAGCGCAGCAACGCGAACCGCGAAGAACAGTTCCGCCTGGCCGGTGAAAAAAGGGACGCTGAGGCAGCATTTTCGCAAGCACTGAAAGAGGTGCAGGCACTCCAGCGCCAGCCATCGAACATTCCAGCCGACATGCTGGAAATGCGCCGAAACATTGCCGCTGCCGTCGGGATCTCGGAGTCCGCGCTGCCATTCGTTGGCGAACTCATCGAGGTGAAGCCCGACGAGGCCGAATGGCAGGGGGCCATAGAGCGCGTACTGCACGGATTTGCGCTCTCACTCCTGGTAGACGAACGCCAGTATTCGGCATTGGCCAATCACATCAACACCACCCACCTTGGGCAGCGCTTGGTCTATTACCGGACTGGCCGCCCGGAGACGTGGCAGGCCAAGCCTATCGGTGCTAACTCGCTCGTCCTTAAGCTGAAAGTCAAAGATGGGACCTACGCTGATTGGCTCCAGGCCGAGCTACGGCAACGGTTCGATTACGCGTGCGTCGACTCTATTCAGTCCTTCAGGAGCGCAGATCGCGCCATCACCCGCGAGGGCCAGGTCAAGCACAGCAAAACCCGGCACGAGAAAGACGACCGTAGAAGTGTCGGTGACCGACGAAACTGGGTGCTCGGATTCGATAACCGCGAGAAGCTCGGGCTCTTTCAGGCTCAGGCGCAGGAGCAGGCTGACGCGATTGCGCGCCTCGGCGGGGAGATCGACAAACTCTCCGACCAAGACAAAAATCGTGCGACCCGAGCGATGCAGTGCCAGACTCTGGTGAATCTCCAGTGGCAGGAAATAGATGTGTTCCCATTGCTGGATCGCATCTCCACCATTGAGCGGCAAATCCGCGAAGCGCGCGAGGGGAACGCCACCCTGCTGCAAATCAGCGAGCAGATCGAGAAGCAAAAGAAGTTCGTCGAGGATGCTGATAAGGAGCTTCGCCAGGCAACGCGTGCGCACGACTCGATTGTTGACCAGATCAAGACCAGCACCCAGAAACTGGAATCGCTCCTGCAGGACGCGTCTATCGTTCCATTGACACCCCATCAGGTTTCGGGTCTCGACGAGCGCTTCGCCAAGCAGTCAGATGCAGTGCGGCTCGACAACCTCGACAAGGTGACAACTTCTGTAGAACGCACACTCAATGCGGAAATCGAAGAGGTCAATCGTGGGATTGGCGTCTGTGAGAAGGAAATAGAAGCACGCTTTGCCGATTTCAAACGGCAATGGCCGATGGACGCGGGTGACATGGACACGAGTCTTGCCAGCGCGCCAGACTTCTTCGCCAAACTGGTTCGACTGGAGACGGATGGTCTGCCCGCCTATGAGCAGCGATTCTTTGAATTGCTGCAGAACCAAAGTCACCAGAATCTGGCGGCGCTTTCCACCTACCTGAACGATGCGCGTAAGGCGATTCTGGAACGGATGGATCTGGTCAACGACAGTCTTGGCCAGGTGCCCTTCAACCAGAGCGCCAATCAACGCACCTATCTTCACATCGACGCCAGTGACCGGCAGCTTGTCGACGTCAAGGAGTTCAAGCAGGAGATCCAGCAGACGCTGAGCCATGCATGGACAGAGGATCGCGAGTTTGCCGAGGCACGGTTCCTGGCCCTGCGCCGACTTGTTGATCGACTCGCCAGTCAGGACCCCGAGCAAAAGCGCTGGCGTGAGACTGTGCTCGATGTTCGACAGCATGTTGAGTTCATCGGACGGGAAATCGATGAAAGCGGCGTCGAGGTCGAGATCTACCGCAGCGGAGCAGGCAAGTCCGGCGGCCAACGGCAGAAGCTGGCCACCACGTGCTTGGCCGCAGCCCTGCGATACCAACTGGGCGGGAACGACCACGGCGTGCCGATGTATGCGCCCGTCGTGCTGGATGAAGCCTTCGACAAAGCGGATAACGAGTTCACCGCTTTGGCGATGAACATCTTTACAAATTTCGGATTCCAGATGGTGGTCGCTACGCCGCTGAAGTCCGTCATGACCCTCGAACCATTCATCGGTGGCGCCTGCTTCGTGGATATCAGCGATCGGCGCGTGTCAGGCGTCCTGCTGATCGAGTACGACGGCGATCGTCAGCGGTTGAAGCTGCCAGAGCACGCACGAGAGGAGGCTAGCGTTGAAGCTTCCTGAAGATGTTCGGCAGTTTCTTGCCCGTCGCTTTCAAAGCAAGCACCGCGAGTGGTTGATCGGTGATCCGGGCGAGGGCCAATGGCCGCTGGAGGTTACGCTCGGTGTGCCGACGGAGCAGGCTGCACTGAGGCAAGTCGACGGCGTTCGCGCTTGGGTGAGCGCATGGCAAAGCTGGCAAGGAGTCGGCACCCTGTCCTGGTGTGAGCGTCGGTGGAAAGCGCTTGGCGTCCAGCGGCTGCCAGAGAAACTGGTGTTACGAGGCCCTGAAGATGTTGCCTTGTGGATTGGTGCATCCGCACGGTGGGTTCGTGCCCTGTCTCGGTATCAGACGCTCACTGCTCGCTGGCCGCTGCTTGCGCAGCAGTTGCCGAGATATTTTGATGTCCTCGCTGACTACAGCGATTCCGATTTCCGTCGACTGGCAGAGATGCTGGATTGGATCAATCGCAATCCGAAATCGAATCTCTACCCACGACAAATTCCGGTTGCCGGTGCCGACAGCAAATGGCTGGATTCTAGAACGGGCATCATCTCTGACTTGATTGCAACGCTCCAGGGTGACCCAACAGGAGCGCGCGACTTCTTCTGGCGCTGCGGCTTGAGGGCACAGCCCCAGTTAATGCGCATGCGCGTTCTAGACCCGGATCTAAGAGCCAGTTTGGGCGGTCTTGGCGATATCTCGGCTCCTTGTGAGGAGGTCGCGAGCATTTGTATACGACCAAACAATGTCTTCGTTGTTGAGAACCTTCAAACTGGCCTTGCCTTTGATGATCTGCCAGGGGCGGTTGTGATCATGCGACTGGGTTACGCGGTTGACGTTTTGGGACAGCTTTCATGGCTACAACAGGCGCAATGTATCTACTGGGGTGACATTGATACGCATGGCTTTGCCATTCTTAATCGAGCCAGAACATACATCCCAAGCCTGAAGACTGTGCTTATGGATGAGTCAACGCTGATGAGTCATCGCGATTTATGGGTCGAAGAGAAAGACCAGCACTCTTCCACAGAACTTCCACTACTCACCAATACCGAACAAAAGCTCTACCAGTCGATTAAAGGAAATGCCTGGGACCAACAAGTCCGCCTCGAACAGGAGCGGATACGCTGGGATGTGGCGTGGAATGCCATACAGGCAAGTATTCGATGATCCAGGATCAGGGAGGTCAGTCGTGAGTGGAAATCGATGGGACCAGCCGGGTGTGCCCCACAAGGGATGGCACTGCGTTGACGTGGTCGACCTGCGGGCCGACGGCGAGTCAGCAGACGAGACCGACTACGCGACCTGCCAAATGTGCGGCAACGAAAAGATCCGCTATGTCCACATCATGGAGCATCCAGATCTGGACGAGAACTTCGACGTCGGGTGCGTCTGCGCCGAGAAGATGAGCGACGACTACGAGGGGCCGAAACGGCGTGAGGCCAAGTTGCGCAACCGAGCAGCACGCCGAACCCGATGGCTGCAGCGCAAATGGCGGGTGTCCGCCAAGGGGAATAGTTTTCTGAACGTCGATGGGCACAACCTCGGCGTCCACATGAACAAGTTCAAGCGGTGGGGCTACCGGATCGGCAGCCGGTTCAGCAACAAGACCTACGCAACCAAAGACGAAGCCAAGCTGGCGCTTTTCGATGACTTCTGGGCAGCGACCCAGGATGACGATCGGCTGTGGGCTTCGGACTGATTCCAGCAGGCTGGCGGACCAGTCTTAGCCCATCTTTAACATCCC
>DIME01000052.1 GCA_002425405.1 Candidatus Accumulibacter vicinus
GGCAGACCCACAAGGATTCTATGAAATATGCGTAAGCGATTGCCCTGAGGGAAAGAACTCCCCAAGCTGCCAGGCCAGGAGTTGTGTTAGCGCACAGACTCAGGCTCCGGCGCATGAACCAGGCATCGATCAGCAAGCGCATCTCCTTGACGTGCCCCTGGACCGACCGACACGTGTGCCCGCTCGATCAGCTTGTAATCGGTCGTCCAGGGCGCCTCTCGGCGAATGGCCCCGAGGGCGCGGGTGACCCATCCTTCCGGGTTGAGCAGGCAGCCGATCAGGAGTTCGACGAAGGGACGACGCGAACGGGGTGGAACTGCCTCCAGGAGGAAGGAGACCCATTGAGAGAGCAGCAAGCAAACATTGGCGGCAAGAGACCTGAGGGAAGCTCCGAGATCGAAAGTGATCCCTCATTGACCCCTGGCCATCTCAAATCTCCTGGCGATGCCCAAGAATTTTCGCGCCGCGGAAATCCCTTCGGCATCAGCCGACGACCGCGAGTGTCTAAACTTCAGACTTTGAATCACACCTCCTGGGAATTCGCCCTTGACGATAGGGTGCTGGAGCGAAGATAATTTCATAATGGTGGTTGAATTCCCTATCCTTTTTTCTACCCAGCTTGCTGGGTATGGATGCAGGCGGGGGTGGCGGCAAATCGAATGCCTTGGCGGCGGACTGGAACCTCAAGGTGGCGGTCGAGCAGTACGTCGAGAGCTGTCGCCAGGCGGAATCTATCCCCGAACTTGTGTTCCTCGCCGCAGTTGGTTCGCCGGTCGTTCTCCGGGGGCCGGTTCTTTTGCCCAACGCCTGTTCGGCAGTTCCCGGATACGCGATTGCAGAGTCATCGCCGTGGTCGACCACGATATTAATAAGCTAACAAGCAGGGCCTGAGTTTCGCCGGTTTCGTCGTACAGTCACCTGAAGCCGTTCTGGCCGAGCAGCCGGATGTCACGGTTCTGATCGTCGCCGCGATTCACGGCACGGTCATCGCGGCCGCACTCGCCAGTACCTGGCCGAATGCAAAAGCACTGCTACTGGCGCCTTCCGCCCAGGGCTAGGAGGAATCTGGATTGCTGCACACGCTTCAGAAACTGATCTCCTTGTTCCCACCGGGCGACCGTCGCAAAGCGGTCGTGCTACTGCTTTTCATACTGGCCGGTGCCATCGTCGAAGCCCTCTGCGTTGCCCTGATTTTCCCGGTTGTGACGATCCTGGCAAACCCCAAACTTGCCCTGTCTGCTCCGCCTGTCGCCTGGCTGCACCGGGTGCTCGGCCAGCCGGACCCGATGGGCTTCGTCCTCGCCATCCTGGTCGGGATGCTGCTGCTGTATCTGGTCAAGAACAGCTACGCGGCTCTGGTCTCGCTGCTGCAAAGCCGCTTTGCCTTCGCCCGGCAGAACCTGCTCTCGCAGCGGCTGTTCCATCACTATCTGCATCAACCCTATGCCTTCCACGTGCAACGCAACACCGGCGAAATGATCCGCAACCTCACGCACGAGGCGGATCGCCTGATCTGGTCCGTTCTGCTGCCCAGCTTGATCCTAATTGCGGAAGGCCTGATCGCGGTGATGCTGGTACTCCTGCTGTTCTATGTCGACACCATTGCCGCCAGCATTGTATCCGGGCTCTTCCTCTTGCTCGGCATCGCCTTTTATCGCGTGCTGCGCGACCGCATCACGCATTGGGGGGCGCAGCGCCAGCTTCACGAGGGACAACGCATACAACGCATACAGGAAGGCTTAGGGGGGCTCAAGGAAATACGGATTCTGGGCACCGCTGAGCACTTCCTGCAGTCCTTTCTTTTTCATAGTCGCGAACGCGCCTTGTACTCCAGCCGGCACATACTGGCGCAAGGCCTCCCGCTGCTTTTTCTGGAAGTGCTGGCAATGGGCGGCCTGCTCGCGATCGCTGCATCGACGTTGCTACAGAACAAACCGCTCGAATTCGTCCTGCCGATGCTGGGCTTGTTTGTCGGCGCCTCTTTCCGCCTGATCCCCGCCGCAAACCGCATCATTATTACCTACCAGGAAGTTCGCTTCAGCGGCCCCACCATCGACATCCTCTTCAAGGAACTGGGTCCCTGGATCAATGCCGAAGACAGGATTGAAGACGTCCTTCCTCTACCCATGCGGAATTCGATACGCGTCGAGCAGGTCAGTTTCCGCTACTCTGGAGCGGGTTGCGACGCGCTGACCAACATCACGCTGGATATCCCGTTCGGCGCGATGATCGGCTTCATCGGCGCCTCTGGCTCGGGCAAGACGACCCTCGTGGACCTGGTGCTGGGGCTGCTCGCGCCGAGTGCGGGACGAATACTTGCAGACGGACAGGACATCCAGGGCAATGTCGAGGGGTGGCAGTCGCAGCTTGGCTACATACCGCAAACCATCTACCTCGCCGACACGACTATCCGTAACAACGTCGCCTTCGGCCGCAAGGTGACAGAGATTGACGACAGCGCGGTATGGCAGGCGCTTGCCGTGGCCCGCATCGACGATTTTGTGCGTACGCTCCCCGCCGGACTGGAAACCTCCATCGGCGAGAATGGCGCGCGACTCTCGGGCGGACAGAGGCAGCGTATCGGCATCGCCCGCGCCGTTTTCCGCGATCCGCCCGTATTGATCCTCGACGAAGCAACAGCAGCCCTGGACAGCGAGACCGAAGCAGAAGTCATGAATGCCGTAACCAGTTTGCACGGAGCCAAGACCTTACTGATCGTGGCGCATCGGCATTCGACGCTACACAATTGCGATCTGATCATCAAGCTGGAAGGAGGGCGCATTGTCGGCCACGGCAGTCCGACGGTAATGCTGGCGACAGGCGAAGTAAATGCATGAGGCGGCGTTGGTGCATAAATACTCTCATTAAAGATCAATAGCTTAAAGCGATGCATGCGTCAATTTATGACAGAATTCGATGTTATTAGCATATTTTTTGAGGCTCTTTATGTGTTTCGGGC
>DIME01000042.1:0-19718 GCA_002425405.1 Candidatus Accumulibacter vicinus
TCCTCTCTGGCCGAAGCCCAGCGCCAGAGCAGGTAGCCGACCAGCGCCAGTTGTACGGCCGAAGCGCCGGCAAACCACAACAGGTTCATGGTCGTGAGCATGGTCATCTGCGACGACTCGATCAGCAACAGCACGCTCAGGAGTTGCACCGGCGAGATCTGCTGGCGGGCCATGCCGTAGAAAGAGAGCAGCACGCCGAGCAGCGCCGTGAGCAGGATGAACAGCACGCTCACCCCGTCGACCGCAGCATGGTAAGCGAACACATCGACGCGCTCGGCGAACTGCAGGAGGCTGGTCGACACGTCAATGCGGGCGTACAGGTCGATCGCCACGACCAGTTCGGCGACCGCGAAGATACGGCCGATGACCAGCGCCAGGTCGGCCTCGCGCATGATCAGCAGCAGCAGGGCGGCGGCCAGCGGCAACCATTGCAGCGTCGCCAGCGGCGGGTAGCCAGCCTGTGTGGCCCAGAGAATTTCACTCACAGGATCACCACGAAAGTCGCCATGACCATCAACATCAGATAGCGCGGTTGTTCGAGCAGCGATTCGATGGCATCCGCGTAGTGTCCGGCGCGTTGCAGCGACTTCTCCATCGCCCCGCCGCCGCTGAGCAGCAGAGCGCTTTCCAGACGCTGCATGCGGTTCGCGAAGTTGAACAGCGCGTGACCGGCCAGGCCGTGGCCACGAATCAGTTCGTCGGCAGCGTCACCGGTGTCAGGGCGTTCATCGTCGCGGGGGGCGCCGACGAGCGGGTCGATGAAACGCTCGTCGAGTGCCCGCACGTCCCGGCCAAGCGCCAGCGTCGGGCGCGTCAGCAGGCTGTTGGCCAGGGGCTCGATCCAGAAACGCTGCAGCGCCGCCGTGTACCCCCATCGTTGCCTGGCCAGCCAGCGCGGCACCGGGGGTGCCGGCTGACCTACCAGATGCATGTACGCCGGCGCGAGCAGAAACTGATACGCGCGCCAGGCGGCATGCAGGCCTGCGTGGCAGGCGGCCAGCCAGAACAGTCCGAGACCGCAGCAGCCGACCATCAGACCGACCTGGGTCACGGTCGAGAATACCAGCGCCGACTTGACATCGCTCTGTACCAGCGCACAGAGGCCGCCGTACACGGCGGTCGCCAGACCGACGACCGCCAGCAGTGCCAGCAGGTCGGGCACCTGTACGAGCAGGCCCTGCAGACGACAGAGCAGATAGACGCCAGCGTGCACCATCAGCGACCCGTAGAAGATCGCCGAAGACGGCGTCGGGCCTTCGAGCGCACGCGCGATCCATGGCGTAAACGGCAGTTGCGCCGATTTGACCAGCGCTGCCAGCACGAAACCGAACGCCAGCAGGCGCGCCGTGACTTGGGCCAGGCCGCTGTCGCCGGTCAGTCTGGCCCACTCGAGGCTGCCCGCCGACCATGTCGCGAGGGCGATCCCGAGCATGAAACCGGCATCGCCAATACGGTTGCAGAGGAAGACGAACAAGGCGTTGCCGGTCGCGACCGGTCGTTCCCAGGCGTAAGCGATGAGTAGCCAGGAACTGAAGCCGGCGAGTTCCCAGCCGACGAAGGTCAGCACCGCATTGCCGGCCAGGACGATCAGCAGGATGCCGGCAAGGAACAGGCTCATGCCGAGAAAGAAGCGCGGAAAAGCGACCTCCCGGTGCAGATAGGTAGCCGAAAAACGTAGTGCAATCCAGGCGATCAGGGCAACCAGCGTCGCCGCCGGCAGGCTGTAGGCGTCGGCCACGAAGGACAGGCGAATCGCTACTGCGCCGATACGCAGCCATTCGCCGGACTCCAGATGCTCCGGCAGGGTGCCGCCAATGGCCAGCAGATCGAAAACCAGCAGGAGCAGCAGCGCCGCGAGCGCGGCCGTGCTGGCGATGGCAGCCGTCAGCGGCTCGCTGGCATCGCCAGCGCCGCGGCGCAAGAGCAAAAGAATGGCGATCAGCGCGGCTGACAGCAGCGGCAACAGCGGCACCAGCCAGAACAGATGGCTGGCCAGGGCCAACATGTCGAACAGCCCGTCGGGTGCGCTCATGCCGTCACCACCGGGCGCCGCAGCAAGGCTGGCGGCAAGGGTTCGCGCTGGCCGGCGAACCAGTCGGACGAACGCTCGGCCTCGGGCACGTCCAGCGCCGGCTGGCCTGTTGCCTGTGGACTCCAGGGTTGCCAGCCGGTCGCCGGCGCGAAGAGATGGATGGCTCCCGTCTGGGGGTGTTTGGCGGCGAGAATGACCCAGTCCTTGCCGATCAATTCCTGCAGGGGGGGCTGTCGCTGGTAGATCGCGCTGATGATTTCCAGCGTCTGTTCGACGATCACCAGCAGTCGCATCGGTTCATGGATCTCGACCATCTGCAGCGGCAGGCCGGTGCGCAGGTCGGAAGTGGCCCCCTGCATGATCCCGAACAGCCCGGTCAGGTTGTGCATGATCTTGCTGCCACAGCCATAGCCTTCGTTATTGACGGTCGAAAAGTAATACTCGAGGCTGATCCCGGCGCCGACCGGGCCAGCCGCCAGCAGGGTTGCTTCGAGTACGCGCCCGTCGGCATCCGGCAGCGGATCGTAGGAAATCAGGAACACCCGTCGATCGAAAAAGGCCCCGCGGCTCATCGTGCGGCGGCCAATGAAAGCCGCCGCCACGGTCGCATGTCCGAGTTCGGGCCGCGCCTGCGCGATGTCCTGACGCCGGTTTGCCAGGTGCGCCTGCGCCTGCTGCGGCGAAGGATCGAGTGGCGCCGACGCGAAACGACGGCAACGCTCGACAGCGTGGCGGCGCGCCGCTTCCTGAGCGTCGCGGCGCAGTGCGGCAAAGGCCTCGCGATGGCTGTCCGGCAGTTGCTCGAGGTCGTACCAGACGAAGCTCTCATCGCAGGTGTTGTGCTCGGCGCCAATGAAGTACGTCGTTTCCGGGATGACGAGTCCCTGCCGTGCGAGTTGTGCACGCAGTGCTGGCCGGTTGGCCATGGCTGCAAAGACGCGTGCATTCGGTCCGCCGTGGCGGCCGGAACAGGCGCCGCAATCGTAGGCGGCGAGATGCGGGTTGTTACGGCTGTCCGAACCGTGGCCGACGATCAGCACCAGCGGCGCGAAGTGGCTTGTCAGGCCGATGCTGCGCAGGAAAGTGCCGACGCGGGTTACCTGCTCCTCTTCGCTGAAGCCGATTCGTGGCGCGTCGCTGCTGGCGACCCGGTCGGCTTCGCCGGGCGCAGCGGTCAATTCGAGTGCGCCTGGCAGCGGCTTGTCGAAGCGGTCGCGAGCGCGCTCAAGCAGTCGCCCCAGACGTCCCGGCGCCAGCGTCCGCGCCAGTAGCGCGAGCAGGGCCCAGGGTGCGGCGGCAATGCTCAGCAGAGCAGCCTGCAGCCAGCCGCGCCGGCTGCCCTGATGCAGGCGTTCGCGCCACGCCAAGCGTAGCTGGCGACGCTGCTGATGCCGACGGTATGCCGCCTCGGTGCCAGGTGGCAGGGTCTCGCGTACGGTATTCGCCGGGCGTACGACGATTGGACACAGGGCTGTCGGCGCTTTGTCGTCGAGGCCCTGCCAGAATATCGGGGTGCCGAAGAAACCGGCGGCACCAAAGGTTTCAAAAGCCGGGTTGACCTCTTCGAGATGGCGGCGACTGCCCTCTTCGCGGTCGTCCATGCAGAAAACCCACTGCGCCTGGGTTTTGCCGGCCAGTGCCGGTGCGCGGCCATGATTGGCGAGCAACGCCGCAAAGATCTGTTGCCGATAGTGATGTTCGTAGGCCAGCAGCCAGAGCAGGCCACGCTGGTTGTCAGTCAGGGAATCGGCACAACCCAGCAAGGCCTCCACACCGGATCGACCGATTTCGCGCAGCCTGCGACCAGTCAGTCCCAATCTTTGTGCCAGGACGAACAGTGGCCAGGCGGCCAGTGCTTCGGTGTCGGTCGCTGCGGCGTCGGGGTTGCGCGCCTCCACCAGGCGGCGGGCGAAATGCGGCCAGTCGCCATGCGCCGCCTCGGCCGCCAGATGCGGCCGCACCTGGTCGAGCAGGTCGTCCGGCAACTGGCGACTGCCGGCCGCGTGCCTGACCACCAGCTCGGCCGGATGATCGATCAAGTAGCTGCCGAGTTCGCCGAGCCGCAGGCCCCAGACGCGGCGCAGCCACTGCTCGGCATGGATGCGTTCGAGCACCACGCAAACGGCGAGAAAATCAGTCAGGCTGACTGGCGGATCGCCGGCTCCGGCGTGCGCTTCATGCCAGTGGTACATGCCGGCCCAGCCCGGCAATTCCATTGCCAGTCGCTGCAGATAGGCGTTGCAGCGCGCATCGTCCATGCCCAAAGGCTGCAGTTCGTTGGCGATCACCTGCAGCGGGTCGTCGGCGAGTTGCTCGATGTCCTGGCGCGCGCCGGCGAATTCATCGAGTTCCCAGGTCCAGTCGCTGCCTGCGCTCTGTCGCCACGCCACAAAAAACCCCTGTGCTCGTGCCGGGTTTTTCCAGGCGGCCAGGCCGTGATCAAGGTGTGCCGCAAGATGGCGAATCAAGGCCACCTGCAGTGCCGGTCGGATATCCTCACCGGTCAAATGGGCGAGCAATGCGCCGAGCGTCCATTCGTTGCCGAGACGGTTGAGCAGTTCCTGCCAGATCGTCGCGGCAGTAGCCGCCGAGGGCTCGGTGCAAGTGACGGCGGGCCGGGCAATCGGCCCGTGCAAGGCGCACGCCGTTGCCCAGAGGTCGGCGACGGCCGCGGTCTCGTCGTGGCCGTCCAGAGCGGCGGCGTTCAGCAGCCGCTGCCGCACGAACGGGTCGAGATCTGCCTGCAGGCGCTCGCATGCCGATTTTTCCTCGATTTGCCAGCGCAGACGGGTCGGTGAAATGGTTTCCGTCGGCTGCAGCAGTGCCGCCTGCAGGATCTCGCCGCGACGTAAGCCGGGCAGCGCATCGCCGGGCAGCCACTCGCCGGCTCGGGTTTCGGGCAATTGCCGCAAGGCAGCAGCGAGATCGTCCGCGTTCACTCGTCCTTCCCGGAACAGTTTCCGGCAGCGGCCCTCGTCGAGCCAGGGACGTGCGCCGGTCAGGCGGGTGGCTTCGCCGAGCGCCTCGGCGAACGGCAGATGCTGGAAGGCGTGCAGGGTGTTGTGATGAACGAAATCGCGCAAGGGGGCCTGTGCCGGCAGCTGGTGCGCGAGTTGCCGTAGGCCGGCCTGTAGGCGCTGCAAGCCGGGTGTGGCGGCGGCAATTTTCGGCGAGACGGGTGACGGCATGCGCGGAACTCGCTCAGGCACCGAAGGGAGTGGCCAGCCGGCTCAGCGAAGTGGCCATCAGGCGCAACAGTGGTGCCGGCAGGAGGCCAATCCAGACGATGCCGCCGGCCAGCAGCCAGGCAGCCGCACATTCCGTGCGATTGAGATCGGCGAAATGCGCCACCCCGGCCGACGCCGCACCGACAGGCCGTTCGGGTCCGGTTGACAGGCAGCGAATGGCGCGCAAGGCGTAAGCGGCAGAAACCAGCATAGCGATTGACAGCAGGACCAGCCAGCCTCCCCAGCGGCCATAAGCGCCGATCAGCACCTGCAGTTCGGCGATGAAACCGGCGCTGCCAGGCAGGCCGACCGAGGCCAGCAGCGTGAACACGATCAACACGGCGAAGCGCGGTGCACTGCGATTGAGCGAACCGTAAGTCGCCAGATCGCGGCTGTGCGTGCGCTCGTAGAGCAGACCGATGAGCAGGAACAGCAGCCCGGCGGTCAGTCCATGCGCGACCATCTGGGTCAGCGCACCGCTGAGTCCGACCGGGTTGAGCGCAGCGATGCCGAGCAGGACGACACCCATGTGCGAGATCGACGAGTAGGCGATCATCGCCTTCAGGTCAGTCTGCCGCCAAGCCAAGACCGCACCGTAGATCAGACTGAGCAGGGCCAGCAGTGCCAGCCAGTCCTGCAGCGCCAGTGCTGCTGCCGGCAAGGTTGCGGCCGCACGGATCAGCCCGTAGGCACCCATTTTCAGCAGGATTCCGGAGAGCAGGATCGAGATCGGACTCGGTGCCTCGACGTGCGCCAGCGGCAACCAGCCATGCAGCGGGACGATCGGCATCTTGACCCCGAAACCGAGCAGCAGCCCGAGAAAGACCAGAATCTGCGTACGCACCGGCAACTGCGCGCCACCGGCGGCCAAATCGACCATCGCGAAGCTGTGGCCGGGGGCGACATCGTAGAGCAACAGCAGCGCGATCAGCATGAATACCGACCCCCCCAGCGTATACAGGACAAAATTGAGTGCTGCCCGATGACGGTTGACGCCTCCCAGGCGGTCGATCAGGAAGAACAGCGGGATCAGGGTCAACTCCCAGCAGACGTAGAACAGCGACCAGTCGCGCGCCGTAAACACGATCAGCAGCGAGGTCTCAAGGATCAGCAACAGCGAGAAATACAGTTTGGCGCCGCTGCGGATGCTGGTCGAGGAGAAGATTGCGACGAAACAGAGCACCGTCGCGAGCAGCACCATCGGCAGCGAGATGCCGTCCACGCCGAGCGCGAAATGCGAACCGACGCGCGGATTCCACGGCCGGGTTTCAAAAAACTGGATATCCGCGCTGGCGGGATCGAAGTCGAGCAGCAACAGGCCGGCACAGAACATCGTCGCGGCAGCGATGGTGCTCGCCAGATGGCGCAGCAGATCGAAGCGGCGGCTCGGCAGCAGCGACAACAGTGCGGCACCAAATAGCGGCAGCAGCAACAGTGTCTTCAGCATCGCCGGACAAGGGCCCCGGAAAGCGATGCCGCTCCCCTTGCTATTCTTCTTTTCATGGACCACGATTATGCCAGCATTGGCTGCGGCCGCACCGCCCCAGTTCCCGGTTTCAGCGTTTTGGAGTCGAAAGATGAGTCAGACAGTCTGCAAGAACCTGCGTATTCATGGCCGGGTTCAGGGCGTCGGTTACCGCTGGTCGCTGTGCGCCGAGGCCGAACGGCTCGGCCTCTCCGGCTGGGTCCGCAATCGTCGCGACGGCAGCGTCGAAGCGCTGGTCAGTGGTCCGGTCGAGGCGCTTGACGCGCTGCTGTGCTGGGCACAGCGCGGACCCTCGATGGCCAGGGTCGATCGGGTTCTCTGCAATGAAGGCAATGCTGCCGAAATCGGCACGGCGGACGGGTTCCGGCAGATTGCCACATGCTGAAGCTTCCCTGCTGATCACGACAAATTGGCATGCAGCCGGCAACTGCACCAACGGCCATGACTGTTCCAGTCCTCCGATATTCCATTCCCGCCAGCGGGACCGACCAGACGGCCGGACCCGCCGTGCACGCCTTACTCCCGGGGGCTGCGAGCGCGTGTTGTTCGGGTCCGATTGACGCGTGTCCAGGCGCTGGCCAGCAGACAGAAAAGCATTGGTACGCTGATCAGCGTCGCCGTACCCGGCGCGGGAACGGGCGTGAGGCTGGCGGCAGCAGAAAACATGGGGGCACTCGGGTTGGTCTGATCAATGTCCCAATAAGCCAGCTGGCCCAGCACATCGCTACCCAGCACGTTGTCGTCGAATGGATTGTCGGAGGAGTTCAAGGCAATGCCTACCGGGATCGTGAAGCTCGGGAAGCTCGGGTCGCTGAACAGGTCGAGCTGGAGTTGGGTCATGCCGACTGCCATCGTGCCAAAGTTCGTTTCGACCTGTCCTGTCGGCAGGGTGCCCGGATTCAATCCCAGCAGCAAAGCCAGCCGGGAAGAAATGATCGTGTTTGAAAAACCGCTCTTGAGAATGAAGGGGATGTCGGATTGCGTGGAGAAAGCGCTGCTGATATCGACGCCCAGCTGGAAGCCGCCATCGATTGCCTCCTCGCCCAGCGGCACGGGGTGGCGAAAGGGGGTGACCTCCTCGGATTTGGTGCCTTTGGGACGGCCATCGGGATTGGTGGCGACTGGTCCGGAAAAGGCCAGGAAACTGGCGATGGCGTTGGCCGTCGCCACGCCGCCCGTCGCTCCCTGACCCTTGGCCACGAAAAAGTAGTAGCCATCCAGTCGCCCGCTGCTGTCGAAGTTGGCTTCCAGATAACCGCTGCCCAGGGTGGCTTGTCGCCCGGGCGGAAGAGTTCCCACACTGGCCGTGGTGGGCAGGGGGGGCGAGCTCGCTGCCTGACCACCAGGGGTGACGGGCGCACTGCTGAAGCCGATGCCGGCGCCGGCCGGGATGCTTGCTCCGGTGGTGGTCGGCGATACTCCGTTAATCCCTCGCTCGGTTCCCGGCGTTCCCCCGCTGACGCCCAACTGGGTTCCGACCGCGGCAGTGACTTTCAACTCGGAGCTGGTCGAGCCGCCGTCAATCAGGGTCTTGATGGTGATGTCATTACCTGCAGTATCCTTGGCCTTCAGGTCGATGAAGGGACGTGTATCACCTGCGGTAGGTGGCGCGGCCAGGGGGACAACGAACACGTCGGCCGCGGCACTGCCCGTTTGCAGCATGCCGACGCCGAGCAGCAGCCATGCGCCAGCGGCTTTGCCCAACGGGTGTACGAGTAGTCCATTAAATCGGCCACGGCAGGAGAAGCCGACAACGCACGCCAGGCCGACCAGTACAAGAAGCAGGGCGCCCGGTTCGGGAACTGCGGCGGCGACGCGAACCTGGGCCCATTCGTCGCCAGTCGCTTGATAGTCCATGCCGCTGGAGTCGCCCGAGAAGAAAACCGTGGCATGGGTGACGGCAAACGCCTCAAGAGGTATGCTGGCGAGCAGCATGGAACTGAACTCGCCCGGCCGGTACTCGTGGTCGAATCCAGCGAGTGGCTGAAAAACCGACAATGGCAGACCGCTGGCCGTCAGTTGGTCGATGGGGTACTCGGTGGAGTTGATCGTATAGCCCACGTTCTGGAAAGTCACCGTGTATGGGCTGGTATTTTCCAGCGTGATCCGCAGGGTGTCGTTCAGCGGATCGTAGGCGAAATCGAAGTTGGACTTGGGCACCGGAACGCGAAACGGAGCCGTGGGGAATGACCATGCCTTGGTCAGCACCGTTGGCTTCTTGCCCATGCCGAAGATGCCGAAGTGCCGTTTCGTCGTCGGTGAATTGGGAATCGTGTTGGAACCGGCGAAGCGAACGATGGTGTTGTTGAAGCCCGGCTGAAGGCTGGTGCTGCGAGTGGGGTCGGCGAAAGCGTTGGTGATGGAGGTCTCTCCGCCGCCGGTGATCTGGGCTGCGACGTCACCGACAAGTAGAAACTCGAAATCGGTGGCCGCGCGTGCATCGGTCTGGTAGTAGTCTTCGTTGATCATCCAGTCCACTGCGATGGCCTGGGCAACCGGCAACAGACCGACGACAAAAACGGCCATGTGGCCGAGCAAAGCCTGGAATCTGTGGAACATGTTGTGCTCCTTTATAAGTAAGTGTTAATTCTCCGAAGTATTTTCTCCATTTTGGCAAGAGCGGTTGGTGAGTGGCTGACGCGACTTTCACATTAAGGGGCAGTTTCCCCTTGGCAAGCAAAGCAAATTCCATGCTTGTTAATGCAAGCAACTGATGTAATGGCTATTTATCTTCGCGGGCAGCGCTGTCGCTTGATCCGGTGTAAAAAACTTCGACACCGGATCAAGATTTCTGATCCGCATGTGGTTCGCTGCGGGAAAGGCGGCAGGGATTCAAACTCCTTTTTCGCAGGTCGAGCAATCCACCTGGAACAGCGTGCGGTCATCCAGGCGCACGGCCGTCAGGTGACGACCCCAGAAGCAACCGGAATCGAGTGCCAGCAGGTTGGGCTCGATCCGCAATCCGAGCGCCGACCAATGGCCAATCACGAGAACGTCAGCGGCGCTGAGCCTGCCGGGAATTTCGAACCATGGCAGTTGGCCAGGCGGGGCGTCGGCCAGCTCGCCCTTGGTCTTGAATTCCATGACCCCTGCGGGCGAACAGAAGCGCATCCGGGTCATCGCGTTGACAATCACCCGCAAGCGCGGCCAGCCCTGCAGGTCTTCGTTCCACGCCGCCGGTTCACTGCCCCACAGATTGGCCAGGAAATCCTGGTGAGCGGGACCGGTAAGCGCTGCCTCGACCTCTGCGGCCAGCGCGCGTGCCCGGGCGACGGTCCATTGCGGCAAGAGTCCGGCATGCACCATGCAGAATTCGCCTTCGTGGTGGCACAGCGGTCGATGTCGTAGCCAGTCCAGCAGGTCTGCACAGTCTGGGGCATGGAGGATCTCGTCGAGCGTATCGCCCTTGCTACGCCTGCCGGATCCTGCGGCCACCATCAGCAGATAGAGGTCGTGATTGCCGAGGACAGTGACTGCGGCGGGGCCGAGATCACGCACGAAGCGCAAGGTGTCGAGTGAGCGTGGACCACGGTTGACCAGGTCGCCAACCAGCCACAGGCGGTCGCCTGCAGGGTCGAAACGGCACTTCTCCAGCAGTTTCAGCAGCGATTCGAAGCAGCCCTGAATGTCTCCGATTGCGTAGGTCGCCATGCTCGGTGATCAGACGGCCGCGTATTGCTGCCAGCGCCAGGCATCGGCGCACATCTGCTCGATGCCGCGGCGGGCTTGCCATCCGAGCAGGTCGGCGGCGAGCTGTGGGTCAGCGTAGCATGTGGCCACGTCGCCCGGCCGTCGCGGCACCCGTGCGTAGGGCACTGGCCGACCGCTGGCGGCAGCGAAGGCGCGCACCATGTCGAGGACCGAGTAGCCACAGCCGGTGCCGAGATTGACGGTCAGCAGGCCGCCCTTGTCGAGCAGATAGTTCAGAGCCGCGAGGTGGCCTTCGACGAGATCCATCACATGAATGTAATCGCGTACTCCGGTGCCGTCAGGCGTCGGATAATCGCTGCCGAAAACGCTCAACTGCGGGCGTTTGCCTGCGGCTACCTGGGCGACGTAGGGCAGGAGGTTATTGGGAACACCATTCGGTTCCTCGCCAATCAGGCCGCTTTCGTGCGCGCCGACAGGATTGAAATAGCGCAGGCGGGCGATCTGCCATGCAGAATCGGCGTGCGCCAGATCGGCCAGGATGTCCTCGATCATCAGCTTGCTGGCTCCGTAGGGATTGGTCGCCGAACGTGGGAAGTCTTCGCGGATCGGTACCGAAGCCGGGTCGCCGTAGACCGTGGCGGAAGAACTGAAGATCAGGGTTTTCACAGCCGCTTCGGCCATCGCCTTGCATAGCGCGATGGCGCCGCCGACGTTGCAGTCATAATACCGTAAAGGCTGCACGACCGACTCCCCGACAGCCTTCAGACCGGCGAAGTGAATCACGGCATCGATCGGCGTCGCGGCAAAAATCGACCGCAATGACTGGTGATCACGGACATCGCCCTGGAAGAAGAGCGGCCGTTGCCCGGCAATCTGTGCCACCCGATCGAGCACTTCGCGCCGGCTGTTCGAGAGATTGTCGATGACGGTCACGGTGTGACCGGCGGCGAGCAATGCGACGCAGGCATGCGAACCGATATAACCGGTTCCGCCGGTGACCAAAATATTCATCCGCCAGTTTCCGGGAGTCTGCTGTCATGGTTGGCATTGCGTGTCGATAAGCGCTTCGATACTCCGACACGTGCCTTCCTTACAGGTAAAACATTCACGCTCCCTCCAATTTAAACAAGAAGTTTAAACCAGGAATTCGTCGCGGTGCCGTCCTTCTTCTGTTTCAAGGCGAGTCAGCCAGTTTGGCGCCTTGCCGCGACCCGACCAGGTTTCACCATTAGGGCCACGGTATTTGACGGCGACCGGTAGCCGGATTTTGCCGGCAACCATTCCCATTGCCCCGGCCATTTTGAAGCCAAGGTCTGCCGCCGTCAGGTCGTACTCGGCAATCAATTGCTTCATCCGACCGATCACTTCCGACAACTCTGCTTGCCGAGCTTCTTCTATCTGTTTTTCAAGCATCGCACGTTGTGCGAGTAGTTCCTTATAACTGGCCATACACTACTCCCTGGGGAAAAATCGTCTTATACACCTTAATCAAATGATTGCAACAGGTTGCCGGTTATTTGTCAAGTGAAATGACCGACTGCTCGCGTGCCCATGTAAAGCCGTGGCGCCGATGCTGCAGATATTCAATTAATTTAGAAGAAAAAGCCGATTTTACACCCCTAATCTTGCGGAAGTTTATTGCTTCGAGACAAGGGATATAATGCCGAATAAGGTTAAGTTGGCGCTAACGTTTCGAATCGCTGTGCAGATGCCGATAGCGGCCAGCATGGAAAATCAGCGGATCGGTGGCCTGGCCACGGGTAAAGCGCTGGACGCGACCCAGAAAAATAAGGTGGTCGCCGCCCGGATAATGCGCCTCGTGACCGCATTCGAACCACGCTGCGCAGCCTTCGAGAAGGGGTACTCCGGCCAGCCCTGGCGTGAAGACGAGTGCGTCGAAACGACCCTCGTCACGGCTGGCGAAACAGTTCGAGATGGCCTCCTGATCGGCGGCCAGGACATTGACGGCGTAATGACCGGCGTGGCGAAAGGCTGCGAGTCGAGGGGAGTCGCATGCGAGGCTCCACAGGATCAAGGGAGGGTCGAGGGAAACGGCGTTGAAGGAACTGATGGTGAGGCCGATCGGCGTGCCGTCGGTGGCCAGTGTGGTCAGCACGGTGACGCCGGTGGCAAAGCTGCCGAGTGCGTCGCGAAAGTCTCGGCAGACCAGATCCTTGGCAGCCTGTGCGGGACGGATATCGCTGTCGGGAAAGTCGACCACCGCTGCTTTCAGACCATCCGGGGAGGAGCCAAGAGGGGTGCGCATCAGGCGACCCGGACGCGTTGTACCGCCAACGTTGAACGTTGGTAAAATGATTCCCGGATTCCTGAGTTTTGCGCTGCCACGGATCCACCGGATACCTGTAGAAAACCCGTCATTATCACCGGGCAGCTTTCACTTGTCGAGTCGATTCTGATGCAGCGCCATTCCCGCTTTCGCGCGCAGACATTTACCGAGACGCCCGCAGGGGATTATCTGCGGCGCTTGTCGACTACCGCTGGCGTGGCCTTGCGGCCGCTATCGGATGCGCCGCCGGTGGCGCTGGCGCGCGCAGTCGATGGCTGATGACGCCTGGCCGGCGACCGGGCCGGGCTTCTCGATGCGGGTAATTGCCTGGCAGAGAGTGAATGGTCGCCATGACCTGCCCTGGCAACAGACGTGCGACCCATACCGCATCTGGTTATCTGAAATCATGTTGCAGCAAACTCAGGTGCCGACCGTGATTCCTTATTACACGCGCTTTCTCGCACGTTTTCCCACGCTTGCAGCACTTGCCGAAGCCTCTCTCGAGAGCGTTCTCGAATTGTGGTCCGGGCTCGGCTATTACGCGCGGGCACGCAATCTGCACCGCTGCGCGCAAACCCTCGTTGCCGAGCGTGCGGGTCAGTTCTCCGCCGATCCCGGTGAAACCGCAGCATTGCCGGGAATCGGTCGCTCTACCGCGGCGGCGATCAGTGTCTTCGCCTTTGGTCGTCGAGCCGCGGTTCTCGATGGTAACGTCAAACGCGTGCTGGCGCGTTGCTTTGGGGTCGCCAGGGGCGCGGCGCAGGACGAGCGCGCGCTGTGGGCGTTGGCCGAAATGCTGCTCCCGGAAAACGATATCGAGGCCTACACGCAAGGCATGATGGATCTCGGGGCGACCGTTTGCCGCCGTCACCAGCCTGCCTGCGACGTTTGTCCGCTACAGGCGGCCTGTGTTGCTTGCCGACAGGGCCGACAGGCCGAACTGCCCAGGCCGGCGCCGAGAAAAGTGCTGCCTGAACGGCTGAGCAGCGTCCTGCTGCTCAGCGACGGCTGCCGCGTGTTCGTCGAACGCCGCCCACCAAGTGGTCTCTGGGGAGGTTTGCTGAGCCTCCCCGAAGCGCCCAGCGAGTCGGCGGCAAGCTTTGCCCGACGCCAGGGTTGCCGGCTGCTGGGCACGCAGGCGCTGTCGCCGATGACGCATGTGTTTACCCATTTTCGGCTGACCCTCCAGGTACTGCGCTGCGATGTCGAGGTGATCAGCCTGCAGGCCAGGGAACACGGGTGCGAGTGGCTGTCCCTGGACGATGTCGCTGGCGCGGCATTGCCGACGCCGATCAAGAAGCTGCTGCTCTCCCTCGGTCGCTGACCCTGATCAGTCCGCCTGCCTGAGCGAATGCTTGCCGGTCAGCACCCGCTCTGGTTCAGGAATCGTTCGAAGGCCTCGACGGGCAGGGGGCGGCTGAAGAGAAAACCCTGGTAGCCGTGACAGCCATGGTCTGCAAGAAACTGGCGCTGCGCCTCGTTTTCGACCCCCTCGGCCAGCACCTTGAGACCGAGGCTGCTGCCCATGGTGACGATGGTTTGCGCGATCACCGCATCGCTCTGGTTGTCGGGAAGTCTGCTGACGAAAGCACGATCGATCTTGAGCTGGTCGAGCGGCAAACGGGTCAGGTAGGACAGCGACGAATAACCGGTGCCGAAGTCGTCCATCGAGAAGCTGACGCCGAACTGCTTGATGACGTCCATTTTGGCGATCGTGTCGGCCACGTTGTCCAGCACCAGGCTCTCGGTCAATTCGAGTTTCAGGCGCAGAGGGTTCGCGCCGCTGTGTTCGATGACCTTGCGGAGTTGATCGACGAAATCGGCCTGGCGGAACTGGCGTGCGCTGACATTGACCGCCAACTGTAGATCGCGTGTCCGTGCCTCGACGGACCAGGCCTGGAGTTGCGCGCAGACGGTTTCCAGCACCCAGTGCCCGATCGGTACGATCAGCCCGGTATCTTCGGCGAGCGGGATGAATCGGTTGGGTGGGACCAGGCCGTGCGCGGGGTGCTGCCAGCGCAGCAGCGCCTCGGCAGCAACCACACGGCGCAGTTCATCGACCTGTGGCTGGTAATGCAGGATGAACTGGTTTTTCTGCAAAGCCAGATGCAGATCTTCTTCGAGCTGTCGCCGGTCACTGGCGGCCTGGTTCATGCTTGCGGTAAAAAACTGCATGTTGTTGCGCCCGGCTGATTTGGCGTGATACATCGCCGCATCGGCATTGCGCATGAGAATGTCGACGCTTTCCCCGTCACCGGGGAATACGGCGATGCCGATGCTCGAGGTGGTGTGCAGTTTCTGTCCGTCGAGGTGATAGGGTTGCGACAGGGCCTTGAGGATTTTTTCGGCGACTCGTTCGGCGGCGATGGCGTCAGCGCCGGTCAGGACGACGACGAACTCGTCACCGCCCAGGCGGGCGACCACATCGCTTTCGCGCACGCTCGCCATCAACCGTTTCGAAACTTCCAGCAGCAGCGAGTCGCCGACGTGGTGACCGAGCGTGTCGTTGATATTCTTGAAACGATCGAGATCGAGAAACATCACCGCCAGCGGACGGTGCTGGCTGTCACGCCGCGCCGCGGCCAGGGCCTGCTCAAGCCGGCCCTGCAGGTTGGAGCGGTTGGGCAGATCGGTCAGGGTATCGAAATGCGCGAGGTGGCTGATCTTTTCCTCGGCCGCCTTGCGCTCGGAGATATCGGAGAAAATCCCGATGTAATGTTCGATGTTGCCGTCGGATCCGCAGATGGTCGAGATCGACAGCCATTTCGGGTAGACACTGCCATCCTTGCGACGGTCCCAGATCTCGCCCCGCCAGTAGCCGGTGCTGTTGATCGACTGCCACATGGCGCGGTACGTCTCCGGGGGCGAGCGCCCCGACGACAACAGGCGCGGATTCTGGCCGCGTACCTCGTCGGGGGCATAGCCGGAGAGGCGACAGAAGGCCTTGTTGACCTCCAGGATGCGGTTGTCGTGGTCGTTGATCATGATCGCTTCGGCGCTGTGTTCGAAGACTCCGGCCAGCAGACGCAAGCGGGTTTCCGTGACGTGACGATCGCTGATGTCTTCCTTGACGGCGAGGTAATGCGTGACCTTGCCGTAATCGCCAAAAATCGGTGAAATGCTCGCCTGTTCCCAGAACAATTCGCCGTTCTTGCGCCGGTTGTGCAGAACCCCGTTCCATACCTTACCTTCGAGCAGGGTTTGCCACAGTTGCCGATAGGTCTCGGGAGGGGTTTCACCGGATTTCAGGAAGCGCGTGTTCTGGCCAATGGCTTCGCTCCGGGAAAAGCCCGTCATCTGGGTAAAGCTGGGATTGACGTACTCGATCTCGCCATTGCGACTGGTGATGACAATGGCTACCGGACTGTACTCGACCGCCTGCAGCAGAAGCCGCGATACCTGTTCGGCCTGCCGACATTCGGAGACGTCAACGAGCACGTTGGCGATGATCGGTGCTTCGCCGGCAGCGTTGCGGACGACGAACAGGGTGTGTATGGTCGGGATGCTGCGCCTGTCCAGCGAAGACAATTCCAGCTCACCTGTCCACTGGCCCGTCTGGAGAACCGCCGGCAGCACTTCCTCCCGTAATCTTCGGCGGTTTTCTCCGGTATAGAACTGATTGAACGAATAATCGTTGTACGCGGCGTTCGCCGGCAGGTCGAGCAAGCGGCGCAGCGCTGGGTTGGCATAGGTGATGGTCCCGTCGGGATGCGCCATGCCGATGCCCTGGCCGGCGTTTTCTACCAGGCGTTCGAATATCTGGAGTCGCTTGCCATTGTCGCGTTGCTGCCGTTCGCTGTCGACCAGGTTAGCGACGACTTGGGCCTCGCGTGCTTCGCTGCGCCACAGATGCAGCAGCAGCGTGGCGAATAGCGCGAGCAGCAGGAAACCGCAAGCGCCCACCACCTGAGCACGTGTTCGCCAGCCGGCCAGGACGTCGTCGAAGCTGACGCCGATGATGAAATAGAAAGGGTAGTGTTCGAGCCGGTGAAAGCTGTAAATCCGCTGCACACCGTCGGTCTGAGAGGCAAAGTGCAAGGTTCCCGTCCTGTCGCCACGGGCCATCGGCGGCCGAAGCGGATGACCCGGATCGAGTTCCTGGTTCATCTTGCCTGGCCCCGATGGCCAGCGCACGACCTGTCGGTGGTCGTCGCTGCGGCGAAACGAGATGACGCCATTGCTGCCAACATCGACCGAGCGAAAGATTTCCACCTGGCGATCGAGGTCGAGCACTGCGGTGACGATGCCAAGAAAAACGCCATGCGGGTCCTGCAGTGCGCGGGCGATGATCAGGCTGTGCCGGCCTGTGGTGCGCGAAATAATCACTTCGGAGAATGTCGGGCCGGACTGCGGCTGGTTTTGCAGGAGGCGAAAGTAATCTCGGTCGGCGACATTGGTGGGGGCCGTTTGGGCCCCGTTCGAGCTGTACCGCAGATCGCCGCTGCGGTCGAAAATCCGCAGACCGGCCAGATCATCGAAATGCAGCAGGTGCGCGTCGAGTGCCTCGCCCAGCAGTGCCGCGTTGCCGGCTGACGCCGGCCGGGCCAAGGCCTGCTGCGCCGGGAGGCTGCGGCTTGATCCCTGCAGGATGGCATCGGTACGACGCAGCGTGGCGTCCAGTCGCGTCTCGAAAATCGCCGCGTAGTTGCGGGTTTTGGTTTCGGCATCGACGATATGCTCCTGGTAGCTCAACCATAGTTGGTAAGCCAGCAGTTGCAGGACGCAGAGGACCAGCAGAGCCAGGCCAAGCAGTAGTGCCCGGCGCTGTCTGCGGTCGGGAATGGGCGTCTTTTCCGGGATCATCGGGGAATACTGCAAGACTTTGCCGTTGAAGGCAAGGATGCATCATGGGAGTGATCGGCTTGCGGGCGGACGCGAGTCTTTTGTCCGCTCAGGAAACGTGGGTAGGTGGAAGTGCAGCGCCGATCCTGCCGATCGCCCAGCGTCCAAAGCCAACGCCACAGGCCAGGGTCACGAATGCTGCCGTCCAGCCGGCCTGCAGGCTGCGACCGAAGGCATCGAGGGCGACACCAAAGGCGATCGGTCCGATGCACGCACCGGCAAAGCCGATCGACGAGTACAGTGCGAGCGCCGTACCGCGTTTTTCGGGTGCGGTTTCGGTCAGCAGGCCGGCAGTCAGTGCGGCCGAATCGAGATTCATGCTCGCCGCATAGACCAGCAGCAAGGGCACCAGCAAGCGGCTCGACTGGCTGCCCGAGAAGCCGACGACGACCGCCAGAACGCCAGACAAAGGCATTACGGCCTGCAGCCAGCGATCGCGTCCCCAGCGCTGCGCGCCTTCGTTGCCGAGAATGCTGGCAGGGACCGCGAGAAAGGTGGCCAGCGCGGCAATCAATCCCGGCATTGCTGTCCAGGAATCGGGCGTGCGGGCATGCGTCCAGGTCAGGTAGGCGACCAGCCAGGCACGGAAGCCGAAGAGCTCCCAGTTGTGACCGAAATAGCCGCCACAGAAAGCCAGGATGCGTCGATCGCCCAGGATGCTTCGCCAGTGGCTGCGCCCGACCGGCATCGCTGTCAGGGGTTTGCCCGGCGCGATGCCGTGCCAGACCAGCAGCATCGACAGCGCTGCACAAACCGCCGCGATGGCGAACAGCCCGGGCCATGGCAGCCGCTCCTGCAGCAGTCCGATCCAGAGATACGACAACCCGGCGCCGACACCGAAAGTGGCGGTGTAGAACGCGGTGCCCCGTGCTTGTACAGCGACCGGCAGCCGATCGGTGAGCGCCTTGAGACCCGGCATGTAGGTTCCAGCCAGACCCAGACCGGCCAGCCACCACCAGCCCAGGCCGCTCGCCAGACCGTCGGCAAAGCTCGCGAAGCCGGCCAGGGCGAGCGCGCTCACGGTTGCACCGGCCAGGTAGATGCGCCGCGCGTCGATGCGATCGGTCAGGCTGACCAGTACGGGGACGGCGAGGATGTAGCCGAGGAAAAAGATGCCGCCCAGCCAGCCGCCTGCGGTTGCCGACAAGGACCAGCGTTGCGAAAGTTGTGGCAACAGCGACGGCACCAGCGCAAAGCCGGCCATCAGCAATGCCTCGGCGAGGCAGAAAGTGAGGACCAGTACGGCCGAAGAGGGTTGGCCAGTCATTGTTCAACAGGTGGGCAGGTCATGGGGCAGTCGACGCGTCTCCCCAGCGTGGCATCAGCGCATGGCGTACCTGCAGCTGGTCAAGAATGCGCGCCACCACGAAATCGACGAGCTCCTCGACTCGCTGCGGATGGTGATAAAAGCCCGGGCAGGGAGGCAGGATCACGGCTCCCGCTCGCGCCAGACGCAACATGTTTTCAAGATGAATCACCGACAGCGGTGTCTCTCGCGGCACCAGGATCAGCTTGCGGCCTTCCTTGATGACCACGTCGGCAGCCCGTTCGATCAGCTTGCTGGCCAGTCCCTGGGCGATCGCCGCGAGGGTTCCCAGCGAGCACGGGCAGATGACCATGGCGTCGGGTGGGTTGGAGCCACTGGCGAGCGGTGCAAACCATTCTTCGCGCCCGTAGACCTCGAGTCGGCCCGGCAAGCCGGGGTAGCGTTCCTCCAGGCCGGCGCGTGCCTCGCTGGCACGCGCCGGCAAGTCGAGTCCCATCTCCTGCCGGGCGACGATCTGCGCGACCTGCGAGTAAAGGAGCTGAACCCGGCAGCCGGCGGCGAGCAGGCATTCGAGCAAGCGCACGCCATAGGGCATGCCGGAGGCGCCGGTGAAGGCCAGGCAGACGGTTTCAGGCATGGTCGATCTCGGGTTGTTGGGCTGGCAATTCTTCGAGCAGGCGTGCTGCAATCAGGCCGTTGATGATCCCGAAGGCGAGTGCCGCTGCCGAAAAGAAAGGGAGCAGCAGGAACAGGCCATTATGAGGAACCAGCCATAGCCGTGCCAGCAGCAGTTGCCCGCTGATGTGGGCAAAGGCCGCCAGGATGCTCCAGCTGACTGGCCCGAAGTAGCGGTGAGGCAGGCGCACGGCAACAGCCAGCATCAGCAGGCTGCACAGCGCGCCGCTGAGGCTCATGAAAAATCCGGG
>DIME01000042.1:20071-22345 GCA_002425405.1 Candidatus Accumulibacter vicinus
CCAGCCGTAGCGCGCCAGAACGATCAGCGTGACGATATTGGCCAGACCCGGCTTGACGCCTGGCAGAGGCATCGGGATGGCCGCGTCGATCAGCGACAGGCCGATCGCTGCAGCCGCGAGCTGCGCAATGCGGTGGTCGTCGGGCGTCGTGTGCAGTGTGATCAGCTGCTGGCGATCAGGCATCACTGGCCGTCGTCACGGTACCCGTCCGGTTCCGGCACGCTCAAGGTTCCGAGATGGCGCGGCCGCGCGAGATGAAGGCGACCGAATAGCCTGCCTGAAACTTGGAATGCAGGGCCTCGATGGTCGGTGGCGAGACGGGCGTCGCCGCTTCCCACTTGATCGCATAATTGGCTCCGGAACCGCCGGCGTTCTCGCGCAGTTCGATGAACAGTTCGAAGGTGCCAAACGGGGGAATCACCCTGGGTGTCGGCACCGAGTTGCGAATCAGGGTGCCCTCGGTATTGTAGTAAGGTGCCGCGACGACCCGGATCGGGTGGTTGGGGTCGGTATTGCGGACGCTGACCAGGACCGACAACAGGGTGTTGTCGGCGCGGCCCGAAGAGGCCACATTGCCATGCCGAATCTCGGAGTAGATCGGCACGTAGACCGTTTGCCCGCGGGTGGGCGGTTCGATTCCTTCGGCGAGTGCCGAGCTCATCGCGCAGGCGAGGGTCAGCGTGGCCGCCAGCCGGCAATGGCCAACTGAAGCAAAGCGGCGGAAAAGCGAGGAGGTGGCATTCATGACAGGCTCCTTGGAGGGGATCGTCGGATGGGCGATACCGGGGTGCAAGCCGGCATCACCCGACAGGGGAGGGAACGGTCATGGCTTTCATCCTTTCCGGGGTAGCTCAAAGCCATGGCCGTTAGATCTCAGATGAGTCGAACGCAGATCTCGCCGACGCCGGCGACGCCGGCTTCCAGCATATCGCCACGCCGTACCGTCGAGACGCCCGCGGGAGTGCCGGTGAAGATCAGGTCTCCCGCTACGAGAGTCACGTAGGTCGACAGCTGGGCGATGACTTCTGCGACTTTCCACGACATCTGTTCGAGATCGCCATTCTGCCGCAGTTGGCCATTGACCTTGAGCCAGATCGAACCGTGTGCCGGATGTCCGACGGTCGCCACGGGATGGATCGCAGCGATGGGCGCGCTCTGGTCGAAGCCCTTGCCCATGTCCCAGGGATGGCCCTTGTCCCTGGCACGTAGCTGCAGGTCGCGCCGGGTCAGATCGAGACCGACTGCGTAACCATAGACGCAGTCAAGCGCCTGTGTCGGGTCGATATCGGCACCACCTGCAGCCAGTGCAACGACCAGTTCGACCTCGTGCTGAAGGTTGTCGGTGGCTGGTGGATAGGCGACCTCCCCGCCGCCCGGCACCAGCGCATCGGCGGGCTTGCTGAAGAAGAACGGGGGTTCGCGGCGATCGGCGCCCATCTCCGCGGCATGATCGGCGTAATTGCGGCCGACGCAGTAGACCCGGCGGACCGGGAACAGGGTGTTGCCGCCGGCAACGGGAACGCTGACCGGGGGTGGGGGGGGAAAGACGTAGTTCATGGCGGCTCCTTGCGGGGGTCAGACCGGGTTGTCGATGTCGACGAATGGACAGTCAAGGCCGAAACGTTCGGCCAGATGGGCGGCCAGTGCCTGCACGCCAAAGCGTTCGCTGGCGTGGTGACCGGCGGCAAGGTAGGCGACGCCGGACTCGCGTGCCAGATGCACGGTCTGCTCGGCGATCTCGCCGCTCAGGTAGAGATCGACGCCGAGCGCGATGGCCTGTTCGAACAGGCCCTGTGCCGCTCCGGAACACCAGCCGACGCGGCTGACCAGGCGATCGCCGTCACCGATCAGCAGCGGCGGGCGCTGCAACTCGTGGCCAACACGATCGACGATCGCCGAAACGGTGGTCGGATTTTCCAGGCTGCCCAGCCAGCCGATGTCCTGCTCGCCAAAACGAGCGTCCGGGGTCCAGCCGAGTCGGCTGGCCAGTTGTACATTGTTGCCGAATGCCGGGTGGCCATCGAGTGGCAGATGATAGGCGATCAGGTTGATGTCGTGCTTGAGCAGCGTTTGCAGGCGCATTTTGCGCAGGCCGGTGACACGACCCTCTTCGCCGCGCCAGAACCAGCCATGATGGACCAGGATGGCGTCAGCGTCACGCTCGACAGCTGCATCGAGCAGCGCCTGGCTGGCCGTGACGCCGGCGACCAGGCGCCTGACTTCGGGGCGTCCTTCCACTTGCAGGCCGTTTGGGCAATAATCCCGGAAACGCCC
>DIME01000042.1:22391-22562 GCA_002425405.1 Candidatus Accumulibacter vicinus
CACAAACGGTGACGATCAGTCTTGCCGTTTTGTTCGTGGTGAGTACGCTCAGGCCGGAGTGGCTGGACAACAAACCGTCCCCGGCCAGTGTCGTGGCGCTGCAGGAGTCGGCCGTTGTGGCTGCCCCGGCCGCCACCCCGACCTCGTTTCGCGAAGCGGCGAAGAAGGCGC
>DIME01000042.1:22663-34106 GCA_002425405.1 Candidatus Accumulibacter vicinus
CATGCGCAGGCTCTGGTTGATTTTTGCACAAACGGTGACGATCAGTCTCGCGGTTCTCTTCGTGGTGGGCACGCTCAAGCCGGAGTGGCTGGACAAACCCTCCCCGGCCAATGTCGTGGCCCTGCAGGAGTCGGCCGTCGTGGCCACCGCTCCGGCCACCACCCCGACCTCGTTCCGCGACGCGGCGAAGAAGGCGCTGCCGTCGGTCGTGCATATCTTTACCTCGCAGAAAATCAGGACGCGGCGTAATCCCTTGTTTGACGACCCGATCTTCCGGCACTTTTTTGGGGACAACCCCGCAGGTGACGCGCCCAGGACTTCCGGGCTGGGTTCGGGGGTCATTGTCAGCCCGAATGGCTATATTCTCACGAACTTTCATGTGGTCGAAGCGGCAGACCAGATCGAGATCGCCCTCAGCGACGGCCGCAACCTCAACGCTCGCCTGGTGGGCAGTGATCCCGAGTCCGACCTTGCGGTCTTGCAGATCACCGAACACAACGGCAAGGAACTGCTGCTGCCGGCGATTACCCTGGGCCAGATGGACAACCTGGTGGTGGGAGACGTGGCGCTGGCTATTGGCAACCCCTTTGGCGTGGGTCAGACGGTGACCATGGGGATCATCTCCGCGCTGGGTCGCTCGCATCTCGGAATCAACACGTTCGAAAACTTCATCCAGACCGACGCGGCGATCAACCCCGGCAATTCGGGGGGCGCGCTGGTGGACAGCCAGGGTAACCTGATCGGCATCAATACGGCCATCTACTCGCGCTCGGGCGGTTCGCTGGGGATCGGTTTTGCAATTCCAATCTCGATTGCCAGGAATGTCATGGAGCAGATCATCCAGACCGGTACCGTGACCCGCGGCTGGATCGGCGTCGAGGCTCAGGAAATCAGCGTCGATCTGGCCGAGTCCTTCGGCCTGCCGGATACCAGCGGCGCCCTGATTGCCGGCGTCCTGCGCGGCAGTCCGGCCGATGCGGGCGGGATCAAGCCGGGAGACATCCTGCTCGCCGTGGACGGACGGGCGGTCAAGGATCCGCAGGGCATGCTCGACCTGATCGCTGCCCAGAAGCCTGGCGAAACGATTTCCTTCCGATTGCGCCGTCAGAACAACGTACTCGATACTACTGTCAAGATCGGCAAGCGGGCGCCACCGCGCCGCGAGCGCGAGTAGTCGGGGTCGTCGATGTGCCAGTTACTGGCCATGAACTGCAATGTCCCGACCGACATCTGCTTTTCCTTTGCCGGATTTCAGGCACGCGGCGGCGCCACCGATGTCCATGCGGACGGCTGGGGAATCGCTTTCTTCGAGGGTCGCGGCACGCGCGTTTTCCTCGACCCGCAACCGTCCTGCGTATCGCCGGTTGCCGAACTGGTGCGCAGCTACCCGATTCATTCCAAAAACGTCATCGCCCACATCCGCAAGGCGACCCAGGGGGTGGTTGCCCTCGAGAACACGCATCCTTTCATGCGCGAACTGTGGGGACGTTACTGGATTTTTGCCCATAACGGCAATCTGCCGGATTTTTCGCCGCAACTCGATGGCAGCTTTACTCCGGTTGGCCAGACCGACAGCGAACACGCTTTTTGCTGGCTGCTGCAGAACCTGCGTCAGCGCTTTGGCCGCCGGCCACCGAGTCAGACCCGGCTGTTCGACGCACTTCATCAACTCACCCTTGATCTGGGCGCGCGCGGCGCGTTCAATTATCTGCTGTCGAATGGCGACTGTCTGTTTGCCCACTGTTCCACCCAGCTCAGCTACATCATCCGTCAGGCGCCGTTTACCGTCGCGCACCTGCGCGATCAGGATTTGAGTATCGATTTCAGCGATGTCACGACCCCCGATGATCGTGTCGCAGTCATTGCCACCGTGCCGCTGACCGACAACGAGTGCTGGACGACGATGCCGAACGGCAGTCTGTGGCTGTTTGCCGAAGGGGTGCCGGTCAGGCATCAACTGACCGTTGCCGGGCCGGCAAAAACGTCTGTCTGAGCAATGTGGGCCGGCAGCGGGATCAGGCCTCAGGCTTGCGGTCAGTGTTCTGCTGCGCGCCGAGATCCTTGATCGCCGCATCCATCTGCTGAGCAGACAGGGGCGTCCAGTCGGCCACAGGGCTGCGCGGGGCTTCCGGGGCAGGCGGATCAATCGGCGTGGCGTGTGCCGAGCGCTCGCCGACAAAACGCGCGAGGAACAACCCCAGTTCGAAAAGCAGGCACAGCGGAATCGCCATCATCAACTGTGAAATCACGTCGGGCGGCGTGAACACGGCGCCCACGACGAAGGCGCCGACGATCATGTAAGGACGCCATTCCCTGAGTTTGGCGACTTCGACGATCCCGGCGTAGACCATCACCACCACGACGACCGGGACCTCGAAGGTCACTCCGAAAGCGACGAAGGTCGTGAGCACGAAAGAGAGGTATTTCTCGATGTCGGTCATCCAGGCGACACCCTCGGGGGCTACCTGTGACATGAACCCGAAGACGGTGGGAAAGACCAGGAAATAGGCGAAAGCCATGCCGACAAAGAACAGCAGCACACTCGCTGTCACCAGCGGCAGCGCCAGCCGCTTCTCATGGGCATACAGGCCCGGCGCGACGAAAGCCCAAACCTGATAGAGCACATAGGGCAGGGCGATCAGGAAGGCAAGCATCAGCGCCACTTTCATCGGCACCAGGAAAACGCCGATCACATCGGTCGCAATCATCTGGCCGCCTTGCGGCAGGGTTGCCAGCAAGGGCTGCGCCAACAGTGCATAGAGTTCCTTGGCCCAGGGGAAAAGGCAGATGAAGACGATGCCGATGGCGATCAGCGCCCGGATCAGGCGGTCGCGCAACTCGATCAGGTGCGAGAGGAAAGAATCTTCGGGCGCTTGCATCTCTCGATCAGACCGGTCGCTGCGGCTGCTCTGGGTTGGCGGCAGACACTGCAGCAGCGCTTGCCGGTGGCAGGGCATGGCTGGTCGCCGGGGATGGCGCCGTTGGTGCTGCCGCCGGCTGTTCGAGCGCCGCCATGGGCTGCAGGTCATCACTGAGGGCCTGCGCCGTCTGGCTGACCGCTTGCCGGGCAGCGTTCATTTCGGTGGTCAGACTCTGCTCGACGCTGCGTGCCGACTCCTGGAGTTCGCTCTGCAGTTTCTTCAGCTCCTCAAGCTGTATTTCGCGGTTGATGTCGGATTTCACGTCATTCACGTAACGCTGCAGACGGCCGAGCATGTGCCCGGCCGTACGGGCGACCTTGGGCAATCTTTCAGGACCGATCACCACCAGTGCGACGATGGCGATGACGATCATTTCGGAAAAGCCGATATCGAACATGGGTGGCCGTTGGCTCGGGAAAGGAGGGGAGGGGCGCCGGTGGGTGCGATGCCAGCAGGAAGGCCGCGGGCAGTTCAGGGCAGTGGCTGCCGCCACGGATCCTGTATTGCCTAGCTTCTGGTTTTCTCCCTGATCTCACCTTCGATGGTATGACCCGTACCAACCTGCTGCGGCGGTTGTTGAGGGGGGGGAGGGGAAGTCGGTGGCGTTGCGGGCTGGGCCTCAGCGGCCTTGTCCTCTGCAGTCGCGTCTTTGATACCGTCCTTGAAGCCCTTGACCGCGCCACCGAGATCGGATCCGAGGCTGCGCAGCTTCTTGGTCCCAAAAACCAACAGAACGATGATCAGAACGATCAACCAGTGCCAGATGCTGAAAGAGCCCATGTCAGGCCTCCATGAAGGTGAAATCGGGTGCAACGCTAGCGGACGCTCGGCACGACCCCTTGCCACAGTGGTCAGATGCGTTTGAGCATCGGTCCAACCGGCTCCGGTCCACCAACGACATGTGCGTGCAGATGCTGCACTTCCTGATGGCCGATCCGTCCGGTATTGATGATCACCCGGAAGCCATCCGGGCTGCCCTGTTCGCTTGCCAGGCGATTGGCGATGGCGAGCATCCTGCCGAGCACCGGCACGTCGGCCTCGGTGGCCGTCGCCAGCGAGGTGATGTGACGCCTGGGGATGACCAGCAGATGTACGGGACGAGCCGGGTTGATATCGTGAAAGGCAAGAATCTCGTCGTCTTCATGAACCTTGCGCGCGGGAATCTGGCCCCCTGCGATCTTGCAGAACAAGCAGTTTTCCATGTTTTCAGCCCTTTCGTGACTTCTTCTCGTCGATTCCAGAGATTCCCTCACGCCGACGCATCTCCTGCAGTACATCCTCGATCGACAGGCCATAGAAAGCGAGCAGCACCATCATGTGATAGAGCACGTCGGCGGATTCCCAGACCACATGCAGGCGATTACCCTCCTTGCCGGCCATGATCAGTTCGGCAGTTTCTTCGCCGATCTTCTTCAGGATCGCGTCCGGTCCCTTGGCCATCAATTGCGCCGTGTAGGAAGTTTCCGGGTCGGCCTTGCGGCGTTCAAGCAGTGTTTCCGAGATCCGGTGCAACATGTCCATGTTCATTTGCCGTAAATGTCCTCAGGGTTCTTGAGCACCGGGTCGACCGCAACCCAGGAGTCACCCTGCAGTTGATAAAAAAAGCAGCTTGTGCGGCCCGTATGACAGGCAATACCGCCTGCCTGGTCGATCGATAGCAGCAGTACATCGCCGTCGCAGTCGGTGCGCAGCGACCGCACGCGTTGCGTATGGCCAGACTCTTCGCCCTTGCGCCACAGACGCTGTCGCGAACGCGACCAGTATACCGCGCTCCCGGTGTTGATCGTCTCCTGTAATGATTGCCGGTTCATGAAGGCAAACATCAGGACCCGACCGCTGCTGGCGTCTTGTGCAATGGCCGGGATCATACCCTGCTCGTCCCATTTCAGTGCGTCGAGCCACTGCAGACCGGGATCGAGATCACTCACAGGCGAACCTCGATGCCCCGCGTGTGCAGGTATGCCTTGGCCTGATGAACCGTATATTCCCCAAAATGGAAGATGCTCGCGGCCAGGACGGCGTCGGCACGGCCTTCAGAAACGCCGGCTGCGAGATGCTCGAGATTGCCGACGCCACCGCTGGCAATCACCGGGAGATCGACGGCGTCGGAGACCGCGCGCGTCAGCGGCAGATCGAAACCGTTCCTGGTGCCGTCACGATCCATGCTGGTGAGCAGGATCTCGCCGGCACCGAGTTGCTGAACGCGGCGAGCCCAGGCGATGGCGTCGATGCCGGTGTTCCTGCGTCCCCCGTGTGTAAACACCTGCCAGACTCCCGGTGCCGACTGCTTCGCGTCGATGGCCACGACAATGCATTGATTCCCGACCTTGGCCGATGCCTCGGCAATGAGATCAGGATTCTCGACGGCTGCGGTGTTCATGCTGACCTTGTCGGCGCCGGCATTCAGCAGACGCCGTACATCGGCAACCGAACGGACGCCGCCGCCCACCGTCAATGGAATGAATACCTGTGCTGCACAGGCCTCGACGATGTGCAGGATGATGTCGCGCTGGTCCGAGGAGGCGGTGATGTCGAGGAAGGTGACTTCGTCGGCGCCCTGCTCGTCGTAACGGCGGGCGATTTCGACGGGATCACCGGCATCACGCAAGTCAACGAAGTTGGTGCCCTTGACGACCCGGCCGGCAGTGACATCAAGGCAGGGGATGATGCGTTTGGCGAGGCCCAAGGTCAGCTACCGCTCCGAGCTTGCCAGGAGGAGAAGACGGTCATGGCGTTGCGGCACGATCTGCTGTGGCCTGTGCCACAGCAAAATCGAGCGATCCATCGTAGATCGCGCGACCGGCGATGGCGGCGCTGATGCCTTCCTCTTCGACCGCGCAAAGCTGTCGGATGTCGTCGAGGCTCGACAGACCGCCGCTGGCGATGACCGGAATCAACAGGGCCTGAGCGAGTTTCACCGTAGCGGCGATATTGATTCCCGAAAGCATGCCGTCACGGCCGATGTCGGTATAGATGATGGCCTCGACCCCATAGTCCTCGTATTTCTTCGCCAGATCGATGACATCGTGACCGGTCATTTTCGACCAGCCATCAACCGCCACCTTGCCGTCTCTGGCATCGAGGCCGACGATGATGTGGCCGGGAAAGGCGCCGCAGGCGTCGTGCAGAAAGCCGGGATTCTTCACCGCGGCAGTGCCGATGATCACGTAACTGACGCCGTCGTCCAGGCAACGCTCGATGGTGTCGAGATCGCGGATGCCGCCGCCGAGTTGCACGGGAATGTCATCACCGACGGCCTGCACGATTTCCTTGATCGCTTTCTCGTTTTTCGGCTTGCCGGCAAAAGCGCCGTCGAGGTCCACCACGTGCAGGCGGCGCGCGCCCTGCGCCAGCCAGTGGCGAGCCTGTTCGCCAGGGGAATCGGAGAAGACCGTGACCTGGTTCATCAGGCCTTGCTTGAGACGGACGCACTGTCCCTGTTTCAGGTCAATCGCGGGAATGATCAGCATCTTGAAAGAAGATAAAGGTGGGTTGAGACAAGTAAAGTGTAAAACGTCTGCAGTCGATCAGGGTTTCCAGGCGACGAAGTTGGCCAGCATGGCGAGGCCCGCCAGGGCACTTTTTTCCGGGTGGCACTGAATGGCGAAGATATTATCCTGCGCCACTGCACTGGTAAAGGGGAGGCCATAATCGGTGCTCCCAACAACGCAGGCGTCGTTGGTCGGGGCCACGAAATAGCTGTGGACGAAATAGAAGCGTGTGCCATTGGCAATGCCCTTCCACAGGGGATGTTCCCTGGCCTGCCGGATCTGATTCCAGCCCATGTGCGGTACCTTGAGGCGGTTGCCGGCTGCATCGACCATGTACTCGGCAGGAAAGCGGCGAACCTTGCCGGCGATGACGCCAAGTCCTGGCACATCGCCTTCCTCGCTGTGCTCGAAGAGCATCTGCTGGCCAATGCAGATGCCGAGAAAGGGCTTGTTGCGTGCGGCTTCGAGCACTGCCGACCGCAAGCCGCGCGCCTCGATCTCGCGCATGCAGTCGGGCATTGCCCCCTGACCGGGGAAGACCACGCGCTCGGCGGTGCTGACTACCGCTGGGTCAGCCGAGACCAGCACTGTACGTCCGTTGGCGACATGCACCAGCGCCTGCCAGGCCGAGCGCAGATTCCCCATGCCGTAATCGACCACAACGATTGCGTTCTTGCCATCACCCTTGGCTGCATCATCCGCCAACATCACAGTGAGCCCTTGGTCGAGGGAATGCTGCTGCCGGCGCGCGGGTCTTCCTCGACGGCCATACGCAGCGCGCGCCCGAAAGCCTTGAACACCGTTTCCGCCTGGTGGTGCGCGTTGTCGCCGCGCAGATTGTCGATATGCAGCGTCAGCAAGGCATGATTGACCAGGCCCTGGAAAAATTCGTGTACCAGATCGACATCAAAAGCGCCGATCATGGCGCGGCGAAAATCGACATGAAACGCGAGACCCGGCCGGCCCGAGAGATCGACCACGACTCGCGACAGTGCTTCGTCTAGCGGTACATAAGCGTGCCCGTAACGACGCAGGCCCTTCTTATCGCCGAGGGCACTGGCCAGAGCCTGCCCGAGCGTGATGCCGATATCTTCGACAGTGTGGTGGGCGTCGACATGCAGGTCGCCAACGGCCGCAACTTCGAGGTCGATCAGCCCGTGCCGGGAAATCTGTTCGAGCATGTGGTCGAGGAAAGGCACGCCGGTCGCGAAGCTGCCGCGGCCACTGCCGTCAAGGTTCAGTCGAACGGTGATCCGGGTTTCGAGCGTATTTCTGGAAACTTCTGCTTGCCGCATCGGGTACCATTGCCGGGTGGCATTTCGGGTCTGGAAAAGGTTCAGCTTGCTGCTGCAAACCACAGGCCGATCATCAGCGTCGATCGAACGGTACGCATGATACCATTTCACGCTTCGCATGCATCCCGAACGGCCATGACTTTTCCAGGCATTCCCCGAACAGGAAGTCAGGATCGTTTTCCTCTCCCGCGAGTGGAAGGGGATTCATGAGTCGCTGACGCGACTTTCACATTAACTGGGCAGCCTTTCATGAGTCGCTACTGGAGTTCTCTCGTTCACCGTCTGACGCCCTATGTTCCGGGCGAGCAGCCCAGGCTGCCAAACCTCGTCAAGCTGAATACCAACGAAAACCCCTATCCGCCCTCGCCGCGTGTCGCTGCTGCAATTGCCGAAGAAATGGCGAATGGCGGCGAGTCGCTGCGGCTCTACCCGGATCCCGGCGCCGAGCGCCTCAAGGCGGCGGTCGCGGCCCGCTACGTGGAGTTCGGCATCTCACCGCAACAGATCTTTGTCGGCAACGGTTCTGACGAAGTGCTGGCGCATGTCTTCATGGCGTTGCTCAAACACGAGCTGCCGATTTTCTTTCCGGATATCACTTACAGCTTCTACCCGGTCTACTGTGGCCTTTACGAAATCGCCCATGTGACCGTGCCGCTCGACGAGAATTTCGAAATCCGCAGGGAAGATTACGCAACAGCAAACGGCGGCATCATTTTCCCGAACCCGAATGCGCCGACGGGCCGTCTGTTGCCACTCACGGCCATCGAGCGTCTGCTCCTGGCGCATCACCGATCGGTCGTCGTCGTCGATGAAGCTTACATCGACTTCGGCGGCGAGTCGGCACTTGCGCTGGTCAATCACCACCCGAATCTGCTGGTTGTGCACACCCTTTCGAAGTCGCGTTCGCTGGCCGGGCTGCGCGTTGGCTACGCGGTTGGCCATCGTGACCTGATCGAGGCGCTCGAAAGAGTCAAGAACAGTTTCAATTCCTACCCGCTCGATCGGCTGGCGATTGCCGGTGCAGTTGCCGCAATCGGCGATCAGGAGTACTTCGAGATCACCCGGCAGGCCGTCATCAGTAGCCGAGAGACCCTTCGTAGTACCTTGCTGCGACAGGGTTTTGAAGTCCTGCCTTCGGCGGCCAATTTCATTTTCGTCCGTCACCCGCAGCATGACGCTGGCCAGCTCGCCGCAGCCTTGCGCCAACGAAGCATCCTCGTTCGTCATTTCAAGCTGCCGCGGATCGACCAGTATCTACGGATCACGATCGGTACCGATGCACAATGCGCGTTATTGGTCGAGGCTCTGGCCGAGATCGCGGGCAGATCAATCCTGATCGCTTGAATCGTCGCCAGGAGAGTCAGGTGACTGAAGAAAGCCCGTTCAAGGGACAGACCGGCTGGCGGCGGATTTGGAACGCGTTCCACTATTCGCGGGCCGGCCTGTGTGCGGCCTTTCGTTCAGAAGACGCCTTTCGGCAAGAGGTGCTGCTCGCTACGCTGCTGACCCCGCTGTCTTTCCTTCTTTCGCCGAACGGTCTGGGGCTGGCACTGATGATCGGCAGCCTGCTGTTGGTGCTGATCGTTGAATTGCTCAACTCGGCGATCGAGGCAACGGTTGACCGGATTTCGCTGGATCGGCACCCGCTGGCCAAGCGCGCCAAGGATATCGGCAGCGCAGCGGTGCTGCTGGCCTTGCTCAACGTTCCGGTCATCTGGGCTTGCGTCTTGTTCGGGTGAGGCGGGTGCCTGTGGGTGCGTGCGTGTTTGGTCAGGGCGCTGCAATGCGGTGCAGATGAATCAGCGCCGAGATCTTCGCCCCCAGCCAGCCGAGCGCAGCGCCGATCGCAGCCAGGACGACGACATCGCCTGTCGACAGGCCTTGCAGGGCGAAGCTGGCGCCATAAAGTCGCGTCAGTTCGACCACCGGCGGCGTCAGCAGGCGCAGACCAGCGCTCACCAGCAGCGCAGCGCAGAGTCCGCCGAGGGCGCCCTGCAGCATGCCGAAATAGTGCAGCGGGCGCTGGATGTAGGTATCGGTGGCACCGATCAGTTTGGCCACTTCGATCTCGGCGGCCTGGGCGAGGATTTGCAGGCGAATGGTGTTGAAAGTGATGGTCACCAGTGCGCCGGCGAACAGCGCGCCAAGCATCATGACGACCCGCTCGCCGAGGTGGAGCAGCGCATCGAAGCGTCTGACCCAGGCCGAGTCGAGCTGAACATGCGCGACCTTCGGCCAGGAGGAGAAGGTTCTGGCCAGGTCTTCGAGGGCCTCTGGTCGGGTGTCTCCTGGGGTGACGACAAAGGCGTCGGGCAGCGGATTTCGTGGCAGGCTGGTGATGATCTCGGCCATCCCTTCGGTCGCCTGCAGGCGCTTCAAAGCCTCTTCGCGCGGCACGAAACGCCAGCTTCCGGATCGGCTTGCCTGCAGGCGCGACTCGATGTCGCTGATCTCGCGTTTGCCGGCGTCGAGGGCCAGGAAAATGCTGATCTGTTGCACGTTGGGGGTATCGCCAGAGAGCTTGCGGAGGTTGTCGAGGGTCAGCCAGCCGGCGGTCGGCAGGGTCAGCGCGACGCCGATCACCAGCAGCGACAGCAGCGAATTGAGCGGCGCTGCGAGCAGCCGTCGCAAGGCATCGCGCAGCGCCGCCAGGTGCTGGGCGAGCCAGGATCTCACGGCGTGACACCGTGGCTGGCTGGTTCGCGCTCTTCGCTCATCTCGCCCTGGGTGAGGCGGAGAACGCGCGGTTGCAGGTGGGGCAGCAGCAACGGGTCATGAGTGGCAATGACCACGGTCACGCCAACCTGCTGGAAGGAACGGAAGATTTCGAGAATTTCGCTTGCCGACGCCGCGTCGAGGTTGGCGGTCGGCTCGTCGGCGAGGATGATTGCCGGCCGATTGACGACGGCGCGGGCAATCGCCAGACGTTGTTGCTCGCCGCCGGAGAGCGCAATCGGGAAAGTTTTCTCGCGATTCGGCAGCCCCACCTTGGCCAGCGCCGCCTGGGCCCGGCGCAGCGCTTCCCTGGCCGGGTGGCCGACGATCGCCAGAGGCAGCAGCACATTGTCGAGGACGTTGCGATCGAACAGGAGCTTACGATCCTGAAAGATCAGTCCGAGTTTGCGGCGCAGGTAGGGAACGGCGTTTTTGCGCAGCGTAGCGAGATTCTGGCCGTTGATCACGATGCTGCCCGAAGTCGGGCGCTCGATGGCCGCCAGCAGTTTGAACAGCGTCGATTTCCCGGCGCCGGAGTGTCCGGTAAGGAAAACCATTTCTCCTGCGGTGATCCCGAAACTCACGTTGCGCAGGGCTTCGCGACCTTCCGGATAGCGTTTGGTGACGTTGCTGGCGGTAATCACTCGAATAGCGCGTCTACGAAATCGCGGGCATTGAAGGGCCGGAGATCGTCAATCCCTTCGCCGACACCGATAAAGCGAACCGGTTTCGGGCACTGGCGGGCGATGGCGGCGACGACGCCGCCTTTCGCCGAACCGTCGAGCTTGGTCAGGACCAGACCGGTAACCTGAATGGCCTTGTCGAAGGCGATGACCTGCTGCAGCGTGTTCTGGCCGAAGGTTGCGTCGAGGATCAGCAGCGTCTCGTGTGGTCCGGACGGGTCGGCCTTCCGGATGACGCGCCGGACCTTGGCGATTTCCTCCATCAGGTGCAACTGTGTCGGCAGGCGGCCGGCCGTATCCGCCAGGACGATGTCGATGCCGCGTGCCCTGGCGGCGGC
>DIME01000042.1:34442-40499 GCA_002425405.1 Candidatus Accumulibacter vicinus
TCGCCCCAGGTCTGCAACTGCTCGCGCGCGGCGGCGCGGAAAGTGTCGCCGGCGGCGAGCAGGACCGATCGGCCCTGTGCCTGAAAGTACTTGGCCAGCTTGCCGATCGAGGTGGTTTTGCCGGCGCCGTTGACGCCGGCAATCATGATGATGAACGGGCGGTGCGCGGTGAGGTCGAGTGTTTCTTCGAGCGGCCGCAGGAGTTCGTGGAAAATCTCGGACAGCGCGCGCTGAATCGCTTCCGGGGTGTCGAGCCTGTCGCGTTTGGCGCGCATTTTCAGCTGATAGAGCAGATGCTGGGTTGCATCAAGGCCGACGTCGCTGCTCAACAGCAGGCTTTCCAGATCTTCGAGCAGTTCGTCGTCGACCTTGCCGCGCGAGAACAGCGATTTCAACCTGCCGCTGAATTGCGCGCGTGTGCGCGCGAGACCGGCCTTGAGTCGATGCCGCCACGGGACCACAGGCGCCGTGCCTTCGATGACGACTGGACTGGTCGGCGCGGGCGGCTGACCAGGGGACTTCTTGAAGAAACCAAACATGGTGCTTTCGTGTCTCAAAGGCGCTCGGGTACATTGGTGGTGGTAAGATGCCGGCGAGATTACCCGACATCCTTTCAAATTCTATCAGAAGCGACTCATGCCCAGACGTTACGCGCAATTGATTCGATGGTTGCTGGTGCTGGCCGTACCTGCATCAGTGCTGGCCAATCCCTATGAGAAGCAACTGGCGAACGGCTTGCGGATTATCGTCAAGGAGGATCGGCGAGCTCCCACGGTTGCACATATGGTCTGGTACCGGGCCGGCAGCATGGACGAGACGAATGGCAGCACCGGTGTCGCCCATGTCCTCGAACACATGATGTTCAAGGGTACTCCGAGCGCCGGACCCGGCGAGTTCAACCGCCGCGTCGCGGCTGCTGGCGGGCGTGACAACGCATTTACCAGTCGTGACTACACTGCTTATTTTCAGCAGGTACCGAAAGGGAAACTGTCCGAGATGATGCAGCTCGAGGCCGATCGCATGCGTCATCTGACTCTGGATCCCAAGGAGTTCGCGCAGGAGATCCGGGTGGTCATGGAAGAGCGGCGGTTGCGCACCGATGATCAACCCCAGGCGCTGCTTTTCGAGCAGCTATCCGCGGTTGCTTTTCAGGCGCACCCGTATCGCGTTCCGATCATCGGCTGGATGAACGATCTCGAGAACATGACTGTCAATGACGCACGGCTCTGGTACGAGCGCTGGTACGCGCCGAACAATGCTTATGTGGTGGTCGTTGGTGACGTCGATCACGAGCATGTTTTCCAGCTTGCCGAACAGCATTACGGAGCTTTGCCGGAACGCCCGCTGCCGGTCAGGAAACCACAGGACGAGCCTGCGCAGGCCGGTATTCGCCGCCTGACGGTGAAAGCACCGGCAGATCTGCCGGTACTGATCATGGCTTACAAGGTGCCGGTCATCCGCGATGTTGACCAGGACGTCGATCCCTATGCACTCGAGATGCTGTCGGCCGTTCTGTCTGGGCACGAGGCGGCCCGCTTCTCCAGACACCTCGTTCGCGAGCAGCGTCTGGCAGTAGACGTGGAGGCCAGCTACGATTCGACGACGCGCGGGCCGGGCATCTTCTACCTGTCCGGATCGCCCAGCGACGGAAAAACTCGCGCCGACCTCGAGGCTGGTTTGCGCGCCGAAATTGTCCAGGTGCAGCAACAGGGGGTGGCTGCCGACGAACTGACACGCGCCAAGGCGCAGCTGATTGCCGGGCAGATCTACAAGCTGGATTCGATGTTTGCGCAGGCAATGGAGATCGGGCAACTTGAATCGGTCGGTATTCCCTATCACTTGAACCGACGCATTCTCGAAAAGCGGCAGGCGGTCACTGCCGAGCAAATCCAGGCGGTCGCAAGGAGGTACTTTCGCGACGAGCAACTGACTGTTGCCGAACTGGACCCGCAGCCATTGCCGCAAGCGCCGCGCGCGCGCTCGCCGTTCACCCCCCGTCATTGATGAGAATCCGCTGATGAATCCCTGCAAGCTGCTGCTCTGCGTATGCCTGGTGGTCGCCATTCCGCTGGTACACGCCGGTCCGAAGATCGAGCGTTGGCAGACGACATCAGGTGCCGGCGTTTTATTTGTCGAGAACCATAGCTTGCCGATTCTCGATGTCCAGGTCGACTTTGCCGCCGGTACGGCGCATGAATTCGAGGGCAAGGCGGGCGTGGCTTCGCTGACCCGCGCCCTGGTCGACCTGGGGGTTGCGGGCATGGACGAGATGCAGATTGCCAGCCGGATGGCCGATCTGGGTGCCAGGTTGTCGGGTGGGGTGGAGATGGACCGTGCCACGATTGCCCTGCGAACGCTGTCGATGACCGACAGGCGCGGCCCGGCTCTCGACATGCTGCGCGCGATTCTGAGCACGCCGCAGTTCCCCGCGGCAGTCTTCGATCGCGAGCAGGCACGTTCGATCGCCACCCTCAAGGAAGCGCTGACGCGCCCCGAAACGATTGCCAGCCGGGCCTTCTGGGCGGCGATGTATGGCGCGCACCCCTATGGACGGCATGCGACACCGGAATCGGTGGCTGCGCTGGTTCGTGCAGATGTGGTCGCTTTCCATGCGGCAAGTTATACTGCGCAGCGCGCCCGCGTGACGATCGTTGGAGACCTGTCACGCGGCGAAGCCGAAGCGGTGGCCGAAGCGCTGACCGCCGCTTTGCCGTCGGGACCGGCCCCTGCAGAAATCGCGGTCCCGGCATTGCCGGCGGCTGTCGAACGGCGGATTGACCATCCGGCAGTGCAGGCGCATCTGCTGATCGGACTGCCGGCACTCAAACGCGGCGACCCGGATTTCTTTCCTTTGGCCGTCGGCAATTATTCGCTTGGTGGCGGTGGCTTTGTCTCACGCCTGATGAAGGAGGTTCGCGACAAACGTGGTCTTGCCTACAGCGCGCACAGCTACTTCATGCCGCTGCAACAGTTGGGGCCGTTCCAGATGGGTCTACAAACCAAGAAGACGCAGGCCGACGACGCGCTGAAGGTGGCTCGTGAGGTGCTTGCCAGCTTCCTCGAGCACGGACCAACGGAAACGGAGTTGCAGGCCGCAAAGCAGAATCTGATCGGCAGTTTCCCGCTGCGCCTCGACAGCAATCGAAAGCTCCTGGAGAATGTGGCGATGATCGGTTTTTATGGCTTACCGATCGATTATCTCGATCGCTACCCGGAAAATATTGAAAAGGTCACGACCGCCGACGTCAAGGCAGCGTTTGCACGGCATCTGCGACCAGAGCACTGGGTGACCGTGGTGGTGGCCGGGGAATGACATTCTGAATTCGCTGCGTATCATTGGCGGTGAGTGGCGACGAAGAATTCTTCGTTTTCCTGATGTGCCTGGTTTACGGCCGACGCCGGATCGTGTGCGCGAGACACTGTTCAACTGGCTCGGACAGGATCTGACCGGTCTTTCCTGCCTCGATCTGTTTGCCGGCAGCGGTGCCCTGGGCTTCGAAGCCGCCTCGCGCGGCGCCACCAGCGTGATGATGGTCGACCATTCGCCAAAGGTGCTGGCGGCGATGGCGAGCAACGCAGAAATCCTGGGTACGGCCCAGGGTCTGAAGATCGTCCACTCGGATGCGATGACATTTCTCTCTTCCGTCAACTCGCGTTTCGACGTATTGTTTCTGGATCCGCCGTTTCACCACGGTTGGATGGACCGTCTGGCACCGCTTGTGCCGGGCGTCATGGCAGCTGACGGCATGATCTATGCCGAGGCAGAGAACGCCCTGGAGGGTATCGGAGATTGGCGCACCGTGCGTCATGGTCGAGCTGGCCAGGTGTTCTATCACTTGATGCGGCGAGGCGAAACGGATGGCATTAAATAAGCGGGTGGCAATCTATGCAGGGACCTTCGATCCGATGACCCGAGGTCACGAGGATCTCGTTCGGCGCGCGGCCTGTCTCTTTGATCGGGTGATCGTGGCGATCGCCCAGAACCAGCCGAAAAGGCCGTTTTTTTCTCTGGCCGAACGGGTCGAAATGGCGCGGGAAATTCTCGCATGCTATCCGAATGCCGAAGTCTGCGGCTTCGATGGCCTGTTGATGGACTTTCTGCATGCCAAGGGAGCGAAAGTGATCATCCGCGGGCTGCGTGCGGTGTCGGACTTTGACTATGAGTTTCAGATGGCGGGAATGAATAGAAACCTCTTCCCCGAAGTCGAAACGGTTTTCCTGACTCCCGGTGAGCAGTACCTGTTCATCTCGGCGACGATGGTTCGCGAAATCGCCGTCCTCGGCGGCGATGTCAGCAAATTTGTCCAGCCCGCGATCAGTGATCGGCTGGTCAAGCGAGTACGAGAAATTTCAACAATCTGAAGGAACCGTAAGCATGGCCCTTATTATTACCGACGAATGCATCAACTGCGATGTGTGCGAGCCGGAGTGCCCGAACGAAGCGATTTCCCAGGGGGCGGAGATTTACGAAATCGACCCGGGCAAGTGTACGGAATGCGTCGGACATTACGATACCCCCCAGTGTGTCGAGGTTTGTCCGGTTGACTGCATTCCAAAAGATCCTGCACACCAGGAGAGCGAAGATCAACTGTGGGCCAAGTATGAGAAGCTGACCGGTCGTCCGGGCCGCGGCTGAGCCGGAAGCACGCCACGCCGGCAAGAAGGGGGCTGCATGCGCGTCATTGAAGAAGAACTCGAGCAGATCAAGCGCGGATCGGAAGAACTGCTGATTGAAGCCGAACTTCTTGAAAGGCTGAAAACCGGCCGACCGCTCCGGATCAAGGCGGGCTTTGATCCGACAGCCCCGGATCTGCATCTCGGGCATACCGTACTGATCAACAAGCTCAGGCACTGTCAGGACCTTGGTCATCATGTGCTGTTCCTGATTGGCGACTTTACCGGGATGATCGGTGATCCAACCGGCAAGAACGTGACTCGACCGCCACTGTCGCGAGAGCAGATCATCGAAAATGCCAGAACTTACCAGGAGCAGGTGTTCAAGATTCTCGATCCCGACCGGACCGAGATCTGCTTCAATTCCCTCTGGTTCGATCCGCTGGGTGCGTCGGGGCTGATCCGCTTGGCGGCTTTGCATACCGTCGCACGGATGCTCGAGCGCGATGATTTCGCCAAGCGCTACCGAAACGGTCAGCCGATCGCCATTCACGAGTTGCTTTATCCGCTGTGCCAGGGATATGACTCGGTGGCGATGAAAGCGGACGTGGAACTCGGCGGCACTGACCAGAAATTCAACCTCCTGGTCGGACGAGAGTTGCAGAAGCACTACGGGCAGGCACCGCAGTGCATCCTGACCATGCCGCTGCTCGAAGGCCTGGATGGCATCCACAAGATGTCGAAGTCTCTCGGCAACTACGTGGGAATCAACGAGCCGCCTGATGAGATGTTCGGGAAGCTGATGTCGATCTCCGATGGGCTGATGTGGCGGTACTTCGAGCTGCTTTCATTTCGCAGCATCGAGAACATTACCGGCTTGCAGGACGAGGTCATGGAGGGACGTAATCCACGCGAAGTCAAGGTTCTGCTGGCCCAGGAAATTGTTGCTCGCTTTCATGGCGCCTCGGCCGCTGTTCGGGCGCAGGCCGATTTTGATGCGCGTTTCCGTCAGGGCGCCATTCCTGACGATATTCCGGAAGTCAACCTGCTGGCCAGCGACCGGTCCTTGAGCATTGCGCAGGTTCTCAAGCAGGCCGGATTAACGTCTAGCACCTCAGAGTCCTTGCGCATGATCCAGCAGGGCGGGGTCAGGATCGACGGTGCCCGGATCGACGACAAGCACCTCATGCTCCCCGCCAAGGGTTCTTTTGTCCTGCAGGTTGGCAAGCGCAAGTTCGCGCGTGTCAGCATCGCCTGAGCGTTCGCAAGGATAGCCTGCCGACGGCCCAGTCCGTTCCTGTGAAAAATTTTCGATCAGTGATTGACGCCGCTGCAAACGCCTGTATAATGCGCCCTCTCGCTGCTCGGGCAGCCAAGAAATTGCAGCAAGGCAAGTACAGTACAGCCAAATGGTTGTTCTGCAGCTCTTTAAAAATTGGACAA
>DIME01000042.1:40791-41368 GCA_002425405.1 Candidatus Accumulibacter vicinus
GATAGGTGTGGGTTCTTGATCTAGTACGATCTGCGCAAGCGGATGGATGAAGGATAGAGAAGGACTCGTACCGATGGAAGAAGCGCTATTGATCTGGAGGGATCTGGATTGATAGTACGTCGAGCGAGAGTTTTAGGAATTGAACTGAAGAGTTTGATCCTGGCTCAGATTAAACGCTGGCGGCATGCCTTACACATGCAAGTCGAACGGCAGCACGGGGGCGACCCTGGTGGCGAGTGGCGGACGGGTGAGTAAAGCATCGGAACGTGCCCTGGAATGGGGGATAACGTAGCGAAAGTTACGCTAATACCGCATATTCTGTGAGCAGGAAAGCAGGGGATCGCAAGACCTTGCGTTCTGGGATCGGCCGATGTCGGATTAGCTAGTTGGTGGGGTAAAGGCCTACCAAGGCGACGATCCGTAGCGGGTCTGAGAGGATGATCCGCCACACTGGGACTGAGACACGGCCCAGACTCCTACGGGAGGCAGCAGTGGGGAATTTTGGACAATGGGCGCAAGCCTGATCCAGCCATGCCGCGTGAGTGAAGAAGGCCTTCGGGTTGTAAAGCTCTTTCGG
>DIME01000045.1 GCA_002425405.1 Candidatus Accumulibacter vicinus
GCGCGAGCGGTGCTGCGCTATCAGTGTAATAGACAGAATAGGCCAATAGTGCGCTACACAGAATCTGTCTATTGTTGTCCACCGACATTCTGTGTAGCATCATCGCTGACGACCTCCTGTGCCCCGGACTTTGACCTACCCTCACGGAGAACCTACCCCATGCCGGAAGTCACGTCAAGTAGAATCTCAAGCCCGGCCCAGCCGGAAGCGATCCAGCGGTTTTGGGACAAGTATCTGGCGCTTCTGCACCGTTGCGGGGTCAAACCGCCTGCGGACCGGTGGTATGTCCGACACGCGGAACGGTATATCGAGTCGCTGCCGGGACGTCGCCTGGGCGAGCATCGGCCGGCGGACGTGACTGGCCACCTGGCCGATCTCGGCAGACTAGGCAGAATGCAGGACTGGCCGTTCCGGCAGGCGGTCGATGCTTTACAGAAACTCTTTGAACTGGTCGGGGTGTCCTGGCTGCACGAGGTGGATTGGCGGTATTGGCGGGAATCGGCTCGATCGCTGCCCGCCGATCATCCGACCCTTGCCCGTTCACTGCCCCTTGGGGACGGGGCTGCCGCGGACGCCCGTCACGCGCCGGGAGGTGGGACGGGGATTGGTGCGGGTTGCGCAGTGATCGAGCGTCTGGTGACAGTCATCCGCCAGCGGAATTATTCGATCCGTACCGAGGAGGCGTATCGCTCCTGGACGCTACGGTTTCTGACCTTTATCGGCGGCCGTGATCCGGGGGATGCCGGCGCTACGGAGGTCGCCGCCTTTCTGGAGACCTTGGCAGTGCAGGGGAAGGTGGCGGCAAGCACGCAGAATCAGGCCCTGAACGCTTTGGTGTTCCTGTATGGGCAGGTGCTGGAGCGGCCCTTGGGCGACATGGGGACGTTTCAGCGGGCCCGGCGTCCGCGGCACTTGCCCGTGGTGCTGACGCCGGGCGAGGTGGGGCGGTTGTTGGAGAATCTCGAGGGGACTTATCATCTGATGGCATCGCTGCTGTATGGCACGGGGATGCGGTTGATGGAGTGTCTGCGGCTGCGGGTGAAAGATGTGGATTTCGACTATCGGCAGATCGTGGTGCGGGACGGGAAGGGGCAGAAGGATCGGGTGGTGCCCTTGCCAGATCGGCTGATCGATCCCCTGCGGGCGCACCTGGAACGGGTCAGGGCGCTGCACGAGGCGGATGTGCAAGCGGGTCATGGGGAGGTCTATCTGCCGTTCGCGCTGGCCAACAAGTATCCGGGCGCGCCCAGGGAGTGGGGGTGGCAATACCTCTTGCCGAGCGGCAGGCTATCGGTGGACCCCCGCGGCGGGGTGACGCGGCGCCACCATTTGCATGAGAACAGCTTGCAGAAGGCCGTGAAGCAGGCCGCCATCCGCGCACACCTGACGAAGCCGGTGAACTGCCATGCGCTGCGGCATAGCTTCGCCACGCATCTGTTGGCGTCGGGATACGACATTCGCACCGTGCAGGATCTGTTGGGCCATGCCGATGTGTCCACCACCATGATCTACACGCACGTGCTCAACCGCGGCGGCAAGGGGGTGCGGAGCCCCCTGGATGCGTTGTAGATCGCCGCCTGGAGGGAGGATCGTGAACAGCGGATTCCGTCGCACGCCATCCGGCTTACGCTCGCTGGTCGGCGAGTCTTTCGCTACTCTGTCCCGTGGCGAGCGGACGGCCATGAACGACATTTCCCTGATGCCACGCATCAAGTTCCGCGGGCTAACGGTCATGACTTTTCCAGGCACCCCCGATCATGAAAGTCATGACCGTTTCCCCTCACCCCCTGATCCCTCTCCCGCGAGTGGAGAGGGGAGATTCGAGAGTCGCTCGCGACTTCCATAGTAAGGAAAACCGGAATGCTCCGTTTTGCTGCCAACCTGAGCTTGATGTACCCGGACCTGCCGTTCCTCGAACGCTTCGCCGCCGCTGCCGCGGATGGCTTCGAAGGCGTCGAGTGCCTGTTTCCCTATGACTACCCGGCAGAAGAGATTGCCACCCAACTGCAGACGCATGGCCTGCAACAGGCCCTGTTCAATCTGCCGCCGGGCGACTGGTCGGCCGGCGAACGGGGCATTGCCTGCCTGCCCGGCCGCCATGTCGAATTCGCTGCGGGCGTCGAGCAGGCGTTACACTATGCGCGGGTGCTCGGCAACGAACGCCTCCACGTGATGGCCGGCATCCCCAGGTCGGGAATGAGCAGGGCAGCCTGCCGCGATACCTACCTCAGCAATTTGCGACTCGCCTGCGCGCTGGCCGCCGCCGAAGGCCGCATGGTATTGATCGAGCCGATCAATACGCGTGATATGCCCGGCTATTTCCTGAATCGGCAGGACGAGGCACACGCCATTGTCGCTGCGGTCGGCGCCGACAATCTCAAGGTGCAGATGGACTTCTATCATCTGCAGATCGTCGAGGGCGACATCGCCATGAAGTATCGCCAGTACCAGGCGGGTATCGGCCACCTGCAGATCGCGGGCGTCCCCGAGCGCAACGAACCCGACAGTGGCGAAGTCAATTACCCCTATCTGTTCGAAATGCTCGACGCCAGTGGCTACGACGGCTGGGTCGGCTGCGAGTACCGCCCGCGCGCCGACACCTCGGCCGGCCTGGGCTGGCTGCGCGCCTGGCGCAAACGGCCTTGATCCGTAAAGCGTTGCCGCGAGAGAATCTCCACGCACTGGCATGGCTGCGGACGATGGCCTTGGGTGATCGCGGAGGCGTCGGGCAGAGGCCGAAACTGGCGACGAAAGCCGAGAGGGCGTGGCCTGATTTGCGATAGAATCACCTCCTCATCGTCGACCGGCGCAGTTGGGGCGCTGGCATCTGACGCCCCGGTCGACGGATTATTTCTGATTCCTTCCGGGCATCCGAGGAAAACACTCCAGGAAAACCAAGATGACGGCAACAATCCTCGACGGCAACGCGCTGGCGAAAAAACTGCGCGCCGATTTCAAGACGCGTGCCGAAGCGCTCCTGGCCAGCCGCGGCATCCGCCCTGGCCTGGCGGTGATTCTGGTTGGAGAGGACGCCGCTTCGCAGGTCTATGTGCGCAACAAGGTGAATGCCTGTGCACAGGCCGGTTTCCACTCGGATAAGATCCTCTATGCGCCCGACGTCGAGCCGCAACGGGTCTTCGACAGGATCGCCGAACTCAATGCCGACCCGAAGATACACGGCATCCTCGTGCAGTTGCCATTGCCGAAGCACTTCGACAGCGACGCGGTGCTCAAGGCGATCTCCCCCGGCAAGGATGTCGATGGTTTTCACGCCGAGAACGTCGGCGCCCTGATGCAGGGTCACCCGCGCTTCATCCCCTGTACGCCCTATGGCGTGATGAAGTTCCTTGCCGAGGCAGGCATCGATCTCAAGGGCAAGGAAGCGGTGATCCTCGGGCGCTCGAACATCGTCGGCAAGCCGATGGCGATGTTGCTGATGCAGGCCAGCGCAACGGTCACCATCTGTCATTCGCAGACCCGCGACCTGGCCGTTCACACACGCCGCGCCGACATCCTCGTCGCCGCGCTCGGCAAGGCGCGTTTCGTCACCGCCGAGATGGTCAAACCGGGTGCTGTGGTCATCGACGTCGGCATCAACCGCCTGCCCGACGGCAAACTCTGCGGCGACGTCGATTTTGCCGCGGTCAGCGAAGTCGCCTCGGCGATCACGCCGGTGCCCGGCGGCGTCGGGCCGATGACCATCACCATGCTGCTCGCCAACACCCTTGAAGCCGCCGAAAGAGAGGCCCATTGATGGCGCAACGCGAACCGCTGGTCGGCGTGGTCATGGGCTCCGATTCCGACTGGCCGACCATGCAGGCGGCTGCGGTGATACTCAAGGAGTTTGGCGTGCCCT
>DIME01000062.1:0-4767 GCA_002425405.1 Candidatus Accumulibacter vicinus
GCGATCGATCAGTCTGCATGCAACAAGGATTTCTCGTGCATCCATGGCTTCTGTCCCAGCTTCGTCAGCGTCGAAGGCGGCAGACTGCGCCGCGGCCGGGCCATGACTGCTGCGGGAGCGGTGCTGCCGGAACCTCTGCGGCCTGACACCAGGCGCCCCTACAACATCCTGATCACTGGCGTTGGCGGCACCGGCGTCGTCACCCTCGGCGCCCTGCTGGGAATGGCCGCGCATCTCGACGGCAAGGGCGTCTCGGTACTCGACATGACCGGCCTGGCACAAAAATTCGGCGCCGTTTTTTCTCACCTCAGGATCGCCGACCGGCCCGAGGACATTCACGCCGCACGCATCGCGACCGGCGAAGCGCATGCCGTGATCGGCGGCGACCTGGTGGTCAGCGCCGGTGCCGAGGCCCTGTCAAAAGTGCTGGCCGGAAAGACCCGGGCGGTGGTCAACGTCGCCGAAACGCCCACCGCCGAGTTCACGCGCAACCCGGACTGGCAATTCCCGCAGGAACGCATGCAGGAACAGATCAGTGAAGCGTGTGGCGAGGGCAACACCCTCTTCCTGGACACCGCGGCCATGTCGCGCCGCCTGATGGGGGATGCCCTTTACGGCAACCTGCTGCTGCTCGGTGTCGCCTGGCAGCGCGGGCTAGTACCGCTGTCGCTGGCAGCCATCGACCAGGCCATCGAACTCAATGCGACCGCAGTCGAGCAGAACCGCCAGGCTTTTCTCTGGGGCCGGCGCGCAGCGCACGACCCCGAAGCCCTGCAGAATCTGCTCAAACCTGATCGCATGCCGACACCGCAGCGACTTTCGCAGAACCTCGACGAGCTGATCCGCCAGCGTGTCGAGACCTTGACTGCCTATCAGAATGCGCGCTACGCCGAACGTTACCGTGCGCTGGTCGAGCGCGTACGCGCCGCCGAATCTTCATTGCAGTCGACCGCGCTGAGTGAAGCCGTGGCACGCAGCTATTTCAGACTCCTGGCAGTCAAGGACGAGTACGAGGTGGCACGACTGCATTCCGACCCGGCATTCCTCCAGCAGTTGTCGGAAGAATTCGAGGGTGACTACAGCCTGCGTTTCCACCTCGCGCCACCGTTGCTCGCCAGACTCGATCCGGCGACCGGCAGAGTCCGGAAAAGCAGTTACGGGCCATGGATGATGTCTGTCTTCAAGGGGCTGAGCAGGCTCAGGTTCCTGCGCGGGACGATCTTCGATCCCTTCGGGAAAACCCGGGAACGCCGGATGGAACGACAGCTGCTCGCCGATTACGAGGCCGACGTCGAACTGCTGCTGGCGCAGCTCAAGGAAGAAACCCGGGCAATCGCCCTCGAACTGGCCAAAGTGCCCGAGCAGATTCGCGGCTATGGTCATGTCAAGGCGGCGTCGGTGCTGCCGGCGCGCGCCAGACGGGCAACGCTGCGCGCGCAATTGGAAGCCTTGGCAAACGCCACCTGACAGTCATCTTCTCCAGGCACCCCCGATCATGAAAGTCATGACCTGCCCATGCTGGCGCTTTCCAGTACCAGCCGACAATCTGGCCATGCACGCCTGCGCGGCAGTCGCAGCGGCGCCTGCCGCGCCCGCCGGGCTTGCCGATCACGCGGCTCCGGCAACAGCCTGTAAGTTTTTTCGGCAATACACCGACGAATCACTGCCGACGGCAAGCGGCCGAGAAACCGGTGCGGCCACCTGCGCCCTGGATGCAACCATCGCCCTGGAATCGCCATGAACAAAAAAAAGATCGCCATCTTTGCCCTCATTGCCCTGGCCATTGTCGCCTACTTTCAGCTCGGCCTCGGGCAGTACCTGAACCTCGATGCACTCAAGGCACAACAGGCGGCACTCGGCGACTACCACCGGCAACACCCGTGGCAGGTAGCCGGACTGTACTTCGTCGCCTATGTGGCGGTGACCGCGCTGTCGCTGCCCGGCGCCTTGCCGATGACGCTCGCTGGCGGAGCCATCTTCGGTCTCCTCTGGGGCACCGTCATCGTCTCCTTTGCTTCGTCGATCGGCGCGACACTGGCCTTCCTCGCCGCGCGCTTCCTGCTCCGCGACTGGGTCAGCGAACGTTTTGGCGAACGCCTCAAGGCGGTGGACGAAGGCATCCGGCGTGATGGTGCTTTCTACTTGTTCACCCTGCGCCTGATCCCGGTGTTCCCCTTCTTCCTGGTCAATCTCCTGCTCGCTCTGACCGCGATGAAAGCCCGCACCTTCTATTGGGTCAGCCAGATCGGCATGCTCGCCGGCACCATCGTCTACGTCAATGCGGGCACGCAACTGGCGCGCATCGATTCACTCGCCGGCATCGTCTCGCCCGGTCTGCTCGCCTCGTTCGCACTGCTCGGAATCTTTCCGCTCATCGCCCGCAAGATCGTCGATATGGTGAAAGCGCGCCGGGTCTACGCCGGCTGGCAGAAGCCTGCACGCTTCGACCGTAATCTGGTGGTCATCGGCGCCGGCAGTGCCGGTCTGGTCACCGCCTACATCGCGGCGGCCGTGAAGGCCAAGGTGACCCTGATCGAGAAGCACCGCATGGGAGGCGACTGCCTCAACACCGGCTGTGTACCGTCGAAGGCGCTGATCCGCTCGGCCAAGCTGCTGTCGCACATCGCCCGTGCGCGCGAGTTTGGCATCGCCTCGGCGAAGGCCAGCTTCGACTTCGCCGAGGTGATGGAGCGCGTACAGAAGATCATCAAGACGGTCGAGCCACACGACTCGGTCGAACGCTACCGCGAACTGGGGGTCGATGTGGTCGAAGGTTCGGCACGCATCGTCTCGCCGTGGCAGGTCGAGGTCATCCACAACGATGGCACGATGCAGACGCTACGGACGCGCAGCATCGTCATCGCGACCGGCGCGCGTCCCTTTGTGCCGCCCATGCCGGGGATCGAGGAGATGGGCTACCTGACTTCGGACACGATCTGGAATCTGCGCCAGCTGCCACGCCGCCTGCTCGTGCTCGGCGGCGGGCCGATCGGCTCGGAGCTGACGCAGACCTTCGCCCGCCTCGGCGCGCGCGTGACGCAAGTGGAACGGGGCCCGCGCATCATGCCGCGCGAAGACCCGGAAGTGTCGGCGATGGTTGCCGAACGCTTTCGCGCGGAGGGTGTACAAGTGCTGCTGAACCATCAGGCGAAGGCCTTCGTCATCGAGCAGGGGGAGAAGATCCTGATCGCCGAGCACGAGGGAAAAGAACTGCGCATCGCCTTCGACGTCCTGCTGGTGGCGCTTGGTCGTAGCGCCAATCTCACGGGCTATGGCCTCGAAGAACTGGGTATCCCGAGCGGGCGGACGGTCGAGATCAACGAGTTCCTGCAAACACGCTACCCGAACATCTACGCCGCAGGCGATGTCGCCGGACCCTTCCAGTTTACCCACACGGCTGCGCACCAGGCATGGTACGCCGCGGTCAATGCGCTGTTTGCGCCTTTCAAGAAATTCCGCGCCGACTACTCGGTGATTCCGTGGTCGACCTTCGTCGAGCCGGAAGTCGCTCGCGTCGGGATCAACGAGCAGGAGGCCCAGGACAGGGGAATCGCCTACGAGGTCGCACGTTACGACATCGATGACCTCGACCGCGCCATTGCCGATGGCGAAGCCCATGGCTTCATCAAGGTGATGACCGTTCCCGGCAAGGATCGCATTCTCGGCGTGACGATCGTCGGCGAGCATGCCGGCGACCTCATCGCCGAGTACGTGCTGGCGATGAAACAGGGCATCGGCCTCAACCAGATTCTCGGCACCATCCATATCTACCCGACGCTCGCCGAAGCCAACAAGTACGTCGCTGGCGTCTGGAAAAAGGCGCACGCACCAGCGACGCTGCTACGCTGGGTCGAACGCTTTCACGCCTGGCGGCGGGGAGGCTGATCCCCTTGCTCCCGCCCCTATCGCAAAGACACTGGAGAACCGCGCCATGATGAGCAAACGATTTTTCTGGCTGGCCGCCTGGCTGACGCTGTTCATTGCCGGGCCGGTGCAGGCCTTCGATCACACGCACCGATCCTGGAACGACCTGCTGGTGCGACATGTGGTGGTCAGCAAGGAGGGCTACTCGTCGGCCGTGCGCTACGCCGGGATGCAGTCCGACCGGGCAGCGCTCAAGCGCTATCTGACGACTCTGGAAGAGGTCTCGCCACGCGACTACGAAAGCTGGAACAAAGGGCAGCAACTGGCCTTCCTGATCAATGCCTACAACGCCTGGACAGTCGAGCTGGTGCTGCAGAAGTATCCCGACCTGAAATCGATCAAGGATCTTGGCAGCACCTTTCGCAGCCCGTGGAAGAAAAAGTTCTTCACCCTGCTCGGCCAGGAACGCAGCCTCGACGATGTCGAGCACGGCATGATTCGCGCGGCGGGAAAATTCGACGAACCAAGAATCCACTTCGCCGTCGTCTGCGCATCGATCGGTTGCCCGATGCTGCTGCCCAGCGCCTTCGTCGCCGAAAAGCTGGAGGCCCAGCTCGAAGAAGGCATGCGTCGCTTCCTCTCCGACCGCAGTCGCAATCGCTTTGAAGCCGCCAGCGGAAAAATGAAGATCTCGAGGATTTTCGACTGGTATGGCAAGGACTTTGCCCAGGGCCATCAGGGAATGACCTCGGTCAAGGCGGCCCTGGCACGCCATGCGAATGTACTGGCCGACTCGGCGGCTGACATCAGGAGAGTCCAGAGTGGCGATTACGAGATCGAGTTTCTCGATTACGACTGGCGCCTGAACGACGCGCGCCAGTCCGGCTAACGGTCATGACTTTG
>DIME01000062.1:5081-9140 GCA_002425405.1 Candidatus Accumulibacter vicinus
TCTCCCCCGACCCCTCCCCCACAAGTGGGGAGGGGAGATTCGTGAGTCGCTGACGCGACTTTCACATTAAATTGGCAAGACCCAGGGCAGAAGCGCCCGTCAGCGCCGCAGAAATCGGCCTGCACAACTCATCGAGTGTTCAGAACGAGCGTGGCAGGCCGAGCAGGTGCTCGGCCACATAGGCGTAGATCAGGTTGGTCGAGATCGGCGCTACCTGGTAGAGGCGTGTCTCGCGGAACTTGCGCTCGATATCGTATTCGTTGGCAAAGCCAAAGCCGCCATGCGTCTGCAGACAGACATTGGCCGCCTCCCACGAGGCCTTGGCGGCAAGGTACTTGGCCATGTTCGCCTCGGCACCGCAGGGCTGCTGCGCGTCGAACAGCGCGCAGGCCCTGAAGCGCATCAGGTTCGCCGCCTCAATCTCGATCAAGGCGTCGGCGATCGGGAACTGCACGCCCTGGTTCTGGCCGATCGGCCGATCGAAAACGATCCGCTCCTTGGCATAGCGTGTGGCGCGTTCGATAAACCAGTAGCCGTCGCCGATGCACTCGGCGGCAATCAGCGCCCGCTCGGCATTGAGGCCATCGAGCAGGTAGCGAAAACCCTGCCCTTCCTCGCCGATCAGGTTCTCGTCGGGAACCTCCAGGTTGTCGAAGAACAGTTCGTTGGTCTCGTGATTGACCATGTTGGCGATCGGCCGCACGCTGAGGCCGTTGCCGATGGCGTCGTGCAGATCGACGATGAAGATCGACAGGCCTTCGGATTTCCGCTTCACCTCGGCGAGCGGCGTCGTGCGCGCCAGCAGAATCATCAGGTCCGAGTGCTGCACGCGCGAGATCCAGACCTTCTGGCCGTTCACCCGGTAGCGGCCGTCCTTCTTCACGGCGCTGGTCCTGATCTTGGTGGTGTCGGTACCGGTGGTCGGCTCGGTGACCGCCATCGACTGGATGCGCAGCCTGCCGGCGGCGATTCCCGGCAGGTATTTTTCCTTCTGCGCCTGGCTGCCGTTGCGCAGCAGCGTGCCCATGTTGTACATCTGCCCGTGCACGGCGCCGGCGTTGCCACCACTGCGGTTGATTTCCTCCATGATCACGCTCGCCGCCGTCAGCCCGAGACCAGAGCCGCCGTATTCCTCGGGAATCATCGCCGACAGCCAGCCGGCACCGATCAGCGCATCGACGAAGGCCTCGGGATACGCGCGCTGTTCGTCGATGCGGCGGAAATACTCGTCGGGAAACTGGCGGCAGAGGTCGCGCACGGCGTCGCGAATCTCCTGGTGTTCGTCTGGGGCGTTGAGCATCGCGGTCCTTTCCTGGCTTCGTGAATCGTCTACGAAAACTTCAGCACCTCCTTGATTTCGTTCAGGCTCTCGGGAATTCGCTTGGCAATGGCTTCGCTGGCCTGCTGATTGGCCTTGCCCACGATCTCCGCGAGTTCCCGCATCTCACCGACCGCGGTTTCGAAAGCTTTTCTGGCCAGTTCGGCCTCCGCTGCGGCGATCTCCTGCGGCGAGCCACCCTTGGTCAGGCCGCTGATCGCGGCCGTCAATCCCTGCATCGTCTCCTGCAGGATCTTCACTTGCCACTCCCCGACGGCTTTCATCCCTGCAAGCGCTGCTCGGTTGGAAGCATTCAGGGCTTCGAGGTTTTCGCGCTGACTGGCCACCACGGCGTCCATGTTGACACCCGGCACCTTGAGCCCAGCCATGATGTTCATTAGCTCTTCGCTGCCCTTGGTCACGTCCATACTCGCAATCGCCTTGCTCCAATCACTCAATAATTTGGAAAGGTCTGCCATTTTCGATTCCTCCGCTTAAAGATACGATTCAATTTACCCAAACAGCGTTCGTTCGGCATTTGACGTCCCTCTCTTGCCGACGCGCCCTTGTCCTCAACTTTACTCTGCTGGTATGTTCAGCGCTTGCTGTCCTCCAGCGAGAAGGTTGATCATCTGTGCCACCGCCTTGATCTGTTTGCCTCCTTGCGTGTGATAAGCCTCGTGGGTGTAATCCTGCCCCCACCAGTCCCAACATCCCCGAGGATTGAGTGGCAAGGTTCGCGCCTGGATCTGCGGATAAAGGACGATGATGTCATTGGCCTGTGCCCATTCGTTGTAACCCGCAAACTTGGCGAACAGATTGCCGGAATGGCTACTCCGCCGGTCCGTCTCACCGCCCTGCAGGCACCCGTGGAACGCGACATGCAGCTTGCACTGCCGACCATTCTTGCAGGCCTGCGGGATGAACACATAGCCTTCTCTGGCCATCGAGGCGTTTTGCAAAGCGTTGTAAGAAGTATCCGAGAATTTGCTGAACACCCGCCGCTGGTCGAACGCCTGTACTGCGCTCTCCGCTACAGGCACACGGGCAGCTTTCAGTGCGGACTCGCCGTAAATGCGTTTCAGGATTGCTCCTGCGAGATCGACGTCCTTCAGATCCTTGCACAGCGCCTGCTTGTTGCTTGGTGGACAGGTCGCAGCGCCACTCATTCCGACCCCTGCGGTCACTGGACAAATGCAGCCATTCTGCTTCTCGCGCTGCTTGGCAACCGCCTCGCAATCGTCGATGAAAGCGTTCTGGTCGGTTGGTGGTGCGACTGCGGGCGGCAGCGTACACTTGCCTACCACCTCGCCGGCCGGCTTGTTGAAACTGTCCCTGACCATCGTATGGCGGGCAGGAAAGGTTCGACTGTAGGCAATGTTGGCCTCTGCCATCCCCCCCTTGTCGGCATCGGCATAGAAGTGGAAGAGCGAGTCCATCACGCCTCGTGAGACGATGGCGTCATAGGTACCGCTGAACAGATAAACCTTGGCATTCTTGAGGTTGGCAAGCTTGCTGATGCTTCCTGCTGCCTCCTGTTTCTTTGCCTCTGCAAAAGCGGCACGCGCCGCCCGCTCGACCTCGGTCTTGTTCTTCGGCGCCAGGTCGGTTTTTTTACACCACTTGGGATCCAGACCGATGGCCGTGCATTCGAGCATGACGAACTGGCTGCACCTGGTTACAGCGTCCATGATCGACCCGCGCGCGCAGTAGTACGGGCCACCCGCGACAATACCCGCGCCCATGATGTGTGCGGAGTGTGCGACATGGAACTGGTGAGCCATGAAGCCCCCTGAAGAGATCCCTGACACGGAGATCTGGCTAACGTCTATCTTGACGCCTGCGGCCAAATCTTCCAGTGCTGGCGCTCCGCTTGCGGAGCATGCAAAAGCCAGTGAGCAGACTGCCAGCGCCTCCCCCGACCACGCTCTGATCGCCTTTTCCTTTTGCCGTGACATGGTAATGATCCCCCTTTCGTCTACACTCATTTAACGGAAAAATATGCTGCAACGCAATATCCAGCATAGTTCAGGCGAGTGGAAAGTCAACGGGAATCGATGCAGTCCGGACGCCGGTATTTGCCCCAGGCACTCCAGCTATAAACCAACAGTCCCAGCCAGATCAACCCGAAACTGAGCAACTGTTCGGCCCGCATCGGTTCGCCGAAAAGCCAGATCGCGGTGACGAACTGCAGCGTCGGATTGATGTACATCAGCATCCCGACGGTCGCCAGGTCGAGTCGTTGCGCAGCGGCGGCGAAGGCCAGCAGCGGCAGCGCGGTCAGCGCACCGGCACCGATCAACAGCCAGGAGGTCGAAAGGTCATGTCCGGTGAACACCGCATGGCCGTTGCCGGCCTGATAGAAGGCGTAGAGCGCACAAACCGGCAGCATCACCAGAGTTTCCAGCCACAGGCCGGAGACGGCATCGACCGGGAGTTGCTTGCGCACCAGGCCGTAGGTACCGAAGGTACCGGCAAGGAACAGCGACACCCATGGCAGGCCACCGATGGCGATGATCTCGTTGGTCATTGCCGCCAAAGCCAGGAGTACCGACAGCCACTCCAGCCGGTTCAGCCGTTCCTTGAGCACAACCAGGCCGAGCAGGATATTGACCAGTGGCGTCAGAAAGTACCCGAGGCTGGAAGCGACGACCTGCCGATTGGCGACCGCCCACAGGAAAACCAGCCAGTTGCTGCCGATCAGCAGTGCCGCGACCGTCAGCATCAACAACTGCCGCCAG
>DIME01000062.1:9498-26712 GCA_002425405.1 Candidatus Accumulibacter vicinus
GCCCAGACGGCGCGGTTGCTCAACACATCCATCGGCGAAACATGCGCGAGCTGGCGGAAGAACAGCGGAAAGAATCCCCAGATGCCATAGGCGAGCAGGCCACAGGCGATGCCGATCAGGTGGCGCTGGGGATTCACTGTTCAGCGTTGCCGACGCAGAATGCCGAGTGCTGCCGAGCGGTAGTCGCGCCGGTAGAGCACCAGCAGAATCAGCACCGCGAGAATGCTGAGCAGCAGTGGACTGAGCAGCCAGCCCGAGGCCGCGAGGCCGAAATAATAGGCACGGATACCGCGATTGAAGTCGTCGCCGGCAAGATTGTTGGCACCAGCCAGGCGGCGCGCATAGCTTTCGATGTCGGCATCCCCGCGCTCGCCCAGCGGTGCCGCCCCAACCAGGATCGAGAGCAGGTTGAACTGCCGCAGCGACCAGGTGAATTTGAAGTAGGCGTAGACGAAACTCGCCAGCACCAGCATCAGCTTGATCTCCAGAAGTTCCCGGTTGCCCGCACCGGACAAGGCCAGGTCGCTGGTGAAGTTCAGCAGCTTGTCGGCAGCGCCAAGTGCGGCGACCAGGCCGGCGATGATATAGATGGTGGTATTGGCGTAGAAAGTGACACTGTTCACCAGATTGCCGATCAGTGTCGAGTCGGTGACCCGCACCTCGCGTGCCAGCATCCGGTAAGCCCATTCCAGCCGGAATTCGCGGGCACTGCTGATCAGCCCCCCGGATGCCCAGCGGCTATGCTCGGAAAACCAGCCGTAACCGGCCCAGCAGGAGAAAAAAGCGAAGAGCGCCAGCCAGTCGGCAATCGCCAGATGGTGGAGTGCACCAGACACCTTAGGGTAACGTCGGCGGTTGGAAGTGTTCCTCGCTGGTCAGCGTATGGAGGAAGGCCACAAGTTGTCGGATCTCCTGGTCGGAAAGTTTGTGGTCGACCAGCAGCGTACTCTTGTGGGCATCGGCCTTGCCGCCTGACGCCATATAACGCACCGCCTGCTCCAGATTGGCGACGCTTCCGTCGTGGAAGTAAGGGCCGGAAATGCCGACCGAACGCAACGTTGGTGTCTTGAATGCCGACCTGTCTTGCAGGTCCTTGGTCACTGCGTAGCGGCCGGGGTCGGGATTGGCCTTGTCGGCTTCGAGGCCGATGTTATGGAACCGGTTGTCGCTGTAGAGTGGCGGCTGGTGGCAGGTGGCACAACCCGCCTTGCCAACGAAAAGTTCATGACCGGCCTGCGCATCGGCCGAGACCGCCGTCTTGTCGCCGGCTGCATGACGGTCCCAGGGCGCCTCGCCGCTATTGAGCGTACGCAGGAAAGCGGCCAGCGCCTTGACAATGTTGTCGGCGTCCGGCGCACTGCCGAAGACTTTCCTGAACTCGACCTGATAGCCGGGTATCGCAGCGATCACCGCAGCGGCTTTGGCCGGTTCGGCACCGATCTGTGCCTTCCAGGCGGCCGTGACCTGACCTTCGAGGGTCTTGGCACGGCCATCCCAGTACCAGCTGGTGTAGTAGCCGGTGTTGTATACGCTGGGCGTATGGCGAGTATTCATGCCGCCACCGACCTTGCGCGACAGCGGCAGCGCGTCAGTCCAGCCGAGATGGCGGTAGTGGCAGCCCTGGCAGGCCATGCTGCCGTCGCCCGAGAGACGCGGATCGAAGAAAAGTTTCTTGCCGAGCGCCGCTTTTTCCGGCGTCGTCGGATTGTCAGGCGGATCGGGGGGGGCCGGTAAAGCTGGAGAACGAGCGTAGCCTGCGCCACCCTGCGGCAGTGCGACACAACCGATCAGTACGGCGGCGAGGGCTGCGGCGAGAAGCCGGTAACGGAATGTCGGTTTCAATCTTGTCTCCTCCTGGGTTGGTCACGGCAAATAGGGTAACACTGCCGAAACCCGCAGTGCAAAGTGCGATCATTTTTGATAGCACTCGCATTCTTGAGGCGGCAGCCATTGATCTATAGACTCGTCGACCTGTCCTCACGAGAACCCCTGATGCCTACCCTGACCAGATTCACCCTTGCCCTCTTTTTGTTCTCCTTGTTCACCAACAGCCACGCTACTGATGCTGCAACGGCCAAGGAAGCAGGCAAAATAAAGCCAGGTACGGATGCCACCGCCGCCAAGCCGCTAGTGCCTCGTTTCGATCACGTAGTGATCGTGATCATGGAAAACGAAGACCAGGAACAGATCATCGGCAATGCCAATGCCCCGTACATCAATCACCTGGCGCAAGCCGGTGCCAATTTCACCGATGCCCACGCCCTTACCCATCCCAGCCAGCCAAACTACCTGGCGCTGTTTTCCGGCTCCACCCAGGATGTGACTGACAATAGCTGCCCCCTGACGTTTAGGAAAAAAGCTAATCTGGCGAGCCAGTTGGTCGCCGCCAAACTGACCTTCAGCGGCTTTTCGGAAGATCTACCGACAGCCGGATATACTGGCTGCAAAGCCGGCAAGTATCGGCGCAAGCATAATCCATGGGTGAATTTCGATAACGTGGATGCCAGCAGCAATCAGCCGTTTACTGCCTTCCCGGGCACGGATTTTGCCGCCTTGCCAACGGTTTCAATTGTCGTCCCGAACTTGTGCAACGACCACCATGATTGCCCGATCCAGACCGGCGATGCGTGGCTGAAGGCCAGGTTCGATGATTATGTACAATGGGCCAGGACGCATAACAGCCTGTTCATCCTGACATGGGATGAAGACGCGTCACGGAAGGACAATCACATTCCAACGGTCATGGCAGGAGCGACAGTGAAGCCTGGAAATTACCGCACCACCATCAACCATTACCATGTCTTGCGCACCCTGCAGGCAATGTTCGGGCTGGCACCGATCGAAAATACCGCCGCCGTGGCGCCGATCACCAACATCTGGACGACCAAGTGAGCACGGCGGCGGTGTAGGACTGACTACTTGCCGGCGGCTTCTCGCTTCTGGCGGGAGGTCGCCATCAGCGTCGCTTCGCCATCGATGACCACCTTGTCACCCACGGTGCACACGGTATCGACGACCACCCGCGACTTCTCGGTGATGACCTCCTTGACCGTCACCTTGGCATGGACCGTTTCACCCGGACGCACCGGCGCGCGGAAGCGCAGGGACTGGCTCATGTAAATCGTGCCAGGCCCGGGTAAACGATTGCCCAGCACCGCTGAAATCAGGCTCGCGGACAACATCCCGTGTGCGATGCGGCCGCCAAACATCGTGGTTTTCGCAAAATCTTCATCCATGTGCACCGCATTGACGTCGGTCGATACTCCGGCAAATAAAACGAGGTCTGCATCGGTAATGGTCTTGGCGATTTCTGCGCTCATGCCGACAGACAAATCTTCAATATCGTAACCATTCTGGGGATTCATGAAAGTCCTTTCTCGTGATTATCAGCGCGGAGATGGCCGCGCCCATTAAATACGGCGCTCGCCCTTGCCAGCGCCAGTCGATTTTCTTGAGGTTTCCGGATGCCTTGAAGCTGGTCCATCGCAAGGACAGGCATGACCACCGGATGACGACAAGTATATATCCTAAGCCATCATAATGACGATTTTGCCCGTAGATTTGCGCGTCACCACTTGATTGAGCGCTTCAACTGCTTGAGCCAGTGGGTAGGTCGCCGAAACATGCGGCTTGATCGCGCCCTCCAGATACCATTGCATCAGGGTCTGGAAACTCTCGGTCATCACCTGCGGATTCAATTCCGCATAAGCTGGCCAGTTGACGCCAATCACGTCCACATTCTTGACCAGCAGATGATTGGCGGGAATCTGCGGTACGGCGCCACCCGCAAAACCGATGATCAGGATGCGCCCTTCAAAGGCGATGCTGCGTAGCGAAGCGTTGAATAACTCACCGCCAACCGGGTCGTAGACCACGTCGGCACCGCGGCCGTCGGTGAATTCCCTGATCCGCGTCCGCAGGTCCTCGTGGCTGGAATCAAGCAGATGATCTGCGCCGTGATCGCGGGCCACCTGCAGCTTTGCCGGGCCGTTGGCCGTGGCGATCACCGTCGCCCCCAATTGCTTGCCAATGGCGACGGCGGTCAACCCGACCCCGCCGGATGCGCCGTGCACGACCAGCGTCTCCCCGATCCGCAAGCGTGCCCGATGCCACAAGGCCAGATGCGAGGTACCGAAGACCACGGGAAAAGCCGCGCCGTGTTCCCAGGACATCGCCGCCGGCATCGGTACACAGCGCTCGATGTCCGCAATGACCTGTTCGGCATAGCCACCATACGGCGTGATGGCGATCACCCGAGCCCCGATGGCGATTCCGCCAACGCCGGCGCCCAATTCCATCACCTCGCCGGAAACTTCAAAGCCGGGAGTGAAGGGGGGGGCTGGCTGCTTCTGGTATTGGCCACGGGTGATCAGGCTATCAGCGAAGTTGACCCCACAGGCACGGACACGGACTCGCACCTGGCCGGGTCCGGGGCGTGGTTCCGGAACCTCATCCAGCCGCAACGCGGCCGGACCGGTGAGTTCATGGCAGACGATGGCTTGCATGGCGAAATCATCTCCATCGTGTAAAACCCCGAGGAATGAAAAGGGAGTTTTGCATTTCCCCCTCCCTGGAGAAGAAGGGGGCTGGGAAACGCCAGGATTTGACCGAGCGCTGCTTACTCGCCGATGATCTTGCGCACCACGTCGGTCATCGAAAGCACGCCGACCGGCTGATCCTTCTCGGTCACCACCAGGCGATGCATGCGCCGGGCCGTCAGCAGGCTGACCGCATCGCTCAACAGCATGTCCGCGTCGCAGGTCGCGCAACCTGGGGTCATGACCTCCCTGGCCAGCATCGCGCGCGCCTGATCCGGTGTCCGGCCCTGCCGCGCCAGCACCATATCGGTTTGCGATACGACGCCGACGGCCATGCCCTGCTCATCCATCACCACCACCGCATGAATTTCCTTGTCCACCATGATCTTGGCGACGGTGCCGACGGTATCGTCCGGCGTACAGGAGATGATGCCACGATGCATCAGATCGCGAACCTTGCTGCCATCGTCGGCAATGGTCAGCGCTTCGCCCTCGGCGATGCTCGGCAGCGGTACGGACATCGGATAAGGCGCCGGTGTGGTATGGACATCCCCCTTGGGCAGCATCGGGTGCACCATCGCCACGGGCGGCTTGCCACTGGCGCCCTGACCGAACTCGGTGGCGCCGACCAGTACCGACATGTTGCCGTGTGGATGTTTGTTGTCGTGCATCAACTGATGGGCGATCGGTAACTCTTCGTAGGTGAAGGCACGCGACATGCAGGGATCGAGCTGGCCACGCAGCGCCAGTTCATTCATCTGGTTGGACTGCTCGGTATTGGCGAAATGCGAGCCCTGCAGGCGCTTCTGCCGCATCCACAGATAGCGCAGATCAACGGTCGCGTTATAGCCGGTGGTGCCGGCGCAGACGACCACCATGCCACCGGTCTCGCAAACGAAGATCGACGTCGGGATGGTGGTTTCGCCGGGATGCTCGAAGACGATGTTCGGCGCCCGCTTCTCGCCCAGTACTTCCCAAATCTTCGCGCCGAAGGAGCGCACGCCCTTCAGCCACTTGGCATAGCCGGCGTTGTCCTTCCAGTGCGGGAGCATTCCCCAGTGATCGAAGTCATTGCGATTGATGCAGCCTTTGGCGCCCAGTTTCATGCAATAGTCGAACTTGTCCTCGCCTGAAACCATGGCTACCGACGTTGCACCGACCGCCTTGGCAATCTGGATCGCCATCGATCCGAGGCCGCCGGCACCGCCCCAGATCAGCACGACATCGCCCTTCTTGATCGAGCTGGCACCCCAGCCATGCAGCATCCGCCAGGCGGTGGCCGCGACCAGCGTATACGCCGCCGACTCTTCCCAGTTCATGTGCTTGGGCTTGGGCATGCACTGCTGGGCCTGCACCCGGGTGAACTGGGCAAAACTGCCATAATTGGTTTCGTAACCCCAGATCTTGAAGGTCGGCGAGTACATCGGATCGCCGCCTTTCTTGACCCACTCGCAATTGCGGCTGTACTGGCCGCAATGCATCACCACTTCGTCACCCACCTTGACGTTGGTGACGTCCTTGCCGACCTTGTAGACGATTCCGGACGCATCGCTACCGCCAATATGGAAGTCTTCGGGTTCACCACCCTTGTTGCGGGCAGCAATGACATTGACCGGAATGCCGAGTCCGGCCCAGACGTTGTTGTAGTTGATGCCGGCAGCCATCACATACACCAACACTTCGTCATCGGCGATCGACGGGGTATTGACCACTTCCTTCTGAAACGCTTCGGTGGGCTTGCCAAAACGTTCCGGGCGGATCAGCCAGGCGTGCATTTTCTCCGGAACTTCGCCCAAGGGCGGCTTTTCACCTAATTCATACAATGATTTGCTCATCAAGATGCTCCTTTGTGGTTAGACTGCTCGGTTGGTTTACCGACAAAAATCTGGAGAGAATATGCTTGCGCATACGCTCGTATTCTTCGAACTGATTGAATCTATTTTCTCTCAACCGCTCGCCAATAACGGTTTGGCCGCCGGCCAGCTCCAGGCCGAAAGTTCCGAATTCCTCTTTCAGCAAGCGCATTACCCAGGCACTCTGATGGCGGATCCGCAGTTTGTCCAGCAAACCGGCATTGGCGAGAAACTTGCGGTGCCTGTCAAAATGATCGTGAAACGGTTTGATCCCGGTATTCATCGTCGCACTCACCAGACACACCGGATAATCCCAATTCTCCCGGCGATCCTGCCGGGAAGCGCTGCGTCCAATTTCACTGGCCGTCTTGCGTGCCGGGGCACCCAGGTCGGATTTATTGACCGCGAAAATATCCGGGATTTCGATGATCCCCGATTTCAGATACTGGATTGTATCGCCCGAGGCCGGCTGCGCCACGTAACAGACCGTATCGCCGATTTCGGCAATATCGATCTCGGTCTGGCCGACGCCGACCGTCTCGATCACGACGATATCGAAACAGGCCAACAGCAGCCAACTCATCGGCCAGACCTCGGTGGCCACCCCACCCAGCTGGTTGCGATTGGCCAGCGAGCGGATGAACAGACCTTCGTCGTGCGACGAGTTCTTGATACGGATGCGATCCCCGAGCAGAGCGCCACCACCCAACTCGGGGCGGCTGGACGGGTCGACCGCGAGCACCCCGACCGTCCTGCCTGACAAGCGCCATTCGCGAATCATCGCGGAAACGAGCGAGGACTTTCCGGCACCCGGAGGTCCCGTCACCCCGATCAGGTGACCATCATTCAGCCATCGCTCGCCGGTCAGCGAAGCCAGCAGGCTTGCCGAGCGGTTACGCGCCTCGGCAAGCTTGTTGTCCAGCAGATTCAGGCCACTGGCAACCGCCGCCCGCTCTCCGCGCATGATCCGTACAGCCAACTGCTCGGGATCGGGAAGATTGACTGGATTGACTGGACTCATCGATCGATCACTGTGGCAAGGCAAACCGTTCGAGCCCGTTGCATTCGCGGATCACGTTCACCATGTCCTCCATGATGGCATTCAGATTGAAGTCCTTGGGCGTGTAGACCGCGCGCACACCGAGTGCCACCAGCTTGTCGGCATCTTCCCGCGGGATGATTCCGCCGGCAATCACCGGCACATTCGAGAGATCGCGCAGGCGCAGTTCCTGAAGAACCGACTCCACCAGCTCCATATGACTTCCGGAAAGGATCGACAGGCCAACCATATGCACCCCTTCCTCCTGAGCTGCCTGGGCAATCTGTTGCGGCGTCAGCCGGATGCCATCGTAGACGACCTCGAAGCCGACATCCCTGGCCTTGACGGCCACCTGTTCGGCCCCATTGGAATGCCCGTCCAGCCCGGGTTTGCCGACCAGCAGCTTGAGCGGGCGGCCGAGCGCGTTGCCCGTACTGGCGACCCGGGTCCTGAGGTCGGTGACTCGATCCTTCTTGCCCAGGACTTCGCGGCTGTCAATGGCAATGTCGATCCCTGTCGGTGGCCTGAACTCGCCAAAAACCGCACGCAATGAATCGCCCCATTCGCCGGTGCTGACTCCCGCCAGCGCACAACGAATCGAACTGGGCATGATGTTTTCGCCACTCCTGGCGGCATCACTGAGTCCCTGCAAGGCGGCCCGGACTTCGGCATCGTTGCGGTTCTTGCGATGCGCCTGCAGCCGCTCGATTTGCTCACGCTCGGCTGCCGGATCGGTCTTCATGATGGCGCCATCGCTGCCCACGGTCAGCGGCGATTCGGCCGTTTCCTGGAAGCAGTTCACTCCGATGATCTTGAGGTCGCCCGACTCGATGGCGCGCAAGCGGTTCATGTGACTGCCGACCAGTTCGCGCTTGATGTAGCCGGACTCGATCGCGGCAATGATCCCGCCCTGGGCTTCGACATTCTCGATTTCCCTCTTGGCACCTTCGATCAGCTCACTGACCTTGGCGGCAATGACCGGTGACCCATCGAGAATATCGTCGTACTCCAGCAGATCGGTTTCAAAGGCCATCACCTGCTGCATCCGCAGCGCCCATTGCTGATCCCAGGGGCGCGGCAGACCCATCGCTTCGTTCCACGCCGGGAGCTGGATGGCGCGGGCTCTTGCGCGTTTCGAAAGCACCACCGACATCATTTCGAGCACGATTCTCTGTACATTGTTTTCCGGCTGCGGCTCGGTCAGCCCCAGGGAATTCACCTGCACGCCATAACGGAATCGGCGCAGCTTGGGATCTGCCACCTGGTAGCGGGACAGGGTCAGCTCGTCCCACATCTCGCCAAATGCCCTCAGCTTGCAACACTCTTCGACGAAACGTATGCCGGCATTGACAAAGAACGAGATCCGCTCGACGACCTGTGGAAACGCCTCCGAGGCGATTTCACCGGAAGCCTTGACCCGATCGAGAACCGCCATCGCGGTGCACAGGGCGTAGGCCAGCTCCTGAACCGGTGTCGCTCCCGCCTCCTGCAGGTGATAGCTGCAGATATTGGTCGGATTCCATTTCGGTACATGCCTGACCGTGTAATTGATCGTATCCGCGATCAGGCGCATCGATGGACCCGGCGGATAGATGTAGGTACCCCGCGAGAGATATTCCTTGATGATGTCGTTCTGGGTGGTACCGCTCAGTCTGGTCGGATCGATGCCTCGCCGTTGCGCCAGGCCGATGTATAGCGACAAGAGCCACGCCGCCGTGGCGTTGATGGTCATCGAGGTGTTCATCTGATCAAGCGGGATCTGGTCGAACAACTGATCCATATCCTCGATCGACGAGATGGGCACACCCACCTTGCCGACCTCGCCCCTTGCCAGGGGACTATCGGCGTCGTAACCGGTCTGCGTCGGCAGATCGAAGGCCACCGATAGTCCCGTCTGGCCTTTGGCAAGATTGGTTCGATACAGGGCGTTGGATGCCCTGGCCGAGCTGTGACCACTATAGGTCCGCATCAACCAGGGTTGATCGCGATTTTTCCGGGCAGCAGGCATGACTATCCCCTTTTCCTGATCAAGAGACGTCTTTCGATCTCAAAAATCTTCTCATCAATCTTTTCCTTGTTCATTGCTTTCTTGTCGTTTTCCTTGATGAACAGGTCCTCGCCATGGCTGGCAAGCGCGGCGGACGCACTGATGTTCTTGACGCCAATCAGCTGAAAACTGACGATGCCGAACTTTGCGCCCAGTTCGCCCGGAGCGTCTTCGACCGCCAGTACCCGCGACAGGGCGGCAACGGTATCGCCGGCGATCGACGGCTGGGTGTGATAGCCCTCGGTAAAGCCGAGTTCCCAAACGCTGTTTTCACTGACATCGCGGCTGGCCAGCCCCTCCAGCCAGGCGAAGACCAGGCCCCCATAAACGATCGGATCACCACTCATCTTGCCCGACAAGCCGGAACTGAAAACCCGATCGAAATGCAGCGGATGGGTATTGCCCACCGCATAGGTCAGCGACAGATGCTCGTCGGTGATCGTTCGGCCATTGGCATGAACGATGATGTCGCCAACGGAAAAATCCTCGAACCAGGAATTGGGGCCGGTCAATCCGGACGGAAGCGGTTCAGGGAATTCCGGCAGAAAGACCTCGGCCTCGTCGACCCAGGGAAAAGCGGGCATCACCGCTGCCGCCGGCAAGGGGGTGGTTGAGGGACGGTCTCCCTGGCCGGCAACCATGATTTTCCGCTCGTACTGCAGGACCACCTGGTCGTTCTGGTTGATGCCCAGGGTCCGGATGGTCACGATACCCGGCTTGCCGGCACCGCGCTCCTTGCGGTCGATGACCTTGGTCAGCGAGCGAATGCTGTCCAGCTCATGAACCGGCCGCAGGTACTGGGCATCGTAATAGCCGAGGTTGGCCATCGCCTTTTCCGAATCATTCTGCACACCCAGCGAGAGAACGACATTGAAGACCATCTGCGGTGAGGCCACCAGACCCGCGAAGCCGCTGGCCCTGGCATATTCCTCATTGAGGTAGAGCGGATTGCACTGCATGTAGGTCCGGGCAAAGGCCTCCATCTGGGCACGGAAGAAGGTGAAACCACGCGGGTGAACAAACACCTGCCCCGGCACGAACTCCTCCAGATAGCGGCCATAGTGCGGATGGCGGACTTGCTGCACGTCCACCTGCACTTTGGCGGCCAGTTCGGCCTGTGGCCGGAAACGAATTGCCTGCGACATGGAATCCTCCTGTTACACAGCATCGATGAGCGAGCGGGCGATCACCTTCAGAGCCAGTGTTTCTTCGGCTCCTTCGAATATCGACAACACGCGGGCATCGAGGAAATAACGGCTGACCGGCGACTCCTCGGCATAACCCATGCCCCCATGAATCTGCATCGCTTCGCGGGTGAGCCACTCGGCTGTCCGGCAGGTGAACAGTTTCACCATACTGGCTTCCATCTGCCCCAAACCCTGATCCATCAAACTGCCCACGGCGTAAGTGAATTGGCGGGAAACGGTCAGTAGCGTCGCCATGCGCGCCAGCTTGACGAGGGTGAGCTGAAAATCGCCGATCGGCTTGCCGAACGCCTTGCGCTCCTGGGAATACGAGATCGCCCGTTCGAAAGCGGCCTGCATGACACCAATCGCACGCGCAGCCGTCTGAATGCGCCCGCCAGCAAATCCGGCCATGGTGAAGTAAAAGCCCTTGCCTTCGCCCGCCGGCCCACCCACCAGATTTTCATCGGGGACAAAGACATTGTCGAAGAAGACCTCGTAGGAATGCATCCCGCGATAACCGATGGTCGAAATCGCCCGGCCGGTCAATACGCCGCCCTGTGCTTGTCGATATTCGAAGTCGTGCCCTTCATACGAGTCCTTTTCGACCAGGAACATGCTGAGCCCCCGATGGCCGAGCGAACGGTCCGGATTGGAGCGCGCCAGCACCAGGAGAAGTCCAGCCTTGCCGGCCATGGTGCACCAGGTCTTGACGCCGTCGAGGATCCAGCCGCCATCGCACTTGCTTGCTTTGAGGCGCATGGCGGCGACATCGGAACCGGTATCCGGTTCAGTGACGGCAATGGCACACAAAGGATCGCCGAGCGCCACCTGAGGCAGCCACTTTTGCCGCTGCTCTTCGGTTCCCCCCTTGAGCAGGGCGCGGCTGAGGATTTCCGGACGCGTGATCAGGCTCCCCGCTGCACCGAGCGAGCCGCGCGAGAGCTCTTCGGTGACCACGATCATACCCATGTTATCTTCATGGTCATCGCTCTGGAGGCCACCGTAACGCTCGGGGATCGACAGACCGAAGCAACCCATTTCGGTCAGAGGATCGAGTATCTCCGGCGGAATGATCCGGTCTTCCCGATGGATCTCCTCGGCCAGAGGCATCACCACGTTGGTTGCCAGTTTGCGGAAGGTGTCCTGCATCATCATGGCGTGATCGTCGAGCAGGTAGGCACCGCTGGCGCCGTTCAAGGCGATGACCTCCCTGCCCAGCGCTTCCAGATTGCCTGCATCCAGTTGCGTCTGGCAGAAACGGCTGAGAGTCGAAGAGGCCAGGTCCGCCACATCGGCGTCGTTCAGACCAAAACTCTGCGGTCGCGCCCGCAAACGATTGTGGATGTTCTGCAAGGCCTCGGCGCAAAAAACCCGGGCCATCCGCTCTTCCAGGCAAACGCCATTGCCCGTCGCAGCCGCCGCCTTGCGAGCATATTCCGCCGCAAAGCGGGCTGCCGTCGATTCGGCGGCACACCAGGCCAGATCGAAGCTGGCCATCTGGTGTGCGTCCAGTTTTTCGTTCGAGACGCCCTTGCCGCCGAGGCATTGCTGCTTGATCCAGGTCAGCGATTTCCTGATCACCGAATCGGCTGATTCGAGATACTGCAATCCGTCCTGCATGTCACTCGTGACCTCAGTCATGGTTGATTCCTTTCCGGGTGGCTATTGTTTGGCCCGATTATTGACAATGCGAACAAACGAACGCGAGCGCAGCTCGTCCAGGGTGATCCCGGTCGCCAGCACTTCCTGCTCGGTGATCGCCCCGCACGCCATCCCCCGCAGGAAGAAGTTCAGCAGGCCCTGCCCTGTGGCCGCATCGTCGAAGGTATTGCCCACCAGCGTCGCCTGGGCAGCCTTGTTCAGGAATGCGTTCAGCCTAGCCGAGGCATCCTGCAGACCGCTAAGGAAGAAGGTATCGACCGCCGCATAGCGCACCGGCAACTGCCCCGGATTGAGATCCCACCCCTGATAGTAGGCGTGTCGCATCGAGTGCATGATATTGTCGTAGTGCAGCTTCCAGGCAGCATGCACGACGGCGCGATTCTCATCCATCTGCTGGGCCGTCAGCACGGTGTCCCTGGCAGCCTTGTGGGGTCCGATCGGCATGCTGGTGGTCGCACCGTCGCTGATGGTGATGCCGGTTCCGGCGAGGCTGACCTGCAACACATGGCGGGCAAAATCGCAGGCCGGATGAGTGTGACTCTGGTGCGCCGCCGTGATGTTGCACGAAGCCGTGTAATCGTAAGTCCCGAAAATCGCCGAGCGGCAGCGGCCACCCGCTGCCGCGACCAGCAGCGGCACCGTGTTTTCCCCCTTGAAATTGATGATCGACTGAGTGGTTTCGATCATGATTTCCATTCTCAGGGAATCCTTCGCAAAACCGAGTCGGGCTTCGAGATTCTCGAGAATCCTGGCACAGGTGGAAACCTGCGTCGCGGTGACTACCTTGGGAAGCGTGACGATGAAATTTGGTGGCAATTTGCCACCGGTATTCTCGGCCAGGCGGGTCAGAAAAATGTCCAGGGTACGAATCGAGCGAACCTTGCACTCGTCCGAAAACGTTTTAATGCGAATACCGATAAATGGCGAGAGCAGATTCTCGCGCATGCCTTTGGCGACTTCATCGGCAGCCGCGACGGCATGGCCGTCTTCCTCATCGTCGGGACGATTGCCATAGCCATCCTCGAAATCGATGCGGTTATCCTCGATCGGCTCGGTCTGCAGCTTTTTCAGCACCCGGTTGAAGACCGTGTAAGCCAGCCATGCCGCCGGTTTGACCCCGCGCACCTGCTCGGGATTGCTTTCCAGGGCATGCGTCAGGCTTTCCTGGTAGATGGGGTTCGTCGGCAGTGTTTCCGACCCCGGCAGACCCAGAACGCGGCCAAACACCAGGTAGTTGGGCGCATAGGTGTCGAGAGTCTTGAGCGCCACTTCTCCCAATTTGGCCGCGAAGCCGGCCTTGAACAGATTGGCCCCGCCGTAAACCGTGTGCACCGGCTGCCTCTCAAAGGAGTCCGCAGGGTAATCGGACTTGAAAGCCGCATTGGAATCGTGCAGATCGCTGCAATAGGAATTCATTTCGTCGTGGGTCAGCGTGAGCTTCATGTGTTGCCTCCGAAATACGTTAATCGTTGCTCAAAACACGTTCAACATTCGCATGCAAATATCCCGACGCCATGGTCGGGTTCCATCAACAGTTAAAACGGACCCCGGAGTCAAGACGAACGACGGCTTCAATGGGGTGGCTGATTCGCCAACCGATCACCTTGCGGTCATCGATGAGCGCGACCAGAGGCGCGCAGGCATGGCCCGCCGGGCTCCAGACTGGGTAGGATTCGACCAGGAGGGCGCCATGGGGCAGGCAAGGACGGAACGGCTGCTCAGGAGAGGAGTGGGCGGAGGATGGCCCCGCGGCCCTATCGACCAAGGGCATGGACGGCATTAGGCAGCCGGCCCGCTGGCGATTGACGGCATGATCCGGCTTTCTGTGCATGCCGCGGAACGGTGGCCGTAAATATTCCGATGGGAACGGTCGACGGTGTAGCGGAACACTTGCGTCAACCAGCGAATGTCCAGGTTGCACATGCACCGAGGCAAGCACCAGCCCCGCCCGGACGCATTGCTGCACGACAGCCATCGCCTCCCCCTGGTCAATCCACACTCACCGAAACACTACACGGCGCCATAGGATTCTAGCGCTTCACGAGGTGTCCCCGCAAGCTCGATCGTGACGATTTATCGGGAACAAACAGCGCCTGGGGAGACACTTGAGGGCAGGTAAACGGTCATGACTTTCATGATCGGGGCGCCTGGAAAAGTCATGGCCGTTGGACTGGTGCGAGTTCGACGCTGGCGCGCATCGCCGTTGCACCGTCGGGCGCTTGCGCCTCAAGAGCGCATTGCCTTTCGTTGACCGGGGTGCAGACGATGCGAAACGGCGCCAGATCGAACAGCGGCACCAGACCACGGAAGCTGAATTCCTGCACCGGTCGTGCCACTTCCTGACGAACCAGTTCCAGCAGCAGCACCGCGGTCAGCGGTCCGTGCACCACCAGGCCCGGATAGCCCTCTTCCTTCATTGCATAAGAACGATCGTAGTGAATCCGGTGCGCATTGAAGGTCAGCGCCGAGAAGCGGAACAGGAGTCTTGGATCCGGCGTCACGAGGCGTGCACAGGCGCCTGCCGGTAACGGCGGCCAGTCGTCGAGCAGGCGTGGGCACGCCATCGCTGGCCCTGGTTCGCGATAGACGATGTCCTGCTCCTCCTCGATACACAGCTTGCCATCCTGATAATAGCCGTAGAGCACCGAAACAAAAGCCAGCTTGCCGGAGCGGCCCGATGTCAGCCGGACATCGCGAATGGTGGCCACACGTCGCGCCGGCTGGCCGATCCGCAGCGAATGATGGAAGCGCATGCGCGCGCCTGCAAACATCCGCCTCGGATAGGGAATCGGTGGCATGAAACCACCGCGCTGTGGATGTCCGTCGATGCCAAGCAGCACCTGCGGCACCCTGGGCAGAAAATAGAACCAGTGCCACAGCGGGGGCAGCGCGCTCCCGCTCCCCAGAGCGGTCTGCGTGTCGTCGAGCACTGCCGCCGCTGCCAGCGCCACTGTCGGACTCAGATCATCGTCAGTGGTCTCCTGGTGACCAATCCACTCTGCGTAGTCTGCTGTCACGTCGCTCATGCCATTCATCCTTTCCTGAGTTCCTTGAACGGTTCTGCAAGTAACGCACAGCATACGGCCAAACGCAGGTTGACGCACACGCGTGGCGCCAATGCAGGGCTATCCTGAGATCTTTGCGCCAATGAAACCGATTTGCTCATATACTGTTCCGCTGTCGTCGGTGCCGCGCCCGTTTCGAGTCAGGCCTTGAGGGGTTTTCCGGCGAGCTTGTCGGGGGGGTCAATCACAGTGATGAAAGAAGAAACAGCTTCGACGGATCCTGCGCCGCTGCGCGCCGGACTGGCTGGCAACGTCGAGGCCATGCCGACAGGCGGTCAGTCCGTCCGCGAGCAGTCGCGGCAGGACGATGCGGATCAGGATCTCTCGACCGAGATCGGTCCGCTGCCGATGAGCGGCCTGCGCATCATCGACGTCGGCACCTTTCTCGCCGGCCCTTATGCGGCGTCGATTCTTGGCGAATTCGGCGCCGAGGTGCTGAAAGTCGAGCACCCGATCGCCGGCGATCCGATGCGCCGTTTCGGAACGGCGTCGAAGCGTCACGATGCGACACTGGCCTGGCTCAGCGAAGGCCGCAACCGGAAATCGGTCACTCTCGATCTGCGCCAACAGCAGGGCGTCGATCTGTTCCTGAAGCTGGTCGCCAAGTCGGATGTACTGATCGAGAACTTTCGCCCCGGCACGATGGAGGAATGGGGACTCGGTTGGAACGAGTTGAGCAAGGCCAACCCGGGCCTGGTGATGCTGCGCGTCTCGGGCTACGGACAGACCGGGCCGTATCGCAGACGTTCGGGTTTTGCGCACATTGCGCATGGTTTTGCCGGACTCTCGTACCTTGCCGGTTTTCCCGGTGAAACGCCGGTGGTCCCGGGGACCGCACCGATGGGGGACTACCTGTCCAGCCTGTACGGCGCAATCGGCATCCTGTTGGCCCTGCGCCACCGCGAGGCGACCGGACAAGGCCAGATCATCGACATCGGCATCTACGAGGCGGTGTTCCGCCAGATGGACGAAATTGCCGCTGCTTACGGCCTGTTCGGCAAGGTGCGCGAGCGCGAAGGCGCCGGCAGCTTTGTCGCCGTTCCGCATGGCCACTTCCGCACCATCGACGACAAATGGGTCGCCATTGCCTGCACCACCGACAAGATGTTCGAACGCTTCGCGGCGGTGATGGGCAAAGCGGAACTCGCTGACGCCGATCGCTACGGCAATCAGCGCAAGCGCCTGGCAGCGCGCGACGAGGTCAACCGGATCGTCATCGAATGGGTCGGTTCGATGTCTCGCAACGAGGTCATGAAGCGCTGCATCGACGGCGAAGTGCCGATCGGCAAGCTCAACAGCATCGCCGACATTTTCGAGGACGAGCATTTCCAGGCGCGCGGCAACCTCGCCCATCTACAGGAAGAAGGTCTGGGTGAAGTGGTGATTCCGGGCGTGGTACCGACACTGTCCGAAACGCCGGGCAGGATTTCCAACCTCGGTCCCCCACTCGGCAACGCGACCTATGAAGTGCTGCGCGAGCTACTCGGGATTTCGGCAAGGGAAATCAAGCGGCTACGACAACACAAGATCATCTGAACAGGCCATCGCGAGGGTTCCATGACTACCCCTGATCCCGCCGTGACCCGGCTGCCACTCGAAGGGATTCGCGTCATCGATGCGGCAACGGTCATCGCTGCACCTTACAGCGCGACCATCCTGAGTGAATTCGGCGCCGAGGTGTTGAAAGTCGAAAACCCGATCGGCGGCGACCCAATGCGTTACTTCGGAACTCCGACCAAACGCAAGGACACGCTCGCCTGGCTCAGCGAAGCGCGCAACAAGAAATCGGTGACCCTCGACCTGCACCTGCCCGAAGGCGTCGA
>DIME01000064.1:0-13522 GCA_002425405.1 Candidatus Accumulibacter vicinus
GGGCGAGTCGCCGCGGACGGGGAAACGCGTGAACTTTTCCGGGACGACGCGCTGCTCGCGCAGTGCCGGCTGGAGAAGCCGTTTTCGATGCAGGGGTGTCCGGCGTGTGGGGTCATTCGGCGGATCGCCTGGTGGGTACCCTTGCCGCTCAGTGCCGCCATGCGTGGCTGACGATTTCGCGGATCAGGTGCAGGCGGCGGTGAAAGAAGTGGTCGGCGCCGGGAACGACGATGACCGGCAGGTCGAGTGGCTTGGCCCAGGCGATGACGTTGGCCAGCGGCACGGTGGTGTCTTCGGAACCATGAATGACGATGGTGTCTCTCGGCACGGCCTTGGTGTGGTAAGTGCGAGCGCCTTCGACGAAACCCGAGGCGGTGCCGACGAGCACCAGCCGCTGTGCCGGATGGCCGGCTGCGAGCAGCGCTTCGGCGACGCGGGTTGCGACATAGGCGCCGAAGGAGAAACCGGCGAGCGCGACCGGCAGATTGCCGTAACGACACTTGGCTTCCGCGAGCACGGCCAGCAGATCCTGGCTTTCGCCGTTGCCCTCGTCGTGTTTTCCCTCGCTCAGGCCGATGCCACGGAAATTGGGACGCAGCGCCACGTAGTCGAGGTGGATGAAGGTGCGTGCCAGCGTCTGCACCACCTTGTTGGTATTGCCGCCGCCGAACAGCGGGTGCGGGTGGGCGATCAGCGCGATGCCGCGCGGTGCGCCGGGATTCTCGACGGTGATGTCGATCTTGCCGACCGGTCCATCGATCAGCAGTTGTTCTGCCTGCGGTCTCATCGTTTTTCCTTCACTGCTGTCGCGCTGTTTCCGTTCAGATGCGCAGACGGTCGACGACCCGTCCGTGTACCAGATGCTCCTGGATGATCTCCTCGATGTCTTCGCAGTCGACGTAGCTGTACCACACCCCTTCCGGATAGACGACCAGTACCGGTCCCTGGTCGCAACGATCCATGCAGCCGGCCTTGTTGATGCGGATCTTGCCGGCGCCCTTGAGGCGCAGTTCGCCGATGCGGTCCTTGGCGTAGGTCTGGGCGGTGGTGGCACCGGCATTGTTGCAGCAGGTCTCGTCCTCGCCGCGCTGGTTGCAGCAGAAAAATACATGATGCTTGAAATGGCTCATAAGACTGGCTCCTTCGGGTGGATTGCTGGCTGCGGCGCCCGATTCTAACCTCGATTCTGCTGTCACCGTTGCCGGTAGCACACATCAATCTGCAGATCTGCGGATTGCGAGCAACGATATCGCATAAAATGCCCGTAGCCTTGGTGTCTGTGGTCGCGATTCCCTGCCGCGGACGTCTCACCGATGCCCATTCTGGCCATTTATGAATATCTGCGAGGACCCGTACGTCATTCTTGGTGTACACCGCAATGCATCGCTTGACGAAGTCAAGCGCGCGTATCGTCGGCTGGTCATGCAGTGGCACCCGGATCGTAACCACTCGTCGGCAGCCGGCAAAGAGTTCTTGCGCATCCAGGCGGCCTACGAACTGCTGCTCGATCCACAACGCCTGGCCGAATGGCGGTTGACGCAGGCGGCAGCGGCCAGGGAGGGCCGCCCGGTCGCCGCCGCTCCGGTTGCCGAGAATCTGACGCAATCCCTGATGCTGACACTCGAAGAAGCGGCGGCGGGTTGCCTGAAAAACATCGAACTGCTGCATCACATTCGCTGTGCGAACTGCCGTGGCAGCGGTCGGTTGCAGCACAAGCACTCGCTGCCTTGTCCGCGTTGCAACGGTTGCGGTCGGGTCGCTCGCAAAGGTGGCGGTACGAGCTTGTGCGAAGGATGCGCCGGGCGCGGTTATCTGCGCGAGACGGACTGCAGCGATTGCGCGGGCAGTGGCTGGCGCCAGGAATGGCGAACGCTGGCCGTGCGCGTGCCAGCGGGGCTGCGCGACGGCGAGCGACTGCGCCTGGCCCGACAGGCGCCACCGGTGCCCGGCAACGCCATCGCGGGCGACCTCTACCTTGAAATCAGCCTGGCCGCACATCCGCTGTTCGTCCTCGATGGCCATGATCTGCATTGTCAACTGCCCGTGAGCATTTTCCGCCTGCTTGGCGGTGGCCGTGTCGAGGTGCCGACCCTGCGCGGCACGACCTGCTTCGAACTGCCGCCGCAGCGCTCGCTTGAACAGCGCCTGCCGGGCCTGGGTTTTCCACACAGACAGGGTGCTGCGGTCGGCGATCTGGTGTTGCATCTGCAGTGCATCTGCCCGCAGGCGGTTGGCCCCGAGGATCTGGCGCTGCTTGAACGACTCGAAATGCATCTGGCGGCCAACATCGAGCAACGAGCGCCGCAACTCGCTGCCTGGGAACGCCAGTTGCGTGCTCGCCGCCAGCCGGGCGACGTTTGAGCGGTCTACAAGTGGCGGCCGACCAACGTCAGATAGGGCAGGGCGACGAAAGGCCAGAAACTGGCGACCCAGCGCGTGAGGCCGTTGAAGTTGAGGAAGTGTCCTTGTCGCCAGGTTGCCAGCGCCGCTTCCGAGTAGGGGTTGGCCGGCGTCAGATTGACCAGCGCGCTGCCGGCCATCAGCGCCACGCCAGCCAACGCGATACGGATGGGCGCCGGCAGCAGCAGCAGCAGCGAGAGCAGCACGCCACCGATCAGCAGCCCGAGCTCGGCACCCGGCGTCAGCCAGGCAAACGCCTCCTGTGGAGCCACCAGGACCGCGGCGGCAAACGTTCTGATGGCCAGGGCGAGTACGAAGAAGAGCAGCAGCGCGAGATGCGGCGCGGCCTGGTCGGCCAGCAGCGTGCGTGCAAAAAGGCCGATGACGATGGTGTTAAGCGCGATGACGCCGGCTTCGAGAATGAAGAACGAGTGCGCCGCGTAGGGAACCGCTGGCGTCAGTTCGAGCACGCTGCGCAGATCGCCGGTGGTGAACAGCAGGGTTTCCGGAGAGAGCTGCGTCAACAGCCAGGTGCCGAGCAGCACCAGACCGAGTTCGAGGTGCTCCAGCGGCGCCAGCAGGGTCTGCTGGATCTCGCCGATGCGCCGGAAGATTTGCCGGCCTCTGGAGAATGCGATCACTGCGCCGATGGCAGTACCGACGGTGTTGCAAACCAGGTCGAGGTTCGAAGACACGCGTGCAGGCAACCAGTTCTGCAGGAATTCCATGGCCAGACTCAGCAGGCTGCCGAGCAGGAGCGCGACGAGGGTTGCGGTCCAGCGCCCGCCGGGCAGTCGGCGTAGCGCCAGCGCCACCAGAAAGCCCAGCGGCACGTAGGCAACGACGTTGACCATCAGGTCGAAAACTGTCCAGTAACGCGGCCAGGCTGCGTCAATGAACTCCAGCGGCGAGACGCCGAGGTTGCGCCAGTTGGCGAAGGGATACAGGCTCGCGTAGATGATCAACACGAGGTAAGCCAGCGCCAGATACCGCGACAGCCGCAACAGACGCGCGGGTGGCGGCGCAGGGGATTCGTCGGCTCTGGCAGAAGCTGAGGGTGACGGTCGCGGGGTTTTCTCCATCAAGTCACCGCCAAGCGTTGAAAATCCGCAATTCTAGCGCCTTGTATGGAAAAAGCGCTGGTCCGGGTGCAGGTTGACTTTGCCCTCTCAGGCAATGGACGGGGAATCAATCGGTTGCTTTGCCCGCGGAACATTGTCCCGGAGAGTCTGGATTCATTCCGCACGCAACGCATCGACAGCGTTCAGCCGCGCTGCGCGCCGGGCCGGCAACACGCCGGCGAGCAGGCCAATCGCGATCGCGATGTTTTCGGCGAGGATGATGAAACTGAGTGGCGTATGCACCGGCAGCGCTGGCAGCAGCAGGTGCAGCAACTGTGCGACCCCGACGCCGAGGAGCAGTCCGAACAGCCCGCCGAGCGCGGAGAGCACGACGGCCTCGCCAAGAAACAGGCCGAGGATGGTGCGACGTGGTGCCCCGAGAGCGACCAGCAGGCCGATTTCGCCGGTACGTTCGGAGACCGCGATGGTCATGATGGTGACGATGCCCACGCCGCCGACGAGCAGCGAAATGCTGCCTAGTGCACCAACCGCCACGGTCAGGACATCGAGGATGTTCGACAGCGTCCGCAGCATGTCTTCCTGTGTCGTAATGGTGAAATCCTCGCGTCCGTGACGTGCCGTCAGTGTTGCCTTGACCAGTGCGCTGACGCCGGCGGCCGGCACCCCTTCCTCGTATGACAGGTCGATCTTCATCAGACCATCGCGGTTGTAGAGTTCGAGCGCGCGGGCCGTCGGGATGTAGGCGGCGTCGTCGAGATCGATGCCGAGAAATTGCCCTTTGGCCTCGAGGATACCGATGACACGAAAGGTCAGGCCGCCAACGCGTACCCGTGCACCCAGGGGGTTGTCGGTTCCAAACAATTCTTCCTTGAGCTTCGCACCGAGAACGATGAAGGCGCGCGCGTGATCGGCATCCTCGGCCGGCAGGAACTGGCCGCTGCTGACCCGGATGCTGAACACCTTGAGCATTTCGGCGCTGACCCCGTTGACGGTGGTGCGGCGCAGGCGGCCGTTGGCATTGACCTCGGTGTTGCCCCATACAGTTGCGGTCATGCCCGTGATATGCGGCAGACGTCCGAGGGCTCGGGCATCCTCCAGCGTCAGCGGCCGCACCGAGGTCGGGATGCCGGTCGGGGCGGGGCCTGAGGTCTTGACCCTGCCCGGCGCCACGCTGATCACATTGGTGCCGAACTGCGTGAATTCGGCCAGAACAAAACGATGGATCCCTTCTCCGATCGAGGTCAGCAGGATTACGGCGGCGATCCCGACGGCGATCCCGAGGAGGGTCAGAAAGCTGCGCAGGCGGTGTGCAGTGATGGCACGCAAGGCGAGTCGCAGTCCGTCACCAGGGCGAATCATGCCTGCTGCAGCTCAGCGTTTCGACAGCGACTGGACGGGATCGAGCCGCGCTGCCCGCCGCGCTGGCAGCACACCAAACAGGATGCCGGTGGCAAGCGCGGTGCCGAGTCCGGCCAGTACCGCCCAGTCTGGCGGAAAGGCAGGAAATTCGGGATAGAGCTGGCGGATGATCGCCGCCATGGCCAGCCCAAGCACGCAGCCGAGCAGGGCGCCTGTCACCGACAACATCGCCGCCTCGGTCAGAAAGGCGTTGCGGATCGTTGCGCCAGTGGCACCGAGTGCCTTGAGCAGGCCGATTTCCGTGGTGCGCTGGGTGACCGAGACGAGCATCACGTTCATCACCAGGATGCCGGCAACCGCCAGGCTGATCGCTGCAATGCCGGCAACGGCGATGGTCATGGTTCCGAGCAGGCGGTCGAAGGTGGCGAGGACGGCGTCCTGGGTGATGATCGTGACGTCCTGTTCGCCCTCGTGGCGGAGTTGGATGATTTCAGCCAACTGCGCCTTGGCCAGGTCGATGCTGTCCCGGCTGCTGGCCTCGACGAGGATGCGGAACAGGGTGTTGCTGTTGAACATTGCTTGCGCCAGCGACACCGGTACGATCACCAACTCGTCGGTATTCATGCCTAGCCCCTGGCCGGTCGACGCGAGAACGCCGACGACCCGGAAACGCCGGTCACCGATGCGTACCATCTGGCCGAGCGCTTCCTCGCGAGCGAACATTTCATCGCGTATCTTGGCTCCGATGATGGCTTCGGATACGCCCCGCCGCCAGTCGCCCTGTGGCAGGAAGCGCCCTTGCGCGAGCGTCAGGCGGCGCACCTCGATGAATTCGGGAGTGGTTCCGGCAACCATCACTTCGCGCAGCTTGCCGCCGACGCTGATCTCGGAAGTGCCGACCGCCAGCGGCGCGACGCGGTGCACGGCACTGGCGCGCCGCAGTGCCTGGGCATCGTCGATCGTCAGGTCGCGTGGCGTGCTGGTGATGGCATTACCGGGGTTGAAGCCGCCGGTTTGCGAGCGGCCGGGCAGTACGATCACCAGATTGCTGCCGATCGACGAGAATTGGTTCAACACGTAGCGGCGTGCGCCATCGCCGAGTGCCGTCAACACCACCACGGCGGCGACGCCGATGGCCATTGCCAGCACCAGGAGAAAGGTGCGCAGCGGGTTACCGGTGGCCGCGTCGCGGGCGAAACGGATCAGGTCGGGAGCACGCATGCGTCAGTCAACTCCTGGGGGCTGCGCCATCGATCCTGTTCCAGGACGCCATCCGCCATCAACAATTGGCGCCGCGCGCGCGCGCCGAGGCGACCATCGTGGGTGACGACGATCAGCGTGACGCCCTGGTCGTTGAGTCCTTCGAGCAGACGGATCACTTCTTCGCCGGTGCTGCGATCGAGGTTGCCGGTCGGTTCGTCAGCGAGGATCAACGCCGGCTGCATGATCGTCGCACGGGCAATTGCGACGCGCTGGCGCTGTCCACCCGAGAGCTGATCCGGACGATGGCTGGCGCGGTTCTCCAGGCCGTAGTCTTGCAGCGCGCGGGCGACGCGCTCGGCACGCCGCAGAGGGGCGATGCCCGCCAGTGTCATCGGCAGCGCGATGTTTTCAGCGGCGGTGAGGCGTGGCACCAGATGAAAGCTCTGAAAGACGAAGCCGATGCGCTCGCTGCGCACGCGTGCCTGTTCTTTGGCGGAGAGTGTGGTGACATCGCAGCCCGCGAGACGATAAGTCCCGGCATTCGGGCGGTCGAGCAGGCCGAGCAGGTTGAGCAGCGTCGATTTGCCCGAGCCGGATGGACCCATCACGGCCACGTATTCGCCAGCCGAGATGCGGACGTCGAGATGGCGCAAGGCGTGCACTTCGCTGTCGCCGAGGTGAAAAACCCGCTCGATTCCGGAGAGTTCGATCAGCGCCGCGCTCATCAATTACTTGCCGGTTGCTGCCGGCCTGGTTTCGACCGAGTAATGCGCACCGGCCTTGACGCCTGCACGCTCGAGCGAGGTCACCACACGTTCGCCGGTCGCCAAGCCTTCGATGACCTCGGTGAACTCCCAGTTGGCGAGGCCGGTCCTTATCCGGCGTTCATGGAGCGTGCCATCTGCGTCCGCGACCAGAACCCGGCTGCCTTCGAACAGCGCCGGGGTGGGAACGCGCACGGCCTGATCGCGAACCGCCAAAATCACTTCGACATCGGCGCTATAGCCGACCAGCAGCTTGCCGGGTGCGCTCGGATCATCGAGGGTAGCCTCGATATCGACGGTACGTGCCTGTTTTTCAACGGCTGAGACATACGGTGCGACGCGCCTGACCCGGCCTGGAAAGGACTGACGCGGCAGCGCGTCGAGACTGATGCGAACCGGTTGCCCCGCGCTGATCCTGGGTGCATCGACTTCGTCCATCGGGGCCTTGACGTACAGGCAGGAATCGTCGATCAGGTCAATCGCTGGTGGTGTCGGCACGCCGGGAGGCGATGGCGTCGAGAACTCACCGACCTCGCCGACAATCTTGGCGATGGTACCGGCAAATGGCGCATAGAGTACCGTCCGCCGCTGCTCGACGCGCGTCAGGTTGACCCTGGTTTCGGCTTGTGCCAAGTCGGCGCGGGCGGCCTCGCAGCCGGCACGCCGGGCGAGCGCTTCGGTACGCGCGCTGTCCTCCCTGGCGCCCGAGACAAAACCTTGGGCGTGCAGTGCCGATTGCCGTTCAGCTTCGCGTTCGGCGTTGGTGGCTACGGCGCAGGCCTCGTTGATGCGGTGGCGGGCAGTCGCGACCTGCGCGATGGCCAATGCGCTCTGCGCCTGCTGGTCGTCGTTCCACAGCTTCATCAGCAGTTGGCCCTTGTTGACGCGGTCTCCCTCCTTGACCGCCAAAGTCTCGATGCGGCCACCGGTAATCGTCGATAGCCGGGTGCGCTGACAGGCTTCAATCGTTCCGGCGCGGGTATTGGCGATCGTCGATTCAACCAGGCCGAGCTCGATTTCCTTGAGCACCACGGCAACCGGTTTGGGGCGGTTTGCCCACCAGATACCGGCCGCAATCAGCAGCAATACCAGAAGCGCGATCAGCAGGCGGCGGAACAGGGGCGACAGCATGGCAAGACTCAAGGTTGGGAAGCGAACGCGGTCACAAGGCAGTCTGGGGGGCGCCTAAAGCGTCGGGCTGGCAAACTTGAGGCCTTGTGTTACAGGCGCAGCATCGGCGATAGCTCAGGGCCAGTCCTTCGGCAGCGGGGCGACCACGGTGAACATCAGTGCCGCAGCGCCCAGAATGTCGAGTTCACCGTAAACGTACTTGTTGAACCGGTAGCCTATGCTGGGCACGAATCCCGGTGAGAAGCCCTTGTAGTTCAGCGGTACCTTGTCCTCGTACTCACCGACATAACCGTAAAGGAGACCCGCTGTCCACTGCAGGTACCAGTTCTCGAAGCCGAAGGGATCGACGTAGCGCTGCCCGGCGTAGAGGTAGGTGCTTGGCTGCCCGAAGGAGTTGGTGAACACGACTCCACCGGCAAACCAGCGCCTTTCCAGTGCTTTGTTGAGGCCCAGCATGACCACCGGTTTGTGGTCCTTGTCGGGATTGTAATGGACCGTGTATGGGCTGAACAGCAAATCCCAGCCCCCGGCCTCGACCCCTCGTTTCGAGTCCTGGCGCGCAGCACTTCGCTCGGCAATGACTGCAGTCGAGGGGGGCGTGGGAGGCTCGACTTTGGCCTCCGCAGGTTTTTGTGCCGGCCTCTCCGGCAGTATTTCTGCCGTGGCGATCGGCGTCACCTTGGTCACGGGCTTGGTTGCGGTAGGCAGCGGCGCAGCAGACCCTCTGCTTGGCGCGGCACCGGTCGTTCTGGATGATTCGGCGGAGGGTTGCAACGTCGTGCCCGGTCTGCCGGTATCGCTGCCTGACGCGCTGAGGTTGAGTTCCCGCAGTCTGGACAGCTTGGACTTCGTCAGTTTGTTGGCAGGATCAAGTTGCAGCGCCTGGCCATAAGACTCGCTGGCAAGCCTGGCGTAGACGTCACCGAGGTTTTCGCGGGCGATCGCATAGCCCGGATCCGTCCGGATCGCCATCTCGAGTGCAGTACGAGCTTTGTCGTACTGCTTCTCGCGGGCATACAGAACCGCCAGGTTGTTGTAGGGCTCCGGCAGTTCCGGATGGTCCTCGTTGAGCTCGCTGAACACGACAAAGGCTTCGCTCGGACGGCCCATTTCCACGAGGATCAGTCCCTTCAGGAATCGTCCCTGTGCTTCTCTCGGCCGGCTTGCAATATAGGCATCAACCTTGGCGAGGGCCTCTGCCGGCTGCCCCTGTTTCAATAGACGCTGCGCCTCAGAGATCTCGTCGGCAATCGCCGGGGCGACTGTGCAGGCCAGGAGCAAGCCGGCCATCAAGACAGGAAAGGGCGCCCGTAAAGGCTTGGGAGAGTTCGAGCGCATGGTTATGGTTTGCCTTGCCGCGGTTGGGTGTCACTTAACCGGTCGATTCTAACATCTTGATTGACCGATTGCCGAGCGTCCCTGGCCGGTGCTCAGACCAGCAACTCGACACTGGCGGGATGTCCGAGAAAGGCCTGCGGGCTGGCCGTAATCCCATAGGCGCCTGACTGGAAGATCACGACCAGATCTCCGGCTTGTGCTGTGGCCAGCGCCATCCGGTCAGCCAGCAGGTCGAGTGGCGTGCACAACGGACCCACCACCGATACCGTTTCAAGTTCGGTCGGCGTCATCCGGTTGCCAATGGCGACGGGGTAGTTCTTGCGGATCACCTGGCCGAAATTGCCCGATGCGGAGAGATGGTGGTGCAGTCCGCCGTCGCAGACAAGAAAGGTATGACCGCGCGAAACCTTGCGATCGACGATGCGGGCAACGTAGATGCCGGCCTCCCCCACCAGATAACGCCCCAGTTCGATGACCAGCTCGGCTGCCGGCAATTCATGGCCGGCGCGTTTGACGATTTCGGCGAGATTGGCACCGATCGGCGCCAGGTCGAGCGGCTGCTCACCCGGGAAGTAGGGGATGCCAAACCCGCCGCCGAGGTTGAGGAAACGGACCGGTGACGGTGCAGACTGCGCCAGGCGCAACGCCAGCTCATAGCTCTTGCCCTGCGCTTCGACGATGGCTTCCGGTCTGAGGTTCTGTGAGCCGGCAAAGAGGTGGAAGCCTTCAAAGGCCAGACCGCTGCGGCCAACCTCGGCCAGGAGTTCGGGGACTTGTTCGGCGTCCACACCAAATTGCTTGGCGCCGCCGCCCATCTTCATTCCCGAGCTCTTGAGTTCGAAGTCGGGATTGACGCGCACGGCAATGCGTGCCGTGTAACCCGTCGCATCGCCAATCGCGGCCAGTTCCTCAACCTCACGAAACGATTCGATATTGATCAGGATGCCGGCCGCGACCGCCTGTTGCAACTCGCTGCGTCGTTTGCCCGGACCGGCAAAGCTGATGTCGCGCGGATTGGCCCCGGCGTTGAGCGCGACCTGTAGTTCACCGGCCGATGCCACGTCGATGCCATCGACCAGGCCGGCCATATGGCAGACTAACGCCGGCATCGGGTTGGCCTTCATCGCATAGTGCAGTTTCAGGGTCGCCGGTAGTGCAGCCCGCAGTTCGCCGACTCGTTGCGTGAGCAAGTGCCGGTCGTAAACGTAAAAAGGCGTTTGCCCGACACGCGCGGCGAGTCGCGACAGCGGCAGGCCGCCGACGACGAGCTCGCCATCCCGTACCGGAAACGGATTGAGCACTGCATGCACCGGGGATGTCCGTTTATTCACCTGCCGCCACCTCCATCGCGAGAAACTCGCTGGCCAGCGCCTTGCGGTCGATCTTGCCGTTGGGGTTGCGCGGCAAGGGGCCTGGCCGCACGATGATGCTCGCCGGCACCATGTACGCGGGCATGCGGTTACGGCAGTCGGCGAGCAGGGCGGTGGTATCGAGGCTGTCGCCAGCGGCGGGCGTGGCAATCACCTGGATGGCCTGCCCGAGCGTTTCGTGATCGACGCCAAAGGCAATGCATTCGCCGACCAGGCGAGTGGCGTAGATCACTTCCTCGACCTCGGTGGGGCTGACCCGGTAGCCTGACGTTTTCATCATTTCGTCGCGGCGACCGATGAAATAGAGAAAACCCTCTTCATCCCTGCGCACGGTGTCACCCGAGAACACGGCGATTTCGGGCAGCACCAGGCCGGCATCGCGACCCGGCGTGTTCGTGGGAAGCGGTTTGTAGCGCTCAGTGGTCTTTTCGTGGTCGTTCCAGTAACCCATGCCCACCAGCGCCCCACGATGGACGAGTTCGCCTGGTTCGTTGGCTGCGCAGGACGAGCCATCTTCGCGCAGGACGAGAATTTCGGCATTTGGGATGGCCTTGCCGATTGAATCCGGGCGTCGGTCCACCTCGTCCGGCGGCAGATAGGTCGAGCGGAAGGCTTCCGTCAATCCATACATCAGATAGGGCTTGCTCGCTGGCAGGCGCGCACGCAAGGCGGCCAGCGTTTCGCGTGGCATGCGCCCACCGGTATTGGCGAAATAACGCAGGTGTTCGTTGATGGTCGCTGGCCAGGCGAGTTGCGAGAGCTGGATGTAAAGCGGTGGCACTGCAGTCAGTCCGGTCACTCTTTCGTTGGCCAGTGCCTTGAGCACATCCTGGGGCAGGAGGTAATTGAGCAGCACGACGCGCGCACCGGCGTGGAATGCCGTCGTCAACTGGCTGAAGCCGGCATCGAAAGAGAGTGGCAGGGCAGCCAGCAGCGTGTCGGCAGCGTTGTTTTCGAGATAGCTCGCGACGCTCCTGGCGCCGGCGACCATATTGCGGTGCGAGAGAACCACCCCTTTCGGTTTGCCTGTACTCCCCGAGGTGTAGAGGATGGCCGCCATGTCGGTATCGATGACCCGGTGGCCGGCGTCAGCAGTTGCCTGCAGCAGATCGTTCCAGCCCAGGTAGGCGAGTGGGCCGGTACTCGCCGGCAGGGAGTCGGCGTTGACCAGGATGACGTGCCGCAGATCATGGCATGCAGAGAGCGCTGCAGTCAGCAGCGACAGGCGTTCGGGCGAGGTGACGAGCGCCCGCACATTGCAGTCGCGCATGATGTAGGCCACCTGGTCGGCCTTGAGCAGGGGGTTCAGCGGTACGAAGACGCAGCCGGCGGCAGTGGCGCCAAAACTGGCAACGACGGTTTCCAGCCGCTTCTCGAGGTAGATCGCCACCCGTTCGCCGCGTTGCAGGCCGAGGGCGATGAGACCGCTGACGAAACCGGCGATGGCTTGCTGGAGCTTTAAGTAGCTCATCGACTGTTTGCCGTAGGTCAGCGCGACGGCGTCCGGTTGGCGATTTGCCGAGTTCGCGATCAGTTCAGGGAGCAGGCTTGCGTCAGTCATTCTTATTCAGGTGGGCCGGGTCAAGTGGATGGGGACGGATTTTAACAAGCTCTCGTGGTTTCGGGGTTGCTGGCGTAAGCAGGAAGTAAGTATTGATCATTATGATTCGCTGGAAGTCATGATAAGTGACTCGATTGTGGGAACTTTTTGAGGAGGAGACAATAGTGAGCGAAGACGTCGTTGCACGGATTGAGGCCAATCCGAAGTATCACGATCTGGTACATAAGCGCAATTCATTCGGCTATATCCTGTCGGTCTTGATGATCATTGCCTACTACGGCTACATCCTGTTGATTGCTTTCAACAAGGAATGGCTGGCTGGCAAGCTGGGTGCCGGGATGGTCACGTCGATCGGAATTCCGCTGGGGGTAGGCGTGATCATCTTCACGATCGTCCTGACCAACATCTATGTTCGCCGTGCCAACACCGAATTTGACGATCTCAATGCCGAGATCCTCAGGGAGGCGAACAAGAGATGAGCAGCCAATCCACACGCAACATTTTCGGCCTGACCTTGGGCCTGCTTGCTGCCGGCGGCGTTTTCGCGGCGGGTGCCGACCTTGGCAATACCACGAAGCAGGCCACCAACTGGGTAGCGATTGCGATGTTCGTCGTCTTCGTCGTGATTACCCTGGGGATCACCCGCTGGGCCGCGATGAAAACGAAGACGGCGGCCGACTTCTATACCGCCGGCGGCGGCATTACCGGCTTTCAGAACGGTCTGGCGATTGCCGGCGACTACATGTCCGCAGCATCGTTCCTCGGCATCTCCGGTCTGGTCTTCGCCAACGGCTTTGACGGGCTGATCTTTTCGATCGGCTGGCTGGTCGGCTGGCCGGTGATCACCTTCCTGATGGCCGAGCGGCTGCGCAACCTGGGCAAGTTCACCTTTGCCGATGTGGCTTCCTATCGCTTCGCACAAACGCCGACGCGGACCTTTGCCGCGGTCGGCACGCTGGTCGTCGTGGCTTTCTACATGATCGCCCAGATGGTCGGTGCCGGTCAGCTGATCAAGGTGCTGTTCGGCCTCGAGTACGTCTACGCGGTGATGATCGTCGGTCTTCTGATGATGTGTTACGTACTCTTTGGCGGCATGACGGCCACCACCTGGGTGCAGATCATCAAGGCCATCATGCTGCTCTCCGGTGCCACCTTCATGGCGCTGGCCGTGCTCTGGCAGTTCAACTTCAACCCCGAGGCGCTGTTTGCCAAGGCCGTCGAAGTACACACCAAGCACGACGCGATCATGTCTCCGGGGGTGCTGATCAAGGATCCGGTCTCCGCGATTTCGGTCGGCATGGCGTTGATGTTCGG
>DIME01000064.1:13874-21793 GCA_002425405.1 Candidatus Accumulibacter vicinus
GCACGCAAGTCGGTCGGTTGGGCGACCACCTGGATCGGCTACTTCTACATCCTGACCTTCATCATCGGCTTTGGCGCCATCGTCATGCTGACGCAGGACCCGGCATCCTACTACGTGCCGAAGATGGTCGATGGTGTGCAAGCGGTCGGACCGGACGGCAAGCTGGTCTGGGATGGCCTGCGGGGCGGCGGCAACATGGCGGCCATCCACCTGTCGAATGCCGTCGGTGGCAACGTCTTCCTCGGCTTCATCTCGGCGGTGGCTTTCGCGACCATCCTGGCGGTGGTTTCCGGCCTGACACTGTCGGGCGCTTCGGCGGTGTCGCACGACCTCTACGCGACGGTGTTCAAGAAGGGCAAGGCCGACTCGGCGCACGAACTGCGGGTTTCCAAGATGACCACGGTCTGCCTCGGGGTCGTTGCGGTTGGTCTCGGGATCGCGTTCGAGAAGGAAAATGTGGCCTATATGGTGATGCTGGCCTTCGTCATCGCGTGTTCGGCGAACTTCCCGATCCTCTTCATGTCGGTGCTCTGGAAGGACTGCACGACCAAAGGTGCCGTGACCGGTGGCATCGTCGGCCTGGTCAGCTCGGTTGTCCTGACCATCATGTCGGCATCGGTGTGGGAAGCCGTCCTGAAGAATCCCAAAGGCAGCGCGTGGTTCCCGTACTCTTCACCGGCCATCTTCTCGATGACCGCGGCGTTCGTGGTGATCTATGTGGTTTCCAAGCTGGACAATAGCAAGCAGGCTCAGCTCGAGCGTTCGCTTTATCCGGCGCAGAAGGTTCGTTCGGAAACCGGGTTTGGCTCTTCCTCGGCCTCGGGTCACTAAGGGCTAAGTAGTATCCGGATCGGCAAACGGCTCGGGAGTCACCGCACTCCCGGGCCGTTTTTGCTTCATTCCACAGCGGCACCTCTGGATGGCTTGGCGCGCTGGGGAGTATTGGCCGGATAACCGGCGGCGTCGAGCAACTCGTTCCAGGTGGCAGGGGCAAACCCGCGCGCGCTTTGCCGGCCGACGCTGATGCTCGGTAACAGGGATTCTCCGCCGAGTTGACGACCGAGTTCGGCGATTTCTTCTTCGCTGGTGAGCATCTTTTCAGTGAAAGGAACGCCGCGACCATTGAGCAGACTGCGTGCTTGCTTGCAGGTGACGCAACCCGTGTTGGTATACAAGATGACCGGGAATTTCTCGCTTGCCTGGCGAACCGCATAGGGCAACTGCTGTTCATCCACTCCGGTCGTGCTTGAATATTTCATGACCTGACGGGCTCCCGGCGGCGGTGGCAGGTCAGAGATGATGGTGCCGCCGCTTTTCGGATCGATCCAGCGATAGGTCGTCTCGGCGCTGGCCGTGCCGGTGATCAGCAGCACGATGGCGGTGGCGCGGCCAAGGCGCCGGGCGGTGGTGGTGAGCATGTTCCTGATCCTCGAGGTCTTTTACGCCGCGGTCATGCCACGGTGCCGCAGCAGGGCGTCGACCTGCGGTTCGCGGCCGCGGAAAGCGCGGAAGTTGTCGATCGCCGAACGGCTGCCGCCGGTCGACAGGATTTCGTTGAGGAAACGCTGTCCGGTGGCCTGGTCAAAGGGGTTGCCGGTCTCTTCGAAAGCGCCGTAGCAATCGGCCGAAAGCACTTCGGCCCACTTGTAGCTGTAGTAGCCGGCACCGTAACCACCGGCGAAGATGTGCGCGAAACTGTTCGGGAAACGATGCCATTCGGGTGGGACGAAAACGGCTACTTCGCGGCGCACCTCGTCCAGCAGTTCAAGCACGCTGCGACCAGCAGCCGGATCGAAGTCGCTGTGCAGCAACAGGTCGAACAGCGAAAATTCGACCTGCCGCAGGGTCTGCATGCCGCTCTGGAAGTTCTTTGCTGCCAGCATCTTGTCGAACAGCGCGCGTGGCAATGGCTCGCCGGTGTCGATATGGGCGCTCATTTCCTGCAGAACGCTCCATTCCCAGCAATAGTTCTCCATGAACTGCGATGGCAACTCGACCGCATCCCATTCGACGCCATGGATACCCGCGACGCCGATCTCGTCAACGCGCGTCAACAGATGGTGCAGGCCATGACCGGTCTCGTGAAAGAGGGTGGTCACATCGTCGTGCGTGAAGGTCGCCGGCCGCAGTTTTCCATCCTGGTCGCAGACTGGTCGGGGAAAGTTGCAGTTGAGGTAGGCGACGGGCCTCTGGATGCCATCACCGGTCAGCGTTGGCGACATCTCTGGCCGCTTGCGGCGGCTGATTGCCTCGTCCATCCAAGCGCCACCGCGTTTGGTCTCGCGTGCGTAGAGGTCGAGGTAGAACTGACCGATCAGTTCACCTGCGGGTGTCTCGATGCGGTAGAAGCGCACGTCTGCGTGCCATCGCGGTGCATTGTCGGGTTTGATGCGAACGCTGAACAGCGTTTCGATGACCGTGATCAGACCGGCGAGGACCTGGTTCTCGGTAAAATACTGCTTCACTTCCTGTTCCGAGAAAGCATAACGCGCTTGCAGCAGCTTCTCGGAAACGTAGGCAACGTCCCAGGCTTCCATGCAATCGAGATCAAGTTCGCTGCGGGCAAAAGCGCGCAGGTCGGCAACGTCCTGTTCGGCAAAAGGCCTGGCCTTGACCGCCAGATCGCGCAGGAAGTCGAGCACCTGGGACACCGATTCGGCCATTTTCGGCACCAGTGAAACCTCGGCGTAGTTCTGGTAGCCGAGCAGTTGCGCCTGCTCGCGGCGGAGCTCGAGGATGCGTCGAATCAGCGGCGTGTTGTCGAGTTCAGCGGCACCGAATTCGGCAGCACGTGTAGCGTAGGCGCGGTACATCACGGCGCGCAGGCGGCGGTTGTCGGCGTATTGCATGACCGGCAGGTAGGAGGGCATGTGCAGGGTGAACTTCCAGCCGCTCCTGCCGTCGCGTTCAGCGGCTTCTCGGGCGGCTTGTCGAGCGTCGTCAGGCAGTCCGGCAAGTTCGGTCTCGTCGCTCAACACTTCGGCAAAGGCATTGGTGGCGTCGAGAAGATTCTCCGAAAACTTTGCCGAGAGCTGTGCGAGCTCCTCGGCAATCGCCTGGAAGCGCGGCTTGTTTTTTGCCGACAGTTCCGCACCGCTGAGACGAAAATCGCGAATTTCATGGTCGATGATTCGCCGCTGCGCCACCGACAGGCGCGCGTATTCGTCGCTTGCGGCGATCGCTTTGTACTTGTTGAAGAGCTGGAGGTTCTGCCCGACTTCGGCATAAAAACGTGAAACCTCGGGCAGCATGCCGTTGTAGGCGTCACGCCAGGCAGGGATGTCGTTGACCGAGTGGACATGCGCGACCATTCCCCAGGCCCGTGACAGTTCTTCCAAACCGTCAAAGAGCGGTGCGGCGAAATCCGTCCACGTGGCGACCAGGTCGTCGGCAGTCAGTCGCTCGATCAGCGTCCGGCAGCGACCGAGCAGCGTACTGATCGCGGGTTGTACATCGGCCGGTGTCAGCACATCGAAGCGAGGCAGGCCGGAAAAGTCGAGCAGCGGGTTGTCTTGCAGGGTGGGGTCAGTCATCCAGGATTCCGTGGTTCGGTAAGGGGAAACGCGATTTGCGGCGCTCAGCATGGCTAATATTTTACAAGGTCGCGATACGCATGCCACGAAGCATGGCCGAGCAGCGGCATGAAAACAATCAGTCCGAAAAAGAGGGTGAGAAAACCGAGCCCGGTCAGTATGACCACAATCGTACCCCAGAGGATCATCAGCAGCAGATTGGCATCGACGGTGCGCAGACTGGTTCGAATGGCAATGCCGCAGGGGATCTGGCGATCGAGCAGCATCGGTACCGAGACGACGGTGATGGAAAAAACGAACAAGGCCAGCGCTCCGCCGATCATGATCCAGATCAACAGCAGATCGCGATGGTCGGGCGACAGATGGATCTCTGCCAGCAGCTCGAGCAGATCCGGGGTAATCGTTGGCGCCAGCAAGGCGAACAGCCAGGTCGTGATGCGTTCCCAGGTCAGTCCGATCATCGCCAGAAGCAGACCCATCATGGCGAGTTCGGGCGCGTTGCGCCGGCCGCCGGCGAACGAACCGAAGAAAGTCGAAGTCTGGCCCGCCGCGCGGCGGCGGCTGATCTCGTACAACCCTCCGGCGAGAAAAGGGCCGACCAGAAAGAAGCCGGAAGTCGCGATGATGAACAGTCGCCCTTTGTGCCACGCGAAAATCGTGATCACGTCGCCGGCGATCGCAAACAACAGACCATAGGCAAGGCTGGCGATCGGGTTGGCGCAGAGGTCGGCCCAGCCCGCCCCCAGCCAGGCGAACGGCTGGCCGACGGAGACGCTGCGGACTTGCGGCAGGATGTGACTACAGTCAGGGGGGCTGGGCTCCAGAGACATGCGTTCTCCTTGCTGAGGTGAAGCGTAGACGGATGTGTCGTGGTGCTGGTCTCCGGGCTTGGGTCAATCGACAAACGCTTCGCCGGTGAGGCGCTCGCAGGCCTCGACGTATCTGGCGCGGGTGGCGGCAAGCACCGCTGGCGGCAGGCGGGGGCCCGGCGCCTGCTTGTTCCAGGCCAGGGTCTCAAGATAGTCGCGGACGTACTGCTTGTCGTAGGACGGCGGATTGCTGCCGTCGTGGTAGGCGTTGGCCGGCCAGAAGCGTGACGAGTCGGGGGTCAGTACCTCATCGATCAGATGTAGCGTGCCGGCAGCATCAACGCCAAACTCGAATTTGGTATCGGCAATGATGATCCCGCGTGCCGCTGCGTATTCGGTGGCGCTGAGGTACAGCGCAATGGCTGCGTCGCGCGCCTGTGTGACGATTGTTTCAGCGCTCTGACCGGTTGTCGCCAGCAGATCGGCAAGCGCCAGCGCACAGTCGGACTGGGCGCGCTCGAACGAAACGTTTTCGTCGTGATTGCCGACGGCTGCTTTGGTTGCCGGAGTGAAGATCGGTTGCGGCAGCCGGCTCGCAAGCCGAAGACCGGTCGGTAGCCGGATGCCGCAAACACAACCGCTGGCCTGATAATCCTGCCATCCGGAGCCGATCAGATAGCCGCGCACCACCGCTTCGATCGGCAGCGGTTGCAAGCGTTTCACGACCAGCGCACGGCCCCGGACCTGCGCTCGCTCATCGGCGGTCACCACCGTTTCAGGGTCAATGCCGGTCAGCTGGTTGGGGATGATGCCGGCGAGTCTGGCGAACCAGAAGCCGGCCAGCCGCGTCAGCACCTTGCCTTTGTCGGGCACCGGGTCCGGCAGGATGACATCAAAGGCCGAAAGGCGATCGCTGGTCACGATCAGCAGCTTCTCGGTATCGATGGCGTAAATGTCGCGCACCTTGCCGCGGCCGAGGAGCGGCAGACTGGTGATCGTCGATTCAAAGAGGGCTTCGGTCACGTTGTTGATCCATTGATTGAGTGCCATGACAAGGGAATGAGCCGGCGAGTCGATGGCGGGCAGCATCCGCCAATCCCCCAAGAACTCTCGATCGTCAAGCGACCGCCTGCCGGCGGGACACCCCGAGCCGGTCTTGTGGGGGTCAGATCATGTAAGGCTGTGGATCGCCGACACGGACGATCTTCAGCGTATTGGTACCGCCGCTGGTCCCCATCGGATCGCCGGCGCTGAGTACGATCAAGTCTCCATTTTCCACGATTCCCTCATTCCTCAGCAACTGCTCGGCGTCATAGAGCAGTTCATCGCGGGTCGCCGGCCGTTGTTTCATGAACAAGGGAAATACCGACCGGTAGAGGCTCATCCTGGTCACTGCATCGGCTTGCGGGGTCAGTGCATAGACCGGAACCCCGCAGTTCAGGCGGCTCATCCACAGGGCCGTCGCGCCAGTTTCGGTGAGTGCGGCGATGGCCTTGACCTTGAGGTGGTGTGCCGTCCAGAGTGCAGCCAGAGAAATCGTCTGATCGATGCGCGTGAAGACCTGATTGAGGAACTCGTGGTCGAGCGTCACTGCGGCAGACTTTTCGGCTTCCAGGCAGATGCGGGCCATGGCCTCGACGGTTTCGACCGGATACTTGCCGGATGCGGTTTCGGCCGAAAGCATCACTGCGTCGGTTCCGTCGAGCACTGCGTTGGCCACGTCGGAGACTTCGGCACGCGTTGGTGCTGGCGAGGAAATCATCGACTCCATCATCTGCGTTGCCGTGATCGCCAGCTTGTTCTTCTCGCGTGCCAGGCGAATCATGCGCTTCTGCAGTGCCGGAACGGCGGCATCTCCGACTTCGACAGCGAGGTCCCCGCGCGCGACCATGATGCCATCCGAGGCGGCGATGATCTCTTCGAGAGCGGCAACAGCCTCGACCCGTTCGATCTTGGCGATGGTCTGTGCCTGCCCACCCGCTGCGTGGATCAGTTGTTTTGCCATGTACATGTCGGCCGCACTCTTGGGAAAGGAGACGGCCAGGAAATCGACTTCGATGCTTGCCGCGGTGCGGATGTCTTCCATGTCCTTGGCGGTCAGTGCAGGTGCCGAAAGACCCCCTCCCTGGCGGTTGATCCCCTTGTTGTCGGATAGCTCGCCACCGTGGCGAACGACAGTGAAGATCTCCGAACCGACGACGCGCTTGACGTCGAGGACGATGCGACCATCGTCGAGCAGCAAAACGCTACCGGCTGAAACGTCACGCGTCAGTGCCTTGTAGTCGAGGCCAACACGCTCGGCATTGCCCAGTTCGCATTGGGCGTCGAGGATGAAGCGTGCGCCGTTCTCGAGCCTGGTCTTGCCGTCGGCAAATTTTCCGACGCGGATCTTGGGTCCCTGAAGGTCGGCGAGAATCCCGACCGGGCGGCCGACTCGGGCGGCCACCTCACGAACCATTTGTGCACGGGCAACATGGTCTTCCGGTTTGCCATGCGAGAAGTTCAGGCGCACAACATCGACGCCAGCAAGGATCATACGCTCCAGTACTTCGTCATCGGATGACGCCGGACCGAGGGTGGCAACGATCTTGGTATCGCGTGACAACATGGGGTTTCCTTGCGAGAGGGGCGCCCGAAAGCGCCCCTGATGGTCGGTTAGCGGGCCATTACGCGGACCATTTCCAGCACCTTGCAGGAATAGCCCCATTCGTTGTCATACCACGAGACGACCTTGACGAAAGTGCCGTCGAGGGCCATCCCGGCTTCGGCATCAAACACCGATGTGCAACTCTCGCCACGGAAATCGGTGGCCACCACCTTCTCGTTCGTGTAGCCGAGAATACCCTTCATCGGACCTTCGGAAGCCGCCTTCATGGCTGCACAGATTTCTTCGTAGGTGGCGTCCCTGTTCAGCTCGACGGTCAGGTCGACGACTGAAACATCGGACGTCGGAACGCGGAAGGCCATGCCGGTGAGTTTCTTGTTCAGCTCGGGAATGACCTTGCCGACGGCCTTGGCCGCACCGGTCGAGGACGGAATGATGTTCTCGAGGATGCCACGGCCGCCGCGCCAGTCCTTGTTGGACGGGCCATCGACGGTTTTCTGGGTAGCCGTGGCGGCGTGCACGGTGGTCATCAGACCGCGCTTGATTCCCCAGTTGTCATGCAATACCTTGGCGACGGGCGCCAGGCAGTTGGTGGTGCACGAAGCGTTCGAGATGATCGTCTGGCCGGCATAGGTCTGGTCGTTGACGCCGAACACGAACATCGGTGTGTCGTCCTTGCTGGGGGCGCTCTGAATGACCTTCCGGGCGCCGGCGGCGATATGCTTCTGGCACGATTCGGTGGTCAGGAAGAGGCCGGTCGAGTCGACAACGATGTCGGCGCCCACTTCATCCCACTTCAGCTCGGCCGGGTCCTTGACGGCAGTCAGGCGAATCTTCTTGCCATTGACGACCAGGGTGTTGCCTTCGACCGCAATGCTGCCCTGGAAGCGACGATGCACCGAGTCATACTTGAGCATGTACGCCAGATAGTCGGGGTCGAGCAGGTCGTTGATGCCGACCACTTCGATGTCC